>JAJDTA010000046.1 GCA_022827405.1 Acidimicrobiia bacterium
GTGAACGAGACGGCGTGCGCCCCCCGCTCAGCGTTGCGGCGGACTTCGGCGGCGGCCAGGTTCGGGTCCCATAGCGGGATCAGCGGCAGGGGAATCAGCCGGCTGTCGGTGCCGGCACACCACTCCTCGATCATCCAGTCGTTGTAGGCCTGCACGCACAACAGGGCCAGTTCCTTGTCGGCCGCCTCCAAGAATGTCTGCCCGCAGAACCGGGGGAACATGGGAAAGCACATGGCGGCTTCGACGTGATTGATGTCCATGTCATCGAGGCGGGCCTGTTTTTGCCAGCAACCGGGGAGGATGTCGTCGTAGGTGATCGGCTGAGGACCGAGATCTTCCTTGGGGTAGCCCGACGCGGCGCTGAGCCGGATTAGCGGTTGCTTGAGGTCCTCATAGAGCCAGGAGTCGATCGTTCGCTCGACATCGCTGTCTACCCACTCCGGCATGTGATTGATTATCGCCCGGTCTTTGAAGAGCTTCTCCCGCACGACCCGGGGCCCGACGTCGGCGTACTTGCGGGGCAGGCGGTCGGTCCACAGGGTGGGCGGTTCCACTATGTGGTCGTCCACCGAGATGATCTTGGGTATCTCCGGCATGGATGGAGCGTACTCTTGGCGCTGCGACCAGAGCCTGCTGGGGATCATGGCGTCATGCGCTACTAGCCTGTCGCCATGCTGGATTTGATCATCAAGGGCGGAACCGTTGTGGACGGCACCGGATCGCCGGGCATTGCCGGCGATGTGGGCATCAGCGGCGGGAGGATTACCGTCGTCGGGGAGGTTGACGAGACTGCGGCGCAGGTAGTCGACGCCGATGGGCTGGTGGTGGCGCCGGGCTTCATCGACGCCCACACCCACTACGACGCCCAGCTTTTCTGGGATCCGCTGGCTTCTCCCTCCAACGAGCACGGTGTGACCACCGTGTTGGGCGGCAACTGCGGGTTCACGCTGGCCCCGCTGAAGGCCGACGACGCCGACTACATCCGCCAGATGATGGCCAAGGTGGAGGGGATGCCCCTTCCCGCGCTTGAGCAGGGCCTGCCGTGGAGCTGGTCGAGCTTCGCCGAGTATCTGGATGCGCTGGACGGGCGCATCGGCGTGAACGCCGGGTTCCTAGTGGGCCACTCGGCGCTGCGCCGCTACGTCATGGGCGCCGAGGGAACCGGCAACGCGGCCTCTCCCGAACAGGTGGCCGAGATGGTGCGGCTGCTGCACGAGGCGCTGGAGGCCGGCGGGCTGGGGTTCTCGTCGTCGCAGTCCACCACCCACTCCGACGGCAACAACGATCCGGTTCCCTCCTATTTCGCCGACCGCGACGAGATGCTGGCCTTGTGCGCCGCGGTGTCTGACCACCCCGGCACCTGGCTGGAGTTCATCATCACCGGCTGCAATGCGTTCTTCACCGACGAGGAGATCGACCTGATGACCCAGATGTCGGTGCGGGCCCAGCGGTCGCTCAACTGGAACGTGCTCTCTCACGCTTCCACGATGATGGACCGCACCCAGCACCAGCTAAGGGCGTCGGATGTGGCCGCCGAGGCCGGGGGGCGCATCGTGGCCCTGTCGATGCCGTCCATCGGCGGGCTGAAGATGAATTTCGCCAGCTATTGCGCCCTGTACCTGCTGCCCAACTGGGGCGACGTGCTGTATCTGGACCACGACGAGAAGAAGGCCAAGCTGGCCGATCCCGCTGTGCGGCAGTGGCTGGATGAGCAGGCCCGCAGCTCCGAAGGACCGTTCCAGTTCATCTCCACTTGGGCCAACATGGAGATCGGCGACACTTACGCCCCGGAGAACGCCGGGCTCACCGGGCGCAAAGTGGGCGACATCGCCGCCGAGCGGGGGGTTGACCCGTTCGATGCCCTGCTCGACATAGTGGTGGCCGATGATCTGCGCACTGCACTGTGGCCACTGTCGTCCGACGACATCGACGAGGCCTGGCAGGAGCGGGCCGATCTGTGGCAGGACCAGCGGGTGCTGGTGGGCGGCTCCGACGCGGGCGCCCACCTCGACCGCATGTGCGGCGCCCGCTTCCCCACCGAGATGCTGGCCCAGGCAGTGCGCGACCGGGGACTCTTGTCGATGGAGGAGTGCGTGCGGCTCTTAACCGACGAGCCCGCCCGCCTGTTCGGGCTGAAGGGCCGAGGCCGGGTGGCCGAGGGCTACTGCGCCGACCTGGTGGTGTTCAACCCCGACACCGTGGCCTCCGGCCCCATCGTGGAGCGCACCGACCTCCCCGGAAGCTGCGAGCGCCTCTACGCCAGCGCCATCGGCGTGGAGCACGTGCTGGTCAACGGCACCGAGATCATCACCGCCGGCCACCCCACCGGCGCCACCCCCGGCACCCTCCTGAGATCAGGCCGCGACACCGAGACTGTCTTGCCGTAGGGCGAAGGAACCCGGCAATGACTGACACGCTTAGAGCCTGGTTGGTTCGATCCGGTAGGGGAGGTGAGAGCGAGGACTTTGCCCTTGAGAATGGATTCGCGACCGGAGGCGGGTTCAATGAGATTCCGGACTTGACCGAATTAGCTTCACGCGACGAAATGAAGGAAATCGTCAGGACGTCCTTTCCCGATGTCTCAAGCGCCAGCGTGGCAAACTACGCCAGTCAGCTATGGGCGATGCGTCGTGCTATGTCCGGTGATCTGGTGGTTCTTCCTCTGAAGACGACATCCCAATTCGCCCTGGGCACCGTAACGGACGGGTACAAGTACAGAGAAGATGACGATGCCCGCAAGAGACATGTGATCTCGGTCGATTGGCATCGCACGGATGTGCCACGGACAGCCGTAAAGCAAGACCTTCTGTATTCACTTGGTGCGGCTCAGACCGTATGCCAGATCACTCGCAACGATGGAGCATGGCGTCTTCAGAAGATCATGGAGACCGGAGAGGATCCCGGTGCTCGAGATGAAACTGTCGAGTTGTTGGAGGCGGAGGACGCGGATGCGACTGACGCAGCCGAATCAACCTTTGACCTCGAGAGGATCGGACGCGATCAGATTCAGGCGTATGTTGCCCAAGAATTCGCCGGTCGTGGTTTGGAGAGACTCGTTGCAGCTGTTCTATCTGCAGAAGGGTTCTCTACCCAGCAGGCATCTCCGGGCGCTGACGGCGGGATCGACATCTTCGCCGGTCAAGGCCCACTGGGGTTGGATAGCCCTCGATTGATTGTTCAGGTGAAGTCAAGTCCTGCACCGGTTGACGCGAAGGTGGTTCGCGAACTCCACGGAGTGCTCACCACACATGGTGCCGAGCAAGCACTCTTGGTTGCGTGGGGCGGAGTCAACAAAGTGGCGCGACAGGAGCTTCGAAATCAGTTCTTCCGTGTCCGTGTCTGGGATGCCGAAGACCTGCTCAACGCTGTCCTCCGCAACTATGAGAGGCTCAGCGAAGAGATACGCGCCGATCTCCCCCTAAAGCGAATCTGGTCTTTGGTGGAGGAGTAGTGCAACCTGGCATTCAGCCTTTGCTGGATTTAGGATAGGGATAACCCCGCCGGGGTGAGCAGCCCCGGCCCGACGGCCCCGACTTCGGTCGGGGCTGTTTCTCTTTGTGCTGATGAAAATTGCAGCCAGCGGGCTCTCGGTATCCTGCATGGATGGGCGAGGGACCCGGCCTCGGTGGGAAAGATGAAGATATTGGAAAACCATTGAAAGCCGGGTAGGGTTTTAGGGCAATGAGCGGCCAAGATTTGAGGTGGGATTTGATCGTTGATCAATTTGATCGTTGATCAAAAGGAGATCCCACAGGTAGTGATTGAGCTGCTATCGCCCTTGGTCGAACTTGATGACGACTGGGACGGTTACGGGGCGCTGGCTCCGCGTGCGGGAGCACTGAAGGCGGCTGCCGATGTCCTAGTGGAGTGGGGGAGGAGCATTCCGTCTCCGCAGGTGATGGCGTCAGTAGGGGGCGGCGTGCTGCTGGAGTGGGAGAGTCGCGATGTCGATCTGGTGGTGGACGTTGGGGCGGAAGGCGGTGTGAGCGTCTATGTGCGGGCCTGCGATGCTGAGAGCGAGGGGCCGCTCGCCGAGCATCGGCAAGAAACCGAGCAAGCGCTGGCCCTGCTGGCTTTGACAAGCTGAGCCCTTCGCCTCGCTGTGCCGCCCAATCCAGGCGAGGTCTATGTCGATGATGCCACCGGTATGGCGTCGTTTCCATTACGGCAGGAGAGGCTCGCAGCAAAGGGCAGGGCATCATTCGATGGCCACAGGAGGGCCATCCCGAGCACGGGATGATTTTTACCCTCCAGGGTCCATCGAAGACCCGGGGCCAGAGCAAAGGTCTTTCTGCTCTTACAAAGGTTGTGATTGCCCCGCCGGCATCGTGAGATCGACCTCGTCGATCACTCTCCTAGGCGGCGCAGGGCCTCAGCGTGGATGACCATGTTCCTCTTGGCCTCTGTGCGCCACAGTTCTGAGTCTTGCTGTTCGAGGAAGGCTTCAACGGCCAGGCGAACCGTCTCGTCCACGGTCAGGCCTGACTGTTGGGCTGCGGCTAGCAGTGCGGCTTCACAGTCAGGGCCGAGGTCCAGTTCCACGACCATTCGACAACTCTACCGGTGGCTCTGGCGCTGCCGTTTGCCTCATTCGGCTTGCATGCCGAGGGTCAGGCCTTTTGGAGTGTTTGTCGAAGGTGTCGGCGCGGGTTCCTCCGGAGTCCAGAGGGCATCGAGTGGCAGGAGGGTGAGGCGGTCGCCGAGGCTGATTCTGGTGGGTCCGGTATGCAGGACGAAGCCGTGGACGAAGTCGTTGCCGAAGCGGTCTAGGCGGTCTCGCAGCCAGACGAGCCATCGAGTGGCATCGGGGCCGGGGGAGACTGCGGCTTTCACTTCGATGGCCACGATGCGCCCGTCGGGGGCTTCCAGGATGAGGTCAATCTCCGCGCCGCCTCGGTCTCGGTAGTAGTGGAGCCGGGTTCCGCTGTCGTCCCAAGTCAGTTGCTTGGCGACCTCGTTGGCCGCGAACGTCTCTACCAGCCGGCCGACCGAAGTATCAGCTGGGTGGGCTAGCGCAGCGGGGTCTTTGCCGGCGAGGGCGGCTGCAAGACCGGTGTCGGTGATGAAGAGCTTGTTGGCCTTGGCTGCTTTGGTCGACAGGTTGCGCGACCACATGGGCACGCTGTGGACCAAGAACACGTTGGACAGCCATGCCAGGTAATTGGCCGCGGTTCGAACGTCGAGGCCAACCCCGCGGGCCAATCGGGCCACATTCAAGTTCTGGCCCGACAGGGCTGCGGCGGTTTCCAGCATGGGGACGATTGCGTCAGCGCGGCGGATATCGCCCATCTCTACGATGTCGCGCTGGGCAACCGTGTGTACGTAGTCACGAAACCACCGGCGCTTTTGGGCAAGGGTGAAGCCAGCGGTGGCGGGGTAGCCTCCGGCGCAGACCAGCTCAAGGTATTGGTCGCGTGTGTGAATGCCCGGCGGTCCGGATCGAAGTGCCTCGGGAGTGTCGAACGCTTGGCGGATGAACGTCTCTGGGGGGTTGTGGATGAGCTCGCCCTGCGAGAGCGGCCATAGCTCGACGATGCCCATGCGACCCGCCAGCGATTCCGACAGCGTTGGTACGGTCAAGAAGTTTGCCGACCCAGTGATGAGGAACCGGCCCGGTGAGGGTTCGAGGTCGACCGCCAGCTTGATCGCGGTCACCAGTGGGTCTCCGGCCCGCTGTATCTCGTCGATGACCAATGGCTCTGGCTGATCGATGAAGCCCATGGGGTCGCTGCAGGCGGCGTTCAACAGGGCGGGGTTGTCGAGGGTGGCGTAGGTTCCGCCCACGCGGTCGCAGACCAGTCGGGCCAGGGTGGTCTTGCCCGCCTGCCGGGGGCCGTGTAGCAACGCGACCCTGGCGGTTTCTAGCGTCTCGGTGATGAGGCCCAAGGCATGCCTTGGAATGAGCGGCGGAGGCATCGCATCTATGCTAATGCGCTTTTTGTCCAAGCGTTAATGCTATTTTTGTCCATTATCTGATGTATGTTTTGTCCTAGCGCTGCGGTCAGAGGTCTAGTTCCACGACCATTTGAGGACTGTGCCGGTAGACCCGGTGCGCCGGTTGGTCCATTTCGTCAGGGGATTTGTCACGGGGCGCGCCTACTGTGGGGGGCATGTTTGATTTGGTGATTCGGGGCGGCGCGGTTGTGGACGGGACTGGAGCCGAGCCGGTGGTGGCTGATGTGGCGGTGGCTGAAGGGCGCATCGTCGAGATAGGGCAGGTGGAGGGGGCGGCGGCCCGGACGGTGGATGCCGACGGGCTGGCCGTGGCGCCGGGCTTCATCGATCCCCACACCCACTACGACGCCCAACTTTTCTGGGATCCGGCGGCCACGCCGTCGCCTATGCACGGGGTGACCACTGTGCTGGGCGGCAATTGCGGGTTCTCCCTGGCCCCGGTGAACCCCGACGACGCCCGCTACCTGCAAGAGATGATGGCCATGGTGGAGGGGATGCCCCTCTTGGCGCTGGAGCAGGGGCTGCCGTGGGACTGGGAGACGTTCGGGGAGTTCTTGGACAGCCTCGACGGCAACACCGCGGTCAACGCCGGATTCCTGGTGGGCCACTCGGCCCTGCGCCGCTACGTGATGGGGTCAGACGCCAATCAGCCCGCCAGCCCTGAGCAACTCGACCAGATGGTGCGGGCCCTACACGATGGGCTGGCCGCCGGCGGCATGGGGTTCTCCACGTCGTTAGCCCATACCCATTGGGACGGCGACAACGAACCGGTACCCAGTCGATTTTCCTCTACCGAGGAGGTGCTGACGCTGGCTGGAGCGGTGGCCGACCATCCTGGGACCTGGCTGGAGTTCATCACCTCTGGATGCCTCAGCATGTTCAGCGACGAGGAGATCGAGCTGATGAGCCAGATGTCGGCCCGGGCCCAGCGGCCGCTGAACTGGAACGTGCTCACCGTCAGCGCCGATGCCAAAGACCGCACCAACCACCAACTCGGTGCCGCCGATGCGGCTGCTGAGGTGGGCGGGCGCATTGTGGCGTTGTCGATGCCCACCATCGGCGGGTTGAAGCTGTGCTTCGCCACCTACTGCCCGCTGTACAACATGCCGGGGTGGAAGGACACCATGAACCTTCCCCACGAAGAGAAGATGGCGGCGCTGGCCGACCCGGAGAAGCGGCGGTGGCTCAACGAGCAGGCCCAGACCGGCAGCGGCGGCTTCTACCACATGGCCCAGTGGCAGAACATGGAGATCGGCACCACCTATTCCCCGCAGAACGACGGGCTCACCGGCCGTCGAGTGGGCGACATCGCGGCGGAGCGGGGCCAGGACCCGTTCGACACGCTGTGCGACATTGTGATGGCCGACGACCTGCGCACCGACCTGTGGCCCATCAATGCCGACGACTCGTCGGAAAGTTGGGCTCATCGGGCCGAGCATTGGCGGGATCCCCGGGTGATCGTGGGCGGTTCCGACGCCGGCGCCCATCTCGACCGAATGTGCGGCACCCGCTACTTCACCATCATCCTGGGCGACATCGTGCGCAACCGGGGGCTGCTGCCGCTGGCTGAGGCGGTGCGGCTGATGAGCGACGTGCCCGCCCGCCTGTTCGGGTTGAAGGGCCGGGGCCGGGTGGCTGAGGGCTGGCATGCCGATCTGGTGGTGTTCGATCCGGCCACGGTGGCCTCCGATCCCATCGAGGCCCGCACCGATCTACCCGGCGACTGCATGCGCCTGTTCGCCGGCGCCCAGGGCATCCACCGAGTGCTGGTGGGCGGAACCGACATCGTGGTTGACGGCCAGGTGACCGGTGCCACCCCAGGAACCGTTCTGCGGTCCGGTCGCGACACTGAGACTGTGCTTCCCTAACGGCCAAGACCCCCGTCCGCCCCCGACCGCGTGGGGGTGGGACGCAGTCGGGGGCAGAGGGCTTGGGGGTGGGGTTAGGCGGCGAAATGACCGCGGCGCGAGCGATAGAACTCGGCCAGGCCGGACAGAGCGGGATGGCGCAGCTCTGAGGGGCGGAACCTGACGGCTCCGCCGATTCGATAGGCGGGCACCATACCGTCGTTGATGCTTCGCAGCAGGCCGTGATGGTCGATGCCAAGCATCTGGCAGGCGTCGGCCGGGCCGACAAGGTTTTCCACAGTGTGGTTCATGAGTTTGCTCCTTCCTCTGTGCTCCGCCGGGGCCGCGAATCACGGCACTGGCGGAAATGGAGCGAGCATTTTCGCGAGCGAAACTCTCAAATAATTCCCACCTAGGCGGCCTTGGGGAGAGGAAAGATGGGTTTGCGTCACATCAACCTGTGGAAATCTCCTTGTGGATGGCCCAAGGGAGACCGTTTGACCTGGGCATTTGGTCCGGACTTGACCGATGGAGGCGAGGTACAGCCTGTGTAAAAGAAATTTCTCAAAAAATCACGAAACCAACGTGAAATCTGTAGTTTTGGCACAGAACGTGTTGCATTCCGCGAGCAATCCCGCGTTTTCCTAGCAGATCATCGACCCTTGTATTTGGGCTGTCGACGTTCTGCGAATGCGTTGAGGCCCTCCGTTGCGTCGTGTGACGTCGCCGCATACTCGACCGCTACCCGCTGCTCCTCAGCGAGGCCATCTTGAAGCAATGATCTGTGAGCATACGAGACGAGTTCTTTCATGCGTTGGCGCGCCAAGGGGCTGGTTCGACAAAGGTCCGTTACGATCTCCAGAGTCCTGGTCCGCAATTCGGACTGTGGTGAGAGCAGGAGCGCCAGTCCGGCATCGACAGCCTCGGCCGGTTCGAACAAGCGGCCGCTTAGCATCCAGTACTTCGCCCGCTGGGCCCCAATCGCTCGAACCAGCCGTTGGCTCGAACCGGCGCCCGGAAGCTGAGAGAAGTTCAGATGTCCATCGCCGATTTGAGCGTCATCTGCGATCGTGATCACGTCGCACGCAAGGGCGAGTTCTAACCCGCCCGCGACGCATGTCCCGTTGATCATTGCCACGCTGATCAGCCCTGAACGTTCGAGCACGTCGCAGACAGCCTCGAAGTCGACGAGGAAAGCTGAGAACGCCTCGGGGTCGCAAAAGAGCGTCTGATACGCCTTCAAGTCGCCACCGGCGGAGAAGGAGTCACCGCTACCCGTGATTATCACTGACTCGACGTCTGCCGTGTCCACAAACCCCTCCAGCAGGGAACGCATGGACTTCACTGTCGCAGCGTCCAGCGGGTTGCGAGCCTCAGGTCTTGACAGTGTGATGATTGCGATCGACGCGCCTGCGATCGAAACGCGTTCCAATGCCAGCGGTGCGTCCGGGGCGAGTGACGATTCGGTTGCATTCTCGTGCCGGGCCACTACGTCACCTGGAGCCTGGGAATTGGGGTTGGTTTTGGGCTCGCAGCGCAGCGAGCAGCAGCAGCCTAGCACCCCTTTACAATCGTGAAAGAGGGTGACTGCCCCCGGCGGTCGCAGTCACAGGCCGGTACAGTCGCTCGTTGTGAGCGTCCTCCGCGATGTCGTCACCTCACCTGAGAGGCGGGCTGAGTATCTCGCCGATGGCCGGTGGGACGACACACATCTGTCTGGACGGCTGTCGGCCGCTGCAGCCGAGCACCCTGACAAGGCGGCTGTGGTCGACCTTGAAGGCAATCGAGTCCATACGTTCGCGCAGCTTGATGCCGACGCGTCGAAGGTGGCTGGCATCCTTCGTCAGGCCGGCTTTCAGCGGGGAAACGTCGCAACCGTCCAGCTTCCGAACTGGTACGAGACCGTGGCCATCGATTTGGGCATTTTGCGTGCTGGCGGTGTCTTGAATCCTGTTCTGCCTGTCTATCGGTACCGCGAGCTGGAACACGTGATGAACACCGGGGGCGTGACGGTCCTCTTCGCCCCGGACATGTATCGCGGCTTCGACCACGCTGCTCTCGCTGTGAGACTTCGCCAAGATGTCGGGAGCCTGGACCACACCGTCGTCGTTCCTGATCCGACGGCGGATCCCGGTGGGTTCAGGCGATGGCTGGACGGGACGTCGGCGGTAGGCGGCGCAGATGATCTCGAGGCCGGTGATGTCTCGGAGTTGATCTTCACCTCGGGTACCGAGGCTGCTCCCAAGGCGGTTATGCACACTGAGCAAACGGCCAACTTCAGCATGCGGGCTGCGGCGTCGTCGCTGGGGCTGACTGAGTCGGACGTGGTTTGGATGCCGTCGCCGATCGGCCATTCCACCGGGTTCAACTACGGGGTCCGTATGTCGGTGTATCACGGCCTCACGCTGGTGCTTCAGGACCGCTGGGATCCCGGGGTGGCGGGCAGGCTGATTGAGGCCCACCAGTGCAGTTACTCGCTTGCCGCGACGACGTTCGCTTCTGACCTGGTTGCTCAGGCTGCCGCCGATGGCTCGGATCTGTCGTCATTGAGGTTGTTCGGTTCGGGTGGGGCCACCGTTCCTCCCGAGGTAGTTGTGTCTGCGGGCCAAGTTGGCGTGGACGTGCTTCGGCTCTATGGCTCGACGGAGGTTCTGGTTGCCACGTGGAATCCCCCGGGCAGTCCTGCCCACAAGCGCCACAACACCGACGGTTGCGTTGTGGACGGTGTTGAGGTGATGGTGGTGGGCGACGATGGGGAGGCGGCGATTGGGATCGAGGGGGAGATCCTGGTGCGGGGGCCGAACACCTGTGTCGGTTTCTTCGACGATCCGGCCCGAGTGGCTTCCACGTTCGGCGCCGACGGGTGGGTCCGGTCTGGCGACCTGGGCGTCTTGGACGCCGACGGCTATCTCACCGTGGTGGGTCGCAAAAAGGAGATCATCATCCGGGGCGGGCTCAACATCGCGCCGCGCGAGATCGAGGAGATGCTTCTTCAGTTGCCGGCGGTCGAGCAGGTCGCAGTGGTTGGTCTGCCCGACGACAGGCTCGGCGAGATTGCGTGTGCCTGTGTGGTCACGCCCGACGACCATCTGACGCTGGACGCATTGGTCTCCCACATGAAGAGCTTGGGGGCCGCAGCGTACAAGCTTCCCGAGCGATTCGTCAGGATCGACAGCCTTCCCATGACGCTCACCGGCAAGGTTCAGAAGTTTGAGTTGGTCAGAAGCATCGTGGATGCTCAGGGCTCGTCGTGATTCAACAGAGCGTTCTCGATGCCGTGGCGATCACCGGCGTGGGATACACGCCGATATCGCGGCGGTCGGGCACGTCGGTGCTTGAGCTCGCCACCTCCGCCTGCGCTGGCGCCCTCGACGATGCCGGCCTGCCCGCATCGGAAGTCGACGGGATCGCGACTTTCAGCTTTGCCGCCGACTCGGTCCCGGCCCAGGCAGTCGCCACCGATCTTGGGCTCGACGGCCTGTCGTGGTCGCTCGATGCCTCAATGGGCGGCCAGGCCCCCTGCTATCTGGTCTTGAATTCCGCCATGGCGATTGCGTCAGGCGCCGCCAATAACGTGCTGATCTACCGTGCCTTGAACGGGCGGAGCGGGTCAAGGGTGGGCCAGGCCCGTTCGCCCGGGGAAGCCGCCGACCACCGCTACTCCCTTGGCTTCGACGCATACGCCCAGTTCATCGCACTGTGGGCGAGGCGCTATCTCATCGAGACCAGCCAGGCCGACGAAGAGCTCAGCGCCGTGCCGATTGCCCAACGCGCCTACGCACAGCACAACGCCAGGGCGATGGTTCGGGATCCGCTCACCTACGACGACTACCTGGAGTCCCCGGTTTTGGTAGAGCCGTTCAGGTTCGTGGACTGCACGATCGAGGTCGACGGCGCATGCGCAGTGCTGGTCTCGCGGCGGAATCAGGCCCGCGATCTTCGCCAACTGCCTATCCGCATCCTCTCTGGTGGGTACGCCGCCGGACACCGCAGCGGTCTCGACCCAGGGGACTCGTCGTTGTGGAGCGATCTGTCTCGCAATTACACCTCGATCCTTGCCGAGGACCTGTGGAAGCAGGCAGGGCTCTCGCCCGACGAGGTTGACATGGCTCAGATCTACGACTGCTTCAGCAGCAGCGTCGCGATCGGCCTCGAGGGTCTTCGGCTGGCCGAACGCGGCGGCGCACTCGAAATGATTAGATCCGGTCAAACCGGCTACGGCGGACGGCTGCCGGTGAACACCAACGGTGGGCTGTTGAGCGAGGGGTACCTGCACGGCATGAACACGGTTGCTGAGGGCGTGCTCCAGTTGCAGGGCCGCGGCGCCACCGCCCCGGCCCAGCAGCCCGAGACATGCGTCGTAACATCAGGAGCCATGATGGACGGCTCAGCCATGGTTCTGGGGCGCTGGTGAAGTCCCCGCGAGGCCCATCCTTCCCCGGAGAAGGCAAAAAGGGCCTCCCGCTGGCTGGCGGATACTGGTCCCAAGAGCTTGCTTCTGGCCGGCTGGTCGTGGCCCGCTGTCACCCCGAGGACCACTGCTGGATTCCGGTGATCACGAGATGCCCCGAATGCGGGACAACCGACTGGACTGAGCACCTGGCGAGGGGATACGGATCGGTCTACTCGTGGGCGACCGTGCACCGAACCGCCACGCCAGCCTCGGACCTGCCCTACACGATCGTCGACGTCGTACTCGACGAAGGGCCCCGCGTCTATGGGCGGCTGGTGTCGGGCGTTACCCCAGAACCGTCCCTGAGAGTGGTGTTCGACCCAGACGAGACCTCGAGGTTGCAGAGACTGTTGTTTCGCCCACTTGGCAGGGGGTAAGCGACGCGGTCACGACCGGGCATCGCCACTGCGACCACGGTCAAAATCGGTCGATTACCTCAGCGGCAAAGCGGTCCAAAGTGGCCACGGCAGAGTTCAAATCGGGGTCGTGGGTGCTGTAGATCATGCGGGTTGCCCCCAAGTCGGCCAGGAATCGGGCGTCATCGAGGGTTGCGCCGAATCCCTGGAGCTCACAGGCATCGGCTCGTCCCGCGTCGGCGGCCCAGCGCTGCACCTCGGCCCACATCGCGGGCCAGCGACCTCGGTTCTGCGAGGCCGAGAAGGCGGGGAGGAACGCGTCGCCTCGCTGTCCGGCTCGGCGCAGCGCCGGTGGGGAATGGCCCCCCACGATGATGGGGATGCCGCCGGTTTGACGGGGGAGGGTGGTGAGCTGGATGTGGTCGAAGGCAACGGTCGGTCCGGCAAAGCTGGCCACCGGGTTGGCCCACAGCTCTCGCATGACGTCGATGTACTCGTTGGTGCGGGCGCCCCGGTCGGCGAATGAGTAGCCCAAAGCGTCGAATTCATCGGCCAGCCATCCCGCTCCGATTCCGAGTTCGGCCCGGCCTCCCGACAGCACGTCGATGGTGGCCAGCTGCTTGGCCAACAGCATGGGATGGCGCTGGGGCAGCACCAGTACTGCGGTGCCGAACCGCAGCGAGTCGGTGATCCCAGCTAGAAAGGCCATGAGCGCCAGCGGCTCAGGGAGCTGGGTGTGCTCGTTATCCCACGGGTAGGCCCCCGATTCGGCGTAGGGGTACGGCGCCCGTTTGACCGCGGGGAACACGATGTGGTCGGCGAAGAACAAAGAGTCGCACCCCGCCGCCTCGGCGTGGCGGGCAAAGCCAGCCAAGAACTCCGGATCGGCGATCGGCGCCGCCGGAGGTCCCGCTGTCCCCGTTGCGCTCCCGATGAGATATAGCCCGAACTTCATCCTCTGTAGCCTTCCACGCCTCGTCCACCCCTAGCCTGGCATCGCCATGTCTGTCCCGCCCGCCCTCGGAGACTTCATGCCCGATGCGGGCGATCCCGATGAACTGCTGGGTGCTTTCTGCGATTGGGCGGACGCGGCCGGGTTGGAGCTGTACCCCCACCAAGAGGAGGCGGTACTGCGTCTGCTGGCCGGTGACAATGTGGTGCTGGCCACGCCGACCGGATCGGGAAAGTCGCTGGTGGCGCTGGCCGGGGCGTTCGCCGCGCTGGCCCAGGGGCGGCGGACGGTGTACACCGCGCCGATCAAGGCGTTGGTCAGCGAGAAATTCTTCGAGCTGGTCGCCGCGTTCGGGGCTGAGCGGGTGGGAATGGTCACCGGGGACGCGGCCGTGAATGCCAACGCCCCGGTGATCGCTTGCACCGCGGAGATTCTGGCGCTGCGAGCGTTGCATGAAGGAGGCAAGGCCGACGTCGACCTGGTGGTGATGGACGAATTCCACTACTACGGCGACCGGGACCGGGGCTGGGCCTGGCAGGTGCCGCTGCTGGAGCTGAACCGGCCTCAGTTCCTGTTGATGTCGGCCACCTTGGGCGATACCACTGCCCTGCGCCAGGACTTGAGCGCGCGCAATGAACGCGCCAGCGCGCTGGTGGCCTCAGCCCAGCGGCCCGTTCCCCTTGACGTGGAGTACCGGGAGTCGGCGCTGCACGTGTCTATCGCCGAGTTGCTGGCCACCGACAGGGCGCCGGTTTACATCGTCCATTTCACCCAGCGGGAGGCCACCGCCCAGGCTCAGAGCCTCACCAGCCTCGACGTGCTCGGGACCCACGCCAAGGCGGATGTGAAGGAGGCGATCGGCGGCTTTCGCTTCGACACCCCGTTCGGCAAGGACCTGCGCCGCTTCGTTCTGGCCGGGGTGGGGGTACACCATGCCGGGTTGTTGCCCAAGTACCGGCTGCTGGTGGAAAAGCTGGCCCAACAGGGGCATCTGAAGCTGATCTGCGGCACCGACACATTGGGGGTGGGGGTGAACGTGCCCATCCGAACCGTGCTGTTCACCCGCCTGTACAAATACGACGGCCGTCGCACCCGGCTTCTCTCGGTGCGGGACTTCCAGCAGATCGCCGGCCGGGCTGGGCGGCGGGGATTCGACGAAGAGGGCAGTGTTTGGGTGCAGGCTCCCGAGCACGTGATCGAGAATCGCCGGGCCGAGGCCAAGGCCGCTTCCGACCCGGTCAAGCGGCGCAAACTGAAAAAGAAGAAGCCGCCCGAGCACAACTACGCCCACTACGACGGCGACACGCTGAAGCGACTTTGGCACGGCCGACCCGAGACCCTGGATTCCAGCTTCGCGGTGAGCCATTCCATGATGCTCAACGTTCTGGACCGGTCCGGCGATGGCTGTACGGCCATGAAGCGCCTCCTGACCGACAACCACGAGCCCCGATCCCGCCAGCGGGTCCACATCCGTCGAGCTGTCGGGGTATTCCGGTCGCTGATCGACGCCGGGATCGTGGAGGTGCTCGACGAGCCCGACAGGCAGGGCCGCCCGGTGCGGGTAAATCTCGATCTGCAAGACGAGTTCCGGCTGAACCAGCCGCTCGGGCTGTTCGCGGTGGAGGCGCTGGAAGCGCTCGACAGGGAAGCGTCCGACTATCACTGGCAGGCGCTCAGCGTGGTGGAGTCGGTGCTGGAAGACCCGACGGTGGTGCTGCTGGCCCAGCGGGACAAGGCCCGTGACGACCTCATGGCCCAGCTCAAGGCCGAGCGAGTGCCCTACGAGGAGCGCCTCGAGCGGCTGTCGGAGGTCACCTGGCCCCGCCCTGAGGCCGAATTCATCGAACCGGCTTTTGCGGTGTTCGCCCGCTACCACCCCTGGGTGGGCCGCGACCGTCCCAGTCCAAAGTCGGTGGCCCGCGATCTCATGGAGGTCGGAGACACCTTCAACCAGTACGTCTCCCGCTTCGGCATCAAGCGCTCCGAGGGCGCGCTGCTGCGCTATCTATCCGACTGCTACAAGGCCCTGGTCCAGACCGTTCCCGCGGCTGCTGTCAACGACGCCCTCGCCAGCCTCACAGCCGAGCTCCACGCCCTCCTCCGCCACACCGACTCCAGCCTCCTCGACGAATGGGAGCAACTGCGCCAGGGGTGAGCTTCCGATCCCCTAGTGGCAGACTGGGGACAGTGATTGCCGATCAGATTATGTGTGTGGACTGCGGAGGGGTGTGCCATCGGATCACGCACTGGCCCGAGGACGACCCGCCTGAGCCCGGCGACGCGGTGGCCTACCGCTGTTCGGACTGCGACGACCGCTGGGACATGGTGCTGGACCAAGAGGATTTTGACGACTGATCGGACGTATCGCTAGGGCATCAGAGAGGCGATCCAGGCGTTGAGGCGGGCGGCGTGGGCTTTGGTCATCTCGGAGGGGAGAGCCATGAAGCCGTGGGGGGAGTCGGGGTAGACGGCCAGCTCCACCGGCGACTCTGCCGCAGCCAATCGGGTGGCGAAGAACAGGGAGTCGTCCAGCAGGTGGTCGTAGGTGCCCACCGATACCAAACAAGAAGGCAGGCCCGAAAGGTCGGCGAACAGGGGTGACACGTCGGGGTCGCGGCGCTCGGCATCGGACATTCCCGGGGTGAACGACTCGATCATGAACTGCAGCCCTGGCGGGCTCAGCATGTCGGGGTTGCCGCCGTTACCGAAGATCGACGGGGTGCCCCGCAGGTCGTACCAGCCGAACACGAGGTTGGCGCCCAGCACCCGGTCGATGGCGCCGAGGCGGTCCCGCACCCGCAGCAGGGTGGCCGCCGCCAGATGCCCGCCGGCCGACTCGCCCCCGATGAACATATTGTCGGTGCCCCAGCGCTCGGGGCCGTGCTCCAGCAGCCAGACCGCGGCTGCCTCGCAGTCGTCGGGTCCGGCGGGGTAGGGGTGCTCGGGGGCCAGCCGGTAGTCCACCGATAAAACGGCCAGCCCGTGGCGCTGGGCCATGTCCTCATTGCCCGGGTCGGACATGTTAGGCCGCCCCAGTATCCAGCCGCCGCCGTGGATGTGCAGGAACATGGCCTTGGGCTCGTCGGGCACAAACATCCTCACCGGGATCTCTCCGGCCGGTCCCGGAATGGTCGACTCGACGGCCATCGACGACGGTTCGGGCTCAAAGGCCAGCAAGTTCTGCCGCATGATCTGGGTCCGGGCCACCGGGTCGTCGGGCAGGTCGGCGTCGTCGTCGCCGGTGTAGTGCAGGTACTCCAACAAGTCCAGGGCCTCCGGGCGATATCCGTCGATCGTGTCGTTCCAGAGCTTCATCGGTATCTCCTGTCTGTTTCGTCTCGTGTCGTCGGGCAGAGTGAACTTGGACTGCTGAGCGGCCTCAGGGCATCAGCGATGCGATCCAGGTGTCCATGCGTTTGGCGTGGGCTTTGGTCATCTCGGAAGGGAAGTTCATGAAACCGTGGGGGGAGTCGGGGTAGACGGCAAGCTCTACCGGTGACTCGGCAGCGGCCATCCGGACGGCGAAGAAATAGGAGTCGTCGGCCAAGTGGTCAAATGTGCCCACCGACACCAGACAAGGGGGCAGACCAGACAAGTCGGCGAACAGAGGCGACACGTCGGGGTCGCGCCGCTCGGCATCGGACATGCCCGGCGTGAACGACTCGATATTGAACTGAAGCCCCTCCGGGTATATCACGTCTGGATTGCCGCCGTTTCCGAAGGCCGACGGGGTGCCCCGCAGGTCGTAGCAGCCGAAAACCAGGTTGGCGCCGAGGACCCGGTCGATGGCGCCGAGGCGGTCCCGCACTCGCAACAGCGTGGCTGCGGCGAGTTGCCCTCCGGCCGACTCGCCGCCGATGAACATCTGGTCGGTGCCCCAGCGCTCGGGGCCGTGCTCCAACATCCAGGCTGCGGCCGCCTCGCAGTCGTCGGGCCCGGCGGGGTAGGGGTGCTCGGGGGCCAGCCGGTAGTCCACCGACAAAACGGCCAGCCCGAGGTGTGTGGCCAGGTACTCATTTCTTGGTTCGCTCATTTGGGGACGGCCCATAATCCAGGCGCCGCCGTGGATGTGCAGGAACATGGCTTTGGGTTCCTCGGGCACGAACAACCGTACGGGGATGTCGCCAGCCGGGCCCGGGATAGTCGACTCCACGGCCATGGGCGACGGCTCGGGTTCGACAGCCAAAATGTTCTGGCGCTGGATCTGGGCTCGGGCCACGGGGTCGTCGGGGAGGTCGCGCCCGAATTGGGCTGCGGGAAAGGCCTCGGCAAGACCAGCCAGCATTTTCTGTGCCTCGGGGCGGAAACCCTCGATTGTTTCGTCCCAGAGCTTCACCGGTGTCTCCTCTGTTCGTCTCGTGTCTCCTGGCGGGACGGTACTACCTTGCAGTCTTCGTGGGCGACGATGCCATTTTCCACTTAGACGGGGACACCGTCGTCCCCTCCATCAACGCCCAGGGGCCATGGGATCCCGGTGTCCAGCACGGCGGTGCGGTGGCCGGAGTACTGGCTCGGGCGGTGGAGCAGGTGTCGACGCCGGTGCCCATGCGAGTGGCCCGCTTCACCCTGGACATGCTCCGACGTGTTCCGCTAAAGCCGCTGACCATCTCCACTGAGGTGCTCCGCACCGGCAAGCGGATCCAAACCGTTCGAGCCGAACTGCACGATGGCGACCTGCTGGTGGCTTCTGCGGTGGCTGTGTCGGTTCGTACTGGAGCTGAAATCGAGACCTTCCCCGACCGCCAGCCCGATGCTCCGCTGCCCCCTCCGCCCGGCAGCGCCGGACGGCCTTTGGGGCTCAATCCCCGGGCGCCGATGCCCGAGGGCTTTCCCCACGTGGTGGAGTTCGACCGGGTGGTCGGCAGCAACCGGGGAGGAACCCCCAGCAAGACCTGGGTTCGCCTGTTGGTGCCATTTGTGAGGGGCGAAGAGACATCGCCGCTGGTCAATCTTATGGCCATGGCCGACTTCACCAGCGGATTGGGGGCTTTCTTGCCCTTCGATCAATACGTGTCCATCAACACCGATCTGACCATCCACGTGGTGCGCTATCCCACCAGCGAACACATCGGGATCGATGCCGAGACCTGGGCCAACCCCGACGGCATCGGCCAATCCCGAGCCCGGCTGTTCGACGAGACTGGACTGTGCGCCCTGAGCAACGCCAGCCTGTTCATCGAATCCCGGAACCGCTACTAGCAGAGGAGGGCTGGCAGGATCAGGGGCCGCCGAGGGCGGCGATGTCGTCGAAACCGACGACGTGGCCGCTCCAGTCGTCGGGCTGGCGGATCATCCAGTCGGCGCATTCTGCGGTGTATTCCGGGGTCTTTAGGGTCTCGAGCCCGGCGCCGCCGGTGGCCATCTCCGCGCCTTGGGTGTTGTAGACGTGCCACCACCCCTCGGTGGACACGATGTGGTCCACCCGCAGCACGTTGAAGGCCACCCCCCGGCCTCCCAACTCCAGGTGCATAGAGGCGTTCCACCGCTCCATGGCCTGTTTGGAGGTGGAGTAGAGCGACAGGTTGGGGCTGATGGCGGTGGCCGACCCCGAACTCACGCTGAGCACCCGGCCCGATCCCCGCTCCAGCATCCCCGGCACCAGCCCCTGGCAGAGCTGCAACGGTCCAACCACTTGCACCCGAAAGGCCCGCTCCCATCGTGACGAGGGAACGTCGATGATCGGGCCGTTGGAGGTGTAGCCCGCGTTGTTCACCAGGATGTCGCAGCCCCCGTACCACTCCAAGGTGCGGTCCACGATGCGGGCGGTGTCGTCGGGCGAGGTCAGGTTGGCCTGCACGCTGCGGGCCTCGATTCCCTCTTCGCCTAGCGCGGCAACCACCTCGGGCAGTGATCCGGGCAGCACGGCATCAGGGTCGTCGGTCCCGGTGCGGCCCACCACCACCAACCGGGCGCCGGCCCGTCCCAGCAAGAAGGCAATCTGGCGGCCGATGCCCCGAGTGGCCCCGGTAACCACCGCAACTGAGCCGTCAACAGCAAAAGACACGCCTGGACCCTATACGGGCTGGATGCGGCGGTCGGCCAGCACCAGCAGACAGGGGAGGATGATCGCCGCGGCCAGCATCGACAAGATCCCGGTGATGGCAATCAGAATCCCCAATTGGCTCACCACCAGCAGCGGGGCGAAAGCCAGCACGATGAAACCCAGTGCCGTGGTGGTGGCCGAACCGAACAGCGCCCCGCCCACGCTGTTGGCCGTGGTTGTCAGAGCCTCGGTGATCGGCGCCCCCTGCTCGCGCTCATGCAGATACCGGTGGGCGAAGTGGATGGTGTAGTCCACGCCAATGCCGATGGTGAGCGACGTCAACAGGGCGGTCAGAGCGTTGTAATTGATGCCCAGCACCCACATCAGCCCCAGCAGCAGCATGAGCACCACCACGATGGGGGCCACGGTGATCACCCCCAGCAGCGGGCGGCGGTGGGCTCGCCAGAAGTACACCGTGAGAAGGGCGAGTGCGGTCAGCACGGTGATGAACGTGGCGGTGGTCTGGCTGCGGGCCACCGCGTTGGTGGTTACCCCTGGGTTGATCTGGGCCCCCGTCACTGTGAAAGTTCCGGGCGCCTCATCTGCCCAGAGGTCGCCAGACGCGTTGTAGAGATCGCGGGCGTCGCTGTCGCTCCCGAAATAGGCCTGAATCGGGATGACGGTCACGTCATTCCCCGACGAATCGGCAAGCGAGGCGACTTTGGCAAAGTCATCGGGGGCGGCCTCCGACACCTGGCGGTACAGCTCAGCCAACTCATCGGATGACCCCTGGGTGAGCATCGCTCGGGAGTTGGGCACCGTTTCGGCGGCCAGCGATACCAGCGTGCTGCCGCCCACGCCGAGCACATGTTCGGGCTGCTCCAGCCCCGAAGGTGCCGACCCGCCTGACCCGGGCCCCGGGCCTCGCAGCCGGTCGTCCAACGCCACCAGGGCTCGAGCCGCTGCCGGGTCATCGAGGTCGGTGATGACCACTCCGGTGATCGTGGTGCTCAGCCCGCCCACCTCATCGCGGGCCAACCGGATGTCTTGCACCACCTCGGAGTCCTCGGGCAAGAATTCGTCTTCCTTGAACTCGGTGTTCACGTTGATGCCTCCCGCCACCGCCGCACCGGCCAGCGCGGCCACGGCCAAGAGCGTGAGCTTGGGATGACGGGCGCAACGGACCACGGTCGGCACCAGCAAGCGGCGCACGCCCGGTATCGAGTCGATTACTTGACGGGTCCTCAGCGGCTGGCCTCGGAACAACCGCCGGCGGTCGCCCAGCATCCTTACCGCAGGCACCAGAGAGGTCATTATGAAGAACCCGGCTATGATGCCGCAGGCCGCCAGTATCCCGAAGTCCCGGATGGGAGACAGGGGGCTGGCCAGGTTGGTCAAGAAGCTGAGGGCGGTGGTCAGCGCCCCCAAGCCGATGGCCGCGCCGGTGATCGACACTGCCCGGCTGGTGGCCCGGCGCGGGTCGGCATCCCGCTCTTCGCGGCGACGAGACACGATCTGGAGCGAATAGTCCACCGTCAGCCCCACCAGGAGAACAGGCACGATGATGCTAATGGGCGTGATGCCGTTGATCTTGTCCAAGCCATCAGGGCCGAGGTAGCCCGACAGGCCGATCTGCCACAGAGCGGTCAGAATCACGCCGATGATGGTGACTGCGGTGTCGGCCGGGGAGCGGAACAGGGCAGCCAGCACGATCACCATCACCACCAGCGCCAGGGGGAACAAGAACCCGCTGTCGGTCAGCGCCTGCTGGGCCCCCTCTTGGAATCGGGCGTTGGACAGGGTGCGGGCCGAGGCGTCGGGCCCGTAATCGCCTGCCTGGATCACGTCGTTGACTGCCAAGAGGGCGTCGAACCAGTCCAAATCGGGAAGGTCGATCTGCTGAAGCCTGACCTGGCCCAAGCCGGCGTTATCGCCGAGCAGCTGTTCGAACCGGGCCGCTCGGGGATCATCGGCCGGATCGACGGCCAACGCCCGAGCTACATCCTCAGCGGTGAGTTGGGCTGGGGGCACGCCGGACAGAGCCACTATCAAGTGGGCATAGCTCCGGACTACTGGTTGTCCGTCTTGGGGAACGAAGGGCGCGACCTCGGGATGAGCCAGGGCCATCTCCGAGCGGGCGATGAGTTCCCGAATGACGTCGGGAGAGGTGACGTCGCCTCGAGCCACGATCTGCGCGCTGGTGAATGCACCCGATTCGGGAAATCGGTCTTCCAACTCGGTTACCGCCCGAGCAAGGTCGCTTCCCGCGGGCACGAACGACCCCATCGCATCGGGTTCTTCGGTGGTCAGCGCCACCCCCGGCAGCATGGCGACGGTGATGAGCGCCACCACCGCGATGGTGCGCCATGGCGAGCGGGTGACCAGGTGGGCGTACCAGTTCAGCATGGAGGTGCGGGAGGCCTTCTAACTGGCCTTCAAGATCAGCTCGGTTCCGATTTCGCGGCGTTCCAGCCCACCGTCGCCATGGCGGCGCCAACGATCCCCGCGTTGTTGCGCATCTGGGCGACAACCACTTCGGTGTCAATGCCCAACAGCGGGCCCCACTGGTCGAAGTCCTTGCTGATGCCGCCGCCCAGGATGAAAAGGCCGGGCGAGATGATTCTCTCGAGGTGTTCCAGGTACTCCCGAACCCGCCCTACCCAAGTCGGCCAGTCCAGATTCTCCCGTTTGCGAACCTTGGCCGCGGTCCACACCTCCACATCGCTGTCGTGTCCGGCCAGGTATAGATGGCCGAACTCGGTGTTGGGCACCAGATTCCCGTTTACGAACACCGAACTGCCTATGCCGGTGCCGAAGGCGGTGAAGCACACCGTGCCCATCCGGCCTACGCCGGCACCATGGCTCATCTCGGCAATCCCCGCGGCGTCGGCATCGTTGATGATCGTCACCGGCGCGCCGATCCGTTCGCTCATCGTCCCCGAGATGTCGACCCCGGCCCAGGAGTCGTCCAAATGGGCCACCCATTTCACGGTGCCGTTGGTGATGGGCGCGGGAAAAGCGCATCCCACCGGACCGTTCCAGCCGAAATGGCCCACCAACTCATGCACGACTTCGGTCACCTGATCAGGTGTGCCCGGCTGCGGGGTGGGTAAGCGGAATCGCTTGTCGGCCAGTTGGCCAGTGCTGAGATCCACCGGCGCGGCCTTCATGCCGCTGCCTCCTATGTCGATTCCGAATGCCGTGCTCATCCTGTCCCCGCCCGACGAAAGTACCAGCGGCCCTCCTCAGCAGGGGAGTCGAGTGCGAGGTGCGCGAAGCTAGGACGCACACCGCGAGGCCGGGACAAGCCCGGCCCCGCACTGCCGGGAACGGAGGAGAGCGATGGGCGAGATGCTGGCTGGACGGGTGGCGCTGGTGTCGGGCATTGGGCCCGGCCTGGGCATCGAGATCGCCCGGCTATTCGCCCAAGAGGGGGCCGACATCGTGATGGGTGCCCGCCGTACCGAGGTGATGGAACCGCTGGCCGCCGAGATCGAGGCCATGGGCCGCCGCACGGTGTGGCAGTCCACCGACATCACCGACCCCGCTCAGTGCCAGGCGCTGGCCGAAACCGCAGTGGAGAAGCTGGGACGGCTGGACATTTGCGTGAACAACGCCTTCAACGACGGCTTCCCCGTCATCAACGTTGAGGACGCTGACTTGGACCGCTGGCGGAACGTCTTCGACGTGAACTTCTTCGGATCGTTGAACATGACCCGGGCTTGCATCCCCGCCCTGCGGGACTCGGGGGCCGGGCGGGTCATCTTCGTCAACACCATGTCGATCCGCATCCGCCAAGCCGGTTGGGGGGCCTACAGCAGCTCCAAGGCCGCGTTGGAGAACATCACCAAGATCATGGCGAAGGAGCTGGGCCCCGACGGCATCCGGGTGAACAGTGTTCTGCCCGGCTACATATTTGCCGACGCGGTCCGCAACTTCCTTCAGGGCCAAGCCGATGCTCGGGGAGTGGACTACCAGGTGGTTTACGACGAAACCGCCGGTGAGACCGCGCTCAAGTACCTACCCGACGCCGATGAGATTGCCGGTTCGGTCCTGTTCTTGGCGTCCGACCTGGCGCTGCCCATTACTGGGGCTTCGCTGGACGTGAACGCCGGGCACTGGATCGGCAGCGCATGACGGCCAAGCATCTCCTTTCTGGCTGATGAGCGACGGGACCCCCGCAGGAATCGCCATCGCCGAGGTGCTGGCCGACGCGGGGATCAGCCATGTGTTCGGGGTGCCGGGGGGCTACTCCATCAAAGTGTTCGACGGGCTGCGCGCGGTGGCCGACCGCATCGAGAGCGTGCGGGCGGCCCACGAGCACCAGGCGTCGGTCATGGCTGAGATGTACGGCCGCCTCACTGGCCGCCCTGGAGTGTTCACCGGCCAGGGGCCGTTCGCGGCCTCCTCCGGGGGATTTGGGCTCATGGAGGGTTTCCTGTCGGGCACCCCCATGCTGGTGCTCACCGAGATGACCGACCACGGCATCCCCCAGCACGCCCCTACCCAGGGCACCACCGGCGACCACGGGTCGGTGGACCTGCCCCGCATCCTGTCGGGGATGACCAAGTTCATGAGTGTGGCCACCACTCCGAACGAGGCGGTGCACGCGGTGGAGCTGGCCATCCACCACGCCACTTCTGGCCGCCCCGGCCCGGCCGCGGTGGTGTTCCGCCTCGACGCCATCTTCCGGCGCACCGACGAGGCCCGCCACCCCCGCCTGTACGGGCGGACTCGGGTGGCATCGGCCGCCCCTCCTCGTCCCGACCCCTCAGCGGTAGCCGCGGTGGCCGAGCTGCTGGCGGAGGCCCAACGGCCGGTGATTGTGGCCGGTAACGGCATCCACCAGGCGCGGGTCTACGACCAGTTGGACGCCCTGGCCCGGCGGGCGGCTGCGCCGGTGGTGACCACCGCCAAGGCCCGGGGGGTGATCGCCGACGACCACCCGTGGGCCGGCGGGCCGCTCAGCCCGTTCGGCTGGCAGGGAGCCTTCGAGCTGTTGGCCCGCGCCGACGCAGTGGTGGTGCTCGGTTCTCGCCTCAATCCCCACGACACGATAGTGGAGTCGCCCACCTGGCTGGACGCCGACCGCCAGCGCATTGTCCAGGTCGACATCGAGGCTGCCAATTTGGGGGTGAGCTTCCCAGTGGAACTTGGGGTGCAAGCCGAGTTGGGCGCGCTGTTGGCCGAGCTCGTGCCCCAAGTGGGCGTCAATGAGGACCTGGCCAACGACCGGTGGGCTGATCTTGCCGACATCAAGTCCCGGGCCGAGAATCCTCCAGTACTGCATGAGTCGGCCAGCCCGGTGCCGCCCCAACGGGTAATGCAGGTGCTCAACGAGGTTTGGCCGGCCGACGGCCGGATCACGCTGGACGCGGGCAACAACCGGATCTTCGCCTATCACTACCTTGAGGCCCGCACTCCCGGACGGCTGCACTTGCCCGGAGGACACTTGGGCATGGGCTGGGGCCCGCCTGCAGCGCTGGCCGCGGCCATGGTTCACCCCGGCGAACGGGTGCTGTCGATCAGCGGCGACGGCGGGTTCCTGATGTCGCTGCACAACCTGGCCACCGCGGTGGAGTACGGCCTGCCGGTCACGTTCTTGGTTCTCAACAACCGAATGCTGGGCAACGTCTACGACTTCCAAGGCCCGGACCGCCGCACCGCGGTGGATATCGGCGACCACGACTTTGCCGCCGTGGCGCGGGCTTTCGCCATGGACGGCCACCGGGTGGACGACGACGGCGCGCTGTCCGACGCCCTGGCCTCCTCGCTGTCCGCCGAGGGCCCGGTGCTAGTTGAAGTGTCTACCGACCCGGACCACTCCTCGGATCTGGTGCGGGTGCGGGATTCCCGCTCGCCGTGAGCATCACTCTCGAAGCGGAAATCAGTCCGGGGATGAGCACCGCCGAGGCGGTGGGGCTGGCTCAACTAGTGGAGGAGGCTGGCTTCGCCCGGCTGGGCATCTCCGATGTGGTGTACTGGCCCGACTGCTTCATGCTCCAGGCCCTTTGCGCTCAGGCCACCAGCCGCATTGCGGTGGGCGCCATGGTCACAAATCCCTACACCCGCCATCCGGTGGTGCTGGCCGGGGCCCTGGCCACCCTCGACGACATTGCCCCCGGCCGGGCATTCTGTGGACTGGGGGTGGGGGCCGGCCTGGAACCACTGGGCATCGACTACCCCAAACCGGTGGCGGCCCTTCGCCAGGCGGTAGGCGATATTCGCACTCTGCTGGCCGGGGGAGAGGTCGGTGGCGAGGGTTTGATCCGCCCCGCCGCTCGCCCAGTGCCCATCTCCATCGGCACCCGCAGCCCCCAGGTCATGCGCCTGGCCGGCGAGGTGGCCGACATCGCCCTGGTCGGCGGCCGTTTCCTGTCGGCCGAACTGGCCGACACCTACCGGTCGTGGCTGACCGAGGGCGCGGCCCGAGCCGGGCGAACCTTGAACGAGTTCGAGACCGCTCCCCGGCTCACGCTCTGTTGTTCGGCCGACGGCGACCTGGCCCGGCGCAGCGTCAAGCGCTACGCCGCCCACTATCTGACCATCATCCGCCCACCTGAGCTGGATGTGGACCCCGACCACATGGCCGCTATCGAGGCCGCTCTGTCCCGCAGCCGTGGCTGGTACTTCGACCACAACCGATTCGACGACCCTGCGCTGCACGATCTGATCGACAACCGCCTGGTGGAGGCCTTTACTATCGTCGGAACCCCTGAGGAGTGCGCTGAGCAGCTGACCGGCGTGCTGGACATGGGATTCGCCAGCGCCAGCCTCAATTTGGCGGCCACCGCCCGCTCCACCGCGGCCGAGGGCCTGGCCGAGACAATCACCAGCTTTGCCCCGGTGGTGGCCGCGCTCTCGGTCGATTAGCTATAGGCCGGTCAGTCGACTGAGGGCCTGGCGGTAGAAGCCCAGGGCAATGCCGCAGGGGTTGGGGTCGCCCACAATCGCCGCGTAGGGCAGTGACGCCCCGGTGAACGCAGCGTCGTTCCAGAACGGGTCGCCGTGGTCGATCGGCCCCCACGGCCCCACGTACAGGTAGGGCTCGGGGTGAGCAGCGTCTCCGGGCGATGCCCCGTAGGTGGCCCGAGTGACAGGCTCGGACTCGGCGTTGCCGATCTCCACTGCTACGTCGAAGTGGCCAGGCCAAAGCTGTACCCGGCTGGGGTCGGGGGCTCCGGGGGTGCAGCGCAGTTCCTCCAGCGCCGCGGTGGCCATCCCGAACCACTGGCTGGTGAACGCCACCAACTCCTCATCCACCGTCAGCGGGCGGTCCAGGTCGCCCAGAGCCACCGTGTCATGCTCGGCTTGGTCGCTGGTGGCCTCGACACCCAGGAATTCGGCGGCCGCGGCCAGCGTGGTGATCGTCTCAGCCTCCACTCTGTTGCCGTGTTGCCTAACCAAGAGGCGCCCTTCCACTCGCACCTGGGTGTCGTCGCCGTAGAACGGCGTACCGAAGCCCCCAAGGGTCCATCGCAGCCCGAACTTCCCGTTGGCCGCCTTGCGGGTGTTGGACACCACGCCGTAGCCCAGACGGTGAAGGTCGTCGCGTCGCACCGGATAGTGGTCGGGCACCCCCGCAAGCGACTGGTAGTTGGCCAGCCATCGGGGGCGGCAGAATTCGGCAACCGTCTCGTCGTCGGCGGCCAAGTCGGCCCAGCGGAGATCGCCAGCGCTGGTGGGAGTCACCACCATGGTGGTCACTTGTCCACGGTTGCCCACTGCGGTGGGGTCGTCGGCATACCAGGGTGCGGTGACCACAGCAGGGGGAGACGGCTCCAGCACTCTGGCGGTGAGACCGTTGCCCACCACGGCATCGGCCTCGGCTTGTGGGTTTCGGTATCGGGGTGTCATGGTGCCTTACTGGAAATTTATCGGCGTGAGGCGGCAATAACACCGCTTCGCCGACAGTCGGTGGAATCTCGCCGACAACCGCAACGAAGAGGAGTTCGCTCATGGGAAGACTGGACGGCAAAGTTGCCCTGGTTACCGGCGGTGGAGGCGGGCTGGGCACGGCTATCAGCGTGTTGTTCGCCAGCGAGGGTGCCAAAGTGGTGGTGCAAGACCTGAACGAGGCCGCCGCCGCGGCCACCGCCGATCAGGTGATCGCCAACGGGGGCGAGGCCATGAGCGCGGCCTGCGATGTGTCCGACAGCAAGGCCATCGAGGCCATGTTCGCCGACATCGACGACCGTTTCGGCCCGGTGACCGTGCTGGTGAACAATGCCGGAGTGGACAGCACGCCCGGCGACGGCTCCGGAGAGGGCAACACCGGCGGCGACCGCCAGATTGTGGACATGAGCGACGACGGCTGGCAGCGGATGCTCGACATCCACCTCAACGGCGCCTTCTACTGCACCCGGGCCATGCTGTCCCGGATCATCGAGACCGATCTCAAGGGTTCGGTGATCTGCATGTCGTCCATCGCCGGACTGGCCGGTTGGGGGCCGGTGCACTATGCCACCGCCAAGGCCGGCCTCTTGGGGTTCATGCGGGCAATGGCCCGGTTCTGCGCCCCCCACGGCATACGGGCCAACGCGGTGTGCCCCGGAGTGATCGACACCCCCATGGTCGCCGGCGTAGACGCCGCCATGATCGAGGGCCTCAAGATGATCACCCCCGCGGGCCGCATCGGCCAGCCCGAAGACATCGCCTACGCCGCCCTCTACCTAGCCTCCGACGAAAGCGACTTCGTAACCGGCGAAACCATCACCCCCAACGGAGGCCTAGTCATCGGCTGACCGGGCTGCTGGCGGATCAGTCCTCGGGCAGCGGGACTTCCAGGGCGCCTAGTTTGACGAGGCGTTCGACTTCGGCGGGGTCCATTTTGAGTTCTTCTATGCAGATTTGGCGGGTGTGTTCGCCTAGTAGGGGGGCGGCGTGGACTGGGGGGGTGGGCATTTCGCTGCCGTAGAAGCAGGGGCCTTCCAACACCAGGTTGCCGGCGCCGGGTTGGAAGACCTCTAGCGGGAAGCCTCGCTGGGTTAGTTGGGGGTCGGTCATGTGGTCGAGCGCGGTGAGCATGGCTGAGCCGGGGACGCCGACGGCCTGGCAGGCCTCTTGGACGTCCATTGGGGAAAGCTGGGCCGTCCATTCGGCCACTCCGGCGTTGACCGCTTCCCGGGCGGCCGAACGGCCCTCGGCGGTGTCGTAGGACGGGTCGTTGGCCCAGGCCGGGTTGCCCATGGCTTGCTTGAGCGCGGCCCAGTCGGCGTCGTGGCGCACACACACCACGCTCCACTGCTGGTCGCCAGCGCACTGGAACACTCCCCAGGGGGCGCCTTGGTCGGAGTCGTTGCCCGCCGGCTGCACCGACCCCGGGCTGAGCGACTCGGCCATGAACAGATCGCCCAGCGTGTTGACCAATGCCTCGGCTTGGCTGATCTCGGCTTGCGCCCCATCGCCGTTCCGGCGGTCTCGACTCAACAAGCCGACCAGCGCGCCGAGGGCGCACAGCCGCCCGGCCAAGTGGTCGGGGTGGATGGCGTTGGACCCCGGCGGCGGGTCGCCGTCGGTGAAGTTCCACAGGTACTTGATGCCCCCCACCGTCTGGATGGTGGGCCCGTAGCCGATCCAGTCGGCATAGGCCCCGGTGGAGCCCATGAGCTGGCTGCTGGCCATGCACACGCCGGGGTTGAGCTCCTTTAGCGTCTCATAGCCCACCCCCATGGCGTCCATGGTGCCGGTGGAATTGTTCTCTATCACGATGTCGGCCGTCTTCACCAGCTCCTTGAGCACGGCCAAGCCCTCGGGGATCTTGGAGTTGACCCCAAAGCTGCGCTTGGTGCGGCTCGACGAAGCAAATGACGCCGTCATCTCAGTGCCGATGACCAGCCGCATGAAGTCGGGATAGGTGCGGGTCTCGATCTTGATGACGTCGGCCCCGTACTCGGCCAGCATCCGACCGCCCTCCACGCCCACGCCGCCGTGGCCGAAGTCCAGCACCCGAAGACCGGCCAGCGGTTGGGCCGTCTCGCTAAGGTCCGGCACCGTCCCGCGGGGTTCGGCCGCAGCTGCTTCGACGGCTACTTCGGCGTTGTGCTCACCCGCCGATGGTGCACCGGAGCGGAACCCTTGGCGCTGCCGGTTGATCTCCATGAACCCCGAGGCGGTCGCAGCCTGAACGCCGGGAGCCACCTCCATTGGCACGAACGTGGTCCGAGAGACGTAGTGCTCGTTCACCAGGACGTCGGACGGCTTGAGCATCGGGGTGACGACTACTCCCCGGCGCTGGGCCTCGGCCGCGGCCTCCTCCATCATCATGGGGGCGAAATGCTCAGCGATCACCGGGTTCAACACGTCGCCGTTCATGATCCGGGTGATGGTCTGGCTCCACATCTCGTCGGCGAATGCCTCGGGGCGGCCCATCCACTCCCACAGGGCGAACCACTGTCGGGGGCTGAGAACCACCATGGTGATGTAACCGTCGGCCGTCTCGAACAGCGGGTACACCACGGTGGTGCCCGATCGGACGATGGGCGGGTCCATTCCGGCGTCCAGGGTGGGCTTCATGTTGGCCAGTTGCCAGGTGTTGAGGTGGATGGCCGCCTCCAGCACCGAGAAGTCCAAGTGCTGGCCTCGTCCAGTGCGCTGCTTGGCCACCAGGCCGATGGCCACGGCTAAGGCGCCGACTACACCGGCAGCGTCGTAGGCGAACGCCCCGGGGATGAGCAGCGGCGGCTTCTCCGGGATGCCCGATGCGGCCAGGTGCCCGCTCATGGCCTGGATCACCTCGTCGGTGGCCTCAAACTGGGCGTACGGCCCTTCTTGGCCGAAGTCGGTGATCGACAGCACCAAGAGGTGCTCAAGCCCGGCAGACACCTCCCGAGGGTCCAGCCCGTAAGGGGCCAACGCGCCCGGCTTGGTGGATTCGATCCATACATCGGCGCTGGCCAGCAGCTCTCGCAGTTGGGCCTGGCCCTCAGCGGCGGTCACATCCAACGTGATGCCCCGCTTGTTGAAGTTGCGGAAGGCGAAATACAGGCTGGTGTCGCCGTCGGGGGCATATGGGGGCATGCGCCGGGACTCGGCCCCGCCAGGCGGCTCCACCCGGATTACATCGGCGCCGAAGTCGGCCAGCAGCCGACCGGCCAACTCGCCCTTGACGTCGGCCATGTCGATGACCCGGAGGCCGCTCAGCGGCAGTTCATTCGAAGACACGATCCGCGACACTACTGCCAGCATTCACGTAGGTTCGAAGAACGTGGTCAACTGGTGAGATGAGCGAGCGGACGAACCTCGAGATACTCCAGTCGGTGTTCGACTCAATGGGCGATGCCGATGCGGTGGTGGCCCACTACACCGACGATTACGTGATGGAGTTGCCCTACGCCCACCCCGACAAGCCCGACCGAACGGAAGGCAAGGAAGTGGTGCGAGAGCGGTTGGTGCGGGCCTTCAAGATCTTCAGCTTCACCTTGCACATAACCGAGGTGTACCCGTGTACCGATCCCGATCTGCTCATTGCCGAGTACACCAGCCAAGGGGAGGTAATCCCCACCGGCCGCCGCTACTCCAACCGCTATATCGGCCTGTGGCGCTTCCGGGACGGCAAGGTGTGCTTCACCCGGGAGTACCTCAATCCGGAAGCAGCGAAAGCTGCACTAGAGCCAGTCGGCGACTAGCGATTAGAACCGGCCGCCGCCGAAGCCCCCGCCGCCGCCGAAGCCTCGCATCAGGGGGCCTTGGGACCGCTCGTTGAAGGTGTCGGTGAGGCCGGATTGCTCGAACCCCATGGGCACCTGTCCGGTGGTGGCGTAGAGGTACAGCGCCATCTGGAAGATGGCGGTGAGTGTGCTAATCACCACCGAAACCAAGGCGATCCACGCGAACCCAATGGTGATCCCGATCACTGCGCCGACAGATCCGGCTGAGGCACCAATGGCGATGATGATGATGCCCGGGATTGCGGCGACCAACCCGATAATTCCGAACCCCACTTGGGCCATAAGGTTCTCGCCCCAAGTGTGGCGCAGCAGCTCACCCGAGCGGCTCAGCGACCGGAAGGGTCCGGTCTGCTCTACCACCAGAATGGGCACCACCAAGAAGGTGAGCACCCCCCAGGCCATGTTCAAAAGGCTCCCGAGAATGCGGGCGACGATGTTGTCCGAGCTCTGAATAGCTCGAATTATCATCCCGACGGTCAGGGCCAGAATCGCCCAGGGCACGATCACGTGCAGTCGGGAGAAGGCTCCCTTGATGGCGCTGATGATGGTGGGGTCACCGCCGCTAAACCGCTCCCGAGCGCCCGACACCACTGCGGCGTTGAAAGACACAGTGATAACGGTGACGGCGAACAAGATGATGAGGCCACCGATCCACAGCATTGGCTCGCTGCCGCTGCTGCCGCCGTCGTCTATCCCGTCGGTGGACAGCCAGATGGGCAGACCAATGCCCAAAACCACTGCTAGTGAGGCCAGCGCTCCCAGAATCGGCAGGACGGCCAGTTCCCGATCATGTTGCAAAACCGCCCAAGAAGCCTTGGCAGTGTCTATTGTCCGGCGAAATCGACCCATGGGCGACACGCTACCAGCGATTGGCGACAATTCTACGGAGACGAGATCGAGGTCTCTAGAGCCGGCATCACCAACGGCACTTCGCAGGATTGGTCGAGGTCGATTTCCACGGTGACATGGCCGTTGCCGTGGGGGCCGGCGCCCCAGGAGGGCATTACGGTGGAGTACAGGCCGGTGCCGCCGGCTACCAAGATGAGCAGGGCTTCGGGGCTGCTCAGGGCGTGGACCACCAATTCTGGATCGTCGCCTTGGCTGCGCTGGTGGCGATTGATGCCCGAACCACGAGAGCGCACCGCAGACAGCTCCGACCAGGAGCGATTGGCCCGCTGATAAAGCGTCTCAGCAATGGCGGCCCGGTCGTAGCCCACGTCGGCCAACGCCACCGCGTGGTCGGGGTTGAGCACCAGCACCTGGGTGCCCCGCCCGAAGTGGGTGTTGTTGGCCCCCAGCCCCGACAGCGAGGCGGCCAGCACGTTCAGCAGGTGGTCGGCATACACCTCGGGGTCGTCGTCGGGGAAGCACAGCACCGAGTGGGGACTCTCGGTGCAGGCCACCGTGACGGTGCTCTGCTCTGCGTCGTAGCCCAGCGAGGTGTGCAGCGGCGTGAATGGGCTGGCCTCCTCATCCTCGCCCAAACAGAAAGTGAACTTGCCGGGATGGCCCAACAGCGCCATGTCGGAAGTGCCCGGCCGCCCCCCGCCGATGTTGATCATGGCCAGGCGCACTGCTCGGCCGATCGAGGCGTTGGCCCGGTGGCCCGGGCCGAGCGCCCCGAACCCCGACGCCACGCCGCAAGCGCCCACCGCGGGGCCGTTCACGATGAGCAGCGGCCCCAGGTTATGGGTGGTGGACTGCACCTCGGTCATGTCCAGGCGGGGATCGCACACCGCCCGCACTGCGGCCACCACCACTGGGAAATGGTCGGGCAAACAGCCGGCCATCACCGCGGCGATGGCCGCCTTCTCCACGGTGGCTTCCCCCAGGTTGGGGCCGAGCTGGCCCAGCGACACATCGCCGTCGAGGCCCGAGGCCAGCACCATCCGCTCCACTCGGGCCGGGGTCGGCACAACCACCGGCAGCCCGTCGGTGCATCCTTCGGCGTGCAGTTGCTCGAGGGCGGCCTCCTCAGAGAGGGCCGAAAGCCGTTGGCTCATCCGGCGGCGCCCAGCGCCTGGAGCACCTCGTTGGCTATGTCGTCGGCCACCATCTTCATGGCTTTCTCCCCGGTTCCGGCCACCGGGTGGGGGAGGATCACTCGGGGGATGTCGGGCATTCCCGCCGACCGGGAAACAAAGTCGCCCTGGGGGGAGAACTTGGTGGTGACCAGAGCCACCGCCGGGGTGTCCCGGCGGGCGGCTTTGATGGCGTCACGCACGGTGCCGCTGGTGCAGCTTCCTCAATGGCCGTAGGCGGCTACCACCGCGTCGCAGTCGTCGGTGATCTCGCCCATGAGCTGGTCGTCGGCCACCATTGAGGCGTTGCCCTTGTTCCAGGCCCGCACCTCCAAGTCGGGGCGCACCCGGCGCAAACTCTCGCCTACCGCATCCAAGAACGGCACGGAGTCGGGGAAACCATTGGCCAACAGCCCGATGGTAAGGGTGCCGTCCCCCGCAGAGAGCTCGTAGGGCGTCACTGATTCCGCCGGTTCTGCCCGTGGGTCCAAATATTCGATCGCCATGGCTCTACGGTAGTGCAAGTGCAAGCGTGGAGAGTATGGGCGGCCACCGCGGCAGTGGCCGCGGCCGTCGGGGTGGTCGTAGTGATAATCGCAGTGTCGGCCGACGTGCGGTTCTTCGGCGACTCCGACACCGAGTTGACCACCTCCCCGGCTTCGGTCCCGCTGACGCCCCCTACCACTCCGGCCACGGCACCCACCGCGATGCCATCGCCCGACCCCACCCCTGCTTCCACGCCCATCGCCACACCCACTCCTGCCCCAACCCCGACGCCCATCCCCACGCCCACGCCCTATCCGGGGTGGGTGGACCCGGCCACCGCCGGACAGCCGTACGGCGCGGTCAACGGCCTGCTCACCTTCCGGGGCAACCCCACCCGCACCTTCTACGGCACTGGACCCGCCCCCCGGTCCCCGGAGGTGCTGTGGCGCTTTATCGGCACCCCCGAGCGGGATCTGTGCTCGCTCACCACTTGGGCGGCGGGCACCACCCTGTGGTGCGGCGCCGGCTGGACCGGCCAGCCTGCGGTGGTCGAGTGGGACGATCGCACCTGGGTGGTGGCTGGCATGTACACCCCTGCGGTCCACTTCCTAGACGCCGCCACCGGTGAGCAGATCCTTCCCGAGTTCCTGGTGGACGACCTCATCAAGGGGTCGGTGACCGTGGATCCCGACGGCTATCCCCTGGTGTACTTCGGGTCGCGGGACAATTACTTCAGGATCATCGCCTTCGACCGAGACGAGCCCGTCGAGCTGTGGTCGCTTCACGCCAACAACGTGTCGCCCGTGCTGTGGAACGACGACTGGGACGGTGCCGCGCTGGTCTTGGACGACTACCTGTTCCAAGGAGGGGAGAACAGCCACCTCCACATCGTCAAGCTGAACCGCGGCTACGGCCCCGATGGCCTGGTGACCATCGATCCCGAGATGGTGTTCACCGCCCCCGGTTGGGATAGCGAACTGCTCGACGCGGTGGTCGACGGCAACGTTTCCATCGAGGGCGGGATGACGGTGGTGGGGAACACCCTTTATTTCGCCAACTCCGGTGGCCTGGTGCAGGGCTGGGACATTTCCGGGTTGGCCGAGGGGCAAGACCCCGAGCGGGTATTCCGCTTCTGGGCGGGCGACGACGTGGATGCCACCGTGGTGGCTGATGCCGACGGCTTCCTGTACGTCGGGGTGGAATACGAGCGGGCGAATACCCGCAGCCAGGAGCTGGGCCAGATGCTCAAGCTCGATCCCTCAGCCGACGATCCTCTGGTGTGGGGCACTGACCTTCGCAATGCATTTCCCGACGGGGTGTGGGCCACCCCGGCGCTTACCGATGACATGGTGTACGTGCCCACCAATGCCGGGTACTTGTACGGGTTGAGCCGCGAGACCGGCGAGATCGTCTGGTCCAAGCGGCTGGCCGCCCCGGTGTGGTCGTCGCCGGTGGTGGTCGATGGCGTGCTCATCCAAGGCGACTGCGGAGGGGTTATCTACGGCTACGACATCTCCGATCCCTCGGTCGAGCCGCCCGAGCTGTGGCGAATATCGCTGGGGGGCTGCGTGGAGGCCACCCCGGCGGTTTGGAACGGCGTCGTGTACGTGGCCGACCGGGTCGGCGGCTTTTACGCCTTGGGCGACCGCTAGCCGGCAAGCGGTCTGACTACCCTGGCGCCGTGGCCGAGCCGTTTCGGATTGCCGTACCCGACGAGGTGATCGAAGACCTCCATCGGCGCTTGGACGCCACCCGATGGCCCCAGACGCTGGAGGGGGTGGGGTGGGACTACGGATCCGACACCGCATATGTCGCCGAGCTGTGCCGCTATTGGCGCCACCACTACGACTGGCCGGCCCATGAGGCCGCGCTCAACGAGTTGCCCCAGTTCACCCAGCGCATCGAAGGGCTCGACATTCACTTCGTCCATGCTGAGGGCAGAGGTCCCGATCCGCTGCCGCTGGTCATCACCCACGGCTGGCCGAGCTGCTTTTGGGAGATGCACAAGGTGGTCGGCCCGCTCAGCGATCCCGGGGCCCACGGCGGCGACCCCGCGGACGCCTTCAGCGTGGTGGCACCATCGCTGCCCGGCTACGGGTTCTCCTCGCCGCCGTCGCAGCCGGGGATGTCGTCGGCTCGGGTGGCCGACTTGTGGGTCGAGTTGATGGCCGCACTCGGCTACGAGCGGTTCGGCGCCCAGGGCGGCGACTGGGGCTCGGCGGTGAGCGCCGCGCTGGGCGCGGCCCATCCCGACCGCATGGTCGGCATTCATCTCAACATGGTGGCCCCACCCATCGACGAGGCCGCCCTCACCGACGAACAGCGCCAGTGGTGGGAGGGCGTCAAGCAATACCGGGACCGGGAGTGGGGTTACGTGCATCTCCAGCGCACCAAACCGCAGACCGCGGCGGTGGGGCTCACCGATTCGCCTGCTGGCCTGGCCGCCTGGATCATCGAGAAGTGGTGGAGGTGGAGCGACATCGACGGTTCCAGCGGACGGGATCTGGCCCGGCGCTACACCCTCGACGAGCTGTGTACCCTGCTCACCATCTATTGGGCCACCGCCACCATCGGCCCGTCGATGCGCATGTACTACGAGAGTTTCGGGGCCGGCTCGGCCTTCAACCAGCCGCCGAGAATCACTGTGCCCACCGGAGTGGCGGTGTTCAACGAGAAGAACCGTCCGCCCCGGGAGTTAGCCGAGCCGTACTACAACATCACCCGGTGGACCGAGTTAGATGACGGCGGCCACTTCCCGGCCTTGGAGAACCCCAACAAGCTGGTAGAAGAGGTGCGGGCCTTCTACCGGCCGCTTCGCTGAAGGATTGAAACAGAAAGAAACGGATCAGCAATGACTCGACTGGGAATCATCGGACTGGGCGACATGGGCGGCGCCATCGCCGAGGGCGTGCTCACCGGCCCGTGGGACGACGAGGTGACCGTGGTGGGCTACGACGTCTCCGCCGAGGCCATGGAGCGGTTCACCGAACTGGGTGGCACGCCGGCCGCCTCGGTGGGGGAGTTGGCCCGACAAGTAGACCTGGTGGCGGTGGTGGTGATCGATGACGCTCAAGTGCGCCAAGTGTGTCAGGGCGACGACGGGGCCATTGCCGGGGCGGCCGAGTCGGGAGCGCTCATAGCAGTCCACTCCACCGTGTCGCCTGCCACAGTTGTCGAACTGGCCTCCGAGGCCGCCGCAGTCGGGGTGGCGTTGATTGATGCCCCAGTCACCGGGGGCACCTCGTCGGCTCAAATTCGTGACCTGGTGGTGTTTTGCGGCGGCGATGTGGCCCACACCGAGCGAGGCCGACCCTATTTCGAGCGCTACGGCGGCATGGTGGTCAACGTCGGCACGCTGGGCTCAGCGCTGAAGGCCAAGGTGGCCCGCAATCTCATCACCTATGTCGAGTTTGCCGTGGCCTACGAGGCCATCGCGCTGGCCGCCGCCGCCGATGTGGACTTGAAGGCGTTTGCCGAGATTGTGAGCTACTCGGACCGCAACATCGGCCCTCACCTGGGGGTGTTCACCCAGACGCCCACCTATCCGCCCCCATCTTTGGGGGGCAGCTTCATTCAGATCGCCCACAAAGACCTGAGGGGTGCATTGGCCCTAGCCGATGAGCTGGGGGTTGACCTGCCCATAACCGCGCTAGTGGATCAGCACATCGACACTGCCTTCGGCGAATAGCCAAGGCGCAGCTGGCGAATTTCCGGGCCCACGGCCCCGCGGTTAGCCGAAGGTAACGGTTCCGGCGTCGAGCACCACCCGGTCGCCCACTCGGGTCTGGAACCGGGCCGATCCGCCGCCCTCATCCCAGATGTGGACGTCGAGGGTCTCACCCGGCAGCACCGGCGAGGAGAATCGACCGTGCATCGACTTGAAGCGGGCCGGATCGCTGTCGCACAGGGTGTGGAGCAGCGCCCGACCGGTGAAGCCGTAGGTACACAAGCCGTGCAGGATGGGGGTGTCGAATCCGCCGGCGGCGGCGAACGACGGGTCGGAGTGCAGCGGGTTGCGGTCGCCGTTGAGCCGGTAGAGCAAGGCCTGGTCGGTGCGGGTCTGGTAGGTGACCACGTGGTCGGCGTCGCGCTCGGGCACTTTGGGCGGGCTGGCCGGACCCCGGTCGCCGTCCCAGCCGCCTTCGCCCCGGATGAATAGCGAGGTCACACTAGTGAACAGGGGCTGGCCGTCGGCGGTGTCGGTGGTCTCGCTCTCCAGTACCACCAGGGCGGCCTTGCCCTTGTCATAGATGCCGGCCACTCGGCTCACCGAGCTGACCGTGGCCTCCACCGGCAGCGGCTTGTGGAGGGTGAATCCCTGCTCGCCGTGTACCAATAGCGCTGGGTTGTAGGTACCGATCTTGGCCAACGGGCTGTTGGCGCCGCCGAAGCCGCCCCCCAGCACCACGCACATGGTGGGCAGGGCCTTCTGCTCCACGTCTTTGGTGTTCTCGGTGGTGAACTCCAGTTCGAACCTGGTGGGATCGCTCACTCCTGCGCCCACGCCCAGGGAATACAACAGGGCGTCTTTCGAATTCCAGCTCGACGTGCTGGGGTCGCTTTCGGCGCCGACGGCAGTTGGGTCGATGGGCATGGGGACTCCTCGTGGGCTTGGGGTTCTTGCGCGCCTGGTTGCGCTGTGATGGTGCCCAAAACATACCGTTGCCGTCGTGGCCCATATCAATCAGCCAGACGGACCGTTCCAGGCCATCGACCATCCGGCGGTAGCCGGTAGGGAGCGGGAGCTGCGGGCGCTGGCCGACGCGGTGCGCCGGTTGGTGACCGCCACCGTCACCAACACCGCCTCGCCCGCAGACACCGCCGCGCTGGCTGCCGAGGCCAACGCCCTGGCCGACCGCATCGAGGCCCACGTTCCCGCCGAGCCCCCGCCCCGCTTTGGCCCCGGCGGACATGAGATGGAGGGCCCGCCCATCACCCACCTGCGGGCGCCGTTCGACTATGTGACCGGCATCTGCAACCCCGCGGCGGTGCCGGTGGAGATGGTGGTCGACATGGATTCCGACCCGCCCAAGACTCAGGGCCGGGCGGTGTTCACCACCGTGTACGAGGGCCCGCCCGGTTGCGTCCACGGGGCGGCCATCGCGTCGGCTTTCGACATGGTGTTCACCAGCGCCTGCTCCACCCGAAACGCCAGCGGCCCCACCATGATGCTGTCGGTGCGCTACCGGCGCCCCACGCTGCTCAACGAGGAGACCATCTTCGAGGGATGGGTGGAGACCTTCGACGGCACCATCACCGAGGTCAAGGGCCATGCCCTCCAAGACGGCCAGGTCACCGCCCTAGCCGAGGGTGTGTTCCGACACCTCGACCGAGAGACCCTCAACCAGTTGGCCCAGAGGGAGTGAACTCCGCGGGCAGGTGCTTGATGCCGTGGATGAAAGCCGACGAGAGCGGGTCGGGCTCGCCGGTGGCCCGGATATCGCCGATGCGGTCGAAAATCTCTCGGAACATCACCTTGATCTCCCGGCGGGCCAGGTGGGCGCCGAGGCAGAAGTGCGGTCCGGGTCCGCCGTAGCCGATATGGGGGTTCGGGTCGCGTAGCACGTTGAAGGCCAGCGGGTCGTCGAACACCGACTCGTCCCGGTTGGCGCACAGGTAGTTCATGACCACCATGTCGCCCTCGTCGATCTTCTGGCCTTCCAGCTCGGTTTCGCTCAGCACTGTTCGGCGCATGTAGGTAACCGGGCTGGCCAGGCGAACAATTTCCTCCACCGCGCTGTGGGACACCCCTTCAAAGTCGTCGGTCCAGATCTTGCGCTGATCGGGGTTGTCGGTGAGAAACACCAGGCCCCAGCTGATGGCATTGCGGGTGGTCTCGTTGCCGGCCACCACCAACAGGATGAAGAAGCTGGCCAGCTCGGCTCGGGTGAGGCGCTCGCCGTCCACCTCGGCATTCACCAAAACGCTGGTCAGATCGCCGGTGTCCACTCCCACCTTCGACTCGGCCACCTCGTCCATCAGCTTCGACAGGGCCTCTCCGGCCATGAGGATGGCGGTGACGAAGTCGCCGAACTCGGGGACATACTCGTCGTCGGCCGCCCCCAGGATCACGTTCGACTGGTCGAACACGAAGTCGTGCTCGGACGCGGGGATCCCCATCAGGTCGCACACGATGCGAAGCGGGAGCCGGGCGGCGACGTCGGTGACGAAGTCGCACTCGCCCCGCTCGCACACTTCGTCCACGATCAGCCGGGCCTGATCCTGCACAGAGTCCTCCAGCCGGGCCAGCATCCGAGGGGTGAAGCCGGCAGACACAAGCTTTCGCAGCCGGGCGTGGCGGGGGTCGTCCATGGCGATGATCGAGTTGAAGTACTCGTTGAACTCCGGCGGGAAATCGTTGATGGTGACTCCCGACGACGAGGAGTAGATCTGGGGGTTGCGCGATACCTCCAAGATGGTCGAATGCCGGGTGATGAACCAGGCGCCCGGCGTATCCACACTCTGCAAATCACCGGTGAACTCAAACCCGGGATAGAACGTGAGCGGCAGGGAGCACACCTGCTTCAGTTCCTCGTCCACCACCCGGCGGTCCCGCCGCCAAAAGGCATTGTGCAGCGGATTGTGCGGGTCCGCCTCAGTCGCAGGCGGTGGTTTGGTGAAAGCTCCGGGCGAAGTTTCAGAATCGGGGGTGACAGCGGTCATGGAAGCAATCTAGCGGTCCAAGTCAATCGAGTATGGATAGCTGATGCGGAGCATCCTTCGTTCTCGTGTTTCCTATTGGAAGGATACGAACTCCGGGGTTGGGGTGAGTTCTAGGACCTGTTCTGGGGTGGCGTTGGGGTGGTCTTCGTCGTAGAAGTTCTTCCAGCCCCAGTGGAACTGCTCGGCGTCGGGCGGGCCAGTCAAGGTGCCCCAGGAGGCGTACTTGGCTCTCATGGAGCCCTGGCCGTCCATTTGGATCAGCACCGCTAGCTCGGGGGGAGTGTGGATGTACGCGCGGTTGGTGATCATGGCGGTCTGGAACTGGTGGACGATCAGCAGCTTCTGGGGGAGGGCGTTCTCGCGGACAACCCCGGCCAGCCAAGCCACTACCCGGTTGATCTCGGCTGCGTCCACAGTGCCTACCTGTTCCAAGTGGACCTGGTCGGGCTTGAGCCTCCACTCCGGATCGAGCGCGAGCCCCACGTGGGGGAGGCGGAGGAATTCCTCGTAAACCATCGCCTGGGTCAAAAAGTCGGTTCGCCCCGGCTGGAGGTCGAGCACCACATACATGTTGTTGGCGGCGGCAGTCTCGATCCAAGGCCTGATCGTTTCCCGGGCGGTCATGGCCGAATAGTCACCGTCGCCGCCGGGACCGGCCGACGCAACGGTGGCGATGATCTCGAAGGTGGGCAATAACACTGAACCGTCGGCGCTGTAGCCGGCGGAAATAGACCCAAGGCGCTCAACACCCGCGTCGGGGCCCTGTTCTCCCAGCACTCCAAGGCTTGATGTGGCTGGATGGCCGTAGATGGCCACCAAACGGCGGTCAAAGCCAGCCTCGAACAGGAGCAGGCCGCCCCCGGGAATCTGATGGCCCTGGCGGATTACCTCCAGCTCCCAAGCAGCGTCTACGCCCAGTCCCGGTCCCAATTTCACCTCAGAGGCGTAGGAGATCGTCTCCCTGGCCTCGAAGGGGAGCGCCCGCAGATCGCCGGTCGCCACGATCACCGGCTCGCCAGTTTGGTAGCCGAGGGGCGTCAATTGCGTGGTCGACACGCCGTCGCCAACCAGCCACACGGGGCCCGGGGTTGTCTCGGGAGGCGAGAGCGGGTCTTGCTTGTCGGCCGCCGCCTGGTCGAGGTTGGATTCGGCTAGGCCCAGCCCAGAGGCGCTTTGGATCCCTGGCGAGTTGAGCGCGGTCCCAAATGCAGCCGCTGAGACGACTCCCCGCGTCGCAGCCACGGGCACAACGGCAACGGACGACGTCGCGCCGGAATCTTGGGCAGCGGCGTCATCAGCCGGGAGAGAAGCGTATGTACTGGACACTGCCTTTCCAACCGGCAGACACGACGAAGCGACCGCGGCGAGCGCAACAAGACCGGCGAACCCAGCCGCCAGGCCAATGAACCCGGCTGCCCGGCGACCCGCTGAGCGCTTGGAATTGTCGGCTTGGCCTTCAGCTTGGCGATCCAAACCGCCAGGGTTCGGACGGGGGCGAGTTCGCAACGAGGGCTCCTTGAGATTCCATCAGGCCTTGGCGCCATATCAGCGCCATGCCTGTCTTGAAATCCGCATGCCCTGGTCCGAACCCGACGAGTCGGATAAGAACCCCCTACAAAGCGGCAGCCCACATGCTAGTGGAGCAGATACTCCCTTAGGGTCATCCGCAACATTCCGTCCACGGGGTCGGCTGAGGTGGACTAGCTCCGCACTGGGGTGCGCCAGTTGAAGGGGTCGGATGCGGCGCCGGTTTGGATGTCGGTGAGCGCTTGGCGCAGGCGCAGGGTGTTGGGTCCCGGTTGGCCGTCGCCGATGGTGAGGGTCTTGCCCGAGTAGAGGATGGTGCCCACGGGGGCGATACCGGCGGCGGTGCCCGACAGGAAGGCCTCGCCCCGATCAGACCAGTCGATGAGCTCCTCGGGGTCGATGGCGCGTTCCTCCACTTCGTAGCCGAGGTGGTGGGCAAGCTGGATCACCGAGTCCCGGGTCACCCCGTGCAGGAACGACTCATCGAGGTGCCGGGTGACGATGCGCTGGTTGTCGGCCAGGAAGAAGTTGGAGGCCCCGGTTTCTGTGATATCGCCGTTGCTGGCGAACAGAACTTGGTCGACCGCCTCGTTGGCGGCCATCGCGTCCAGCGTGGAACCCAGGGCCATGGCGTAGTTGGCCGCGCACTTCACCATGCCGAACTGGGGCACAGTGCGGGGCGTGGATGATTCCACTTGAAGGGTGAGGGGCCGGACGCCCCCTTTGAAGTAGTCACCCACGGGAGAATTGATCACGAACAACAGCGCTGAGGGGGCGGGATGGGCCGCTGCGCCGATGTCGGCCCCGGTGCCCACCAGCGTGGGGCGGACATAGAGCGATCCCGGCGGGCGGGGGACCTCGTCGGCGTTGGCCGCAACTGCGTCAATGGTCATCTGCCGCAGCATGGCGGGATCGATCTCGGGCAGCCTCAGACAGGCCGCGCTGGTGACCATGCGGGCCACATGGCTGTCGAGTCGGAAGATGGCCACCGATCCGTCAACCTGGCGATGGGCTTTCAGTCCTTCAAATACGGAGCTGCCGTAGTGCAGCACATGCGCCGCCGGACTCAAGCTCAAGTCGCCGAACGGCTCTGGAGCCCCGCCATAGACCAGTGACCCCCCATCGGACCGAGCCGTCGTCATCCAGTCGCATAAGACCGTCCCGAACGGGACGGTAAGGGGGTCAGGCTTGGTGGTCATACAGGCTCTCCTTCGGCCAGGAGGATGGTATAGCCCAATGATTCAGGAGACTGAGGGAATTGTGGGGCAAACAGATGTTGTACAGGCTTGTACAAAATTAGCCTTGGCCGTTAGCCTGGGTGGCATGGCGCTTTCCGGCGATCACCTGCCTTCTGCGACCGTCTCGGTGAGCGAGTTCCGAGCCAATTGCGGGCCTCTCTTGGATGCGGTTTGCGATGGACAGGAGATCGTCATCACCAAGAATGGTCGGCCAGTGGCTGAGGTCCGACCGCCTCGTTCACCTCGCGAGGAGTTCACCGGGTCGCTCTTCGGATTTTGCCGAGACATCATCACGCTGCCCGAAGGGTTCGATTTCGACGCAGAAAGCGAGGGAATAGGCAATGAGGAGATCGCCGAGGAGGTTCTCTCCAGCTGGGACCGGCAGGAGCCCGATCTCGTCATAGGCTCATCCGGTCAAGACGACTGATGCTGCTGTTGGACACCAATGTTGTGCTTCGGTTCTGTTGGGGAGTGGCTGACGGCAGGCTCGGAACCGAAGCCATCGGGCGGGTGGACCAAGCCACCCGAAGGGGTGAGGCGGCGGTCAGCGCGATCACCTATTGGGAGCTGGCCCTGTTGCAGGCCAAGCGGCGCTTGGTAGTGGAGCTCAACGTGGCCCTTCTCCGGATGCGAATGGTTGCCGCCGGAGTCAGGGATCTGCCCATCGGATCCATGGAGGCAGAGCAGGCCGCTCAATTGGGAGAGATGGGCCTGGCCACCGGTGACACCGCAGACCGATTTGTTTTGGCCACTGCATTGGTCCAGGAGTGCCCCCTGCTCACCCTAGACCAGCACATGCTGTCTTGGGATGGCCCGGCAAATTGCATCGACGCCTCTCGGTGATCACAAGAGCCCCTTCATTTGTCAGCACCGTATTCGGGCCATCGGCAAACCCAGTGGGGGCCCGGGTCCAAGCATCCGCAGATCAACGCAAGATTACGGCTTGGCGGCCTTCGGCGGCGAGGGCGTGTTGGAGGGGAGGGGAGGGGGTGAGCAGGTAGGCGTCAGCGTTCAGGTGCAGTGCGGCAGCCAGCGCTTCAACCGACAGCAAGTTGAGTTGGCGGTGGCGGCTGCGTAGCCGGCCGATCAGAGGGGCCAGGGTTCGCAGGCTCACCAATCCGATTTCTTCGGGAAGTTCGAGCAGTGAATGCAGTGCCCGGGGAATGAGCTTGGGGGGCAATTCGGCGAACGAGCCAGACAACGTCCCGCTGACCGTTGAGCTCAGAGCGGCCTGGCAGAGCCGCACGTACCAGCAGCCGGTGGTGTAGACCGGCTGGCCGGGCTCCGGCGGGGCTTCCCCTTGCAGCAGGCCGGAGAGGATCCTGTCGTCGACGAGCTGGGTCACTCGCTGGTCAGGTCGGGGTCGCCGAAGCCGGCTGCGGCCTGCTCCCAGATCTCGTCGGTGATGGCGGAGAGCAGTTCGGCCCGCAGTTTGTCGACATTGCCCGGTATAAGCAGAAGCGCACCGCCCAGATGCAGATAACCGACCTCGCCCCCTTCGTCGAGGCCCCAATGGTGGCGGGCCGTCGCCGGAAGGCTCATCTGCCCTCGAGACGACACCTTCAACGTTCCCGTGCTTGACATGCGAACAGCCTACAAGGCAGTTTACAATTTTGCCTTGTAACCGGGAAGAGCCGACTTTGAAATATAGGGATTCAATGGTTTGGGGCTCTGGGAGACTGGGGGTTGTGGCTGATTCACTCACCACGATTGCCGGGGAGCGCGTGTTGTTGCGACCGTTTCGAGTCGAGGACGCGGTCGATATCGCTGAGTCGTGCCTGGACCCGGATATCCCGCGATTCACAATGATGCCGGAGGCGATGTCTGAAGCGAAGGCTCGAGAGTGGATTGAGCAGCGGCTGGCACGGAGGGAACAGGGTCTTTTCGCGTTCGCGATCACTCTGCCCCCCTTGGTTCGCTGCATCGGTCAGATGGGCATCCTGCTAGAGCCCCAATTCCGGCGGGGGGAGGCGTTCTATTGGCTCGACAGGCAGCACCGGGGCCAAGGAATCGCCTCCGAAGCCCTCAATCTGATCACCGACTGGGCATTCTCCGAGCACGGCCTGGCCCGAATTCATCTGGTGACCCACGTCGGCAATCCAGCATCCCAACGGGTGGCCGAGCGTTGCGGCTTTCAGCGTGAGGGCGTGTTACGGGCGTGGGAGCCGGTCAAAGACGACCAACCCGATGTCGTTATGTGGAGTCGACTGCCAGAGGATTGACCGGCGGCAAATGGCGCTGGAGGCTGTACTCGCAGGAGATGATGGGACGCTATCGGCAGTGTGAGCAGTTGCCTATAGGCCGTCAGGGTTCGGAAGTGCGATTTTGGGGTACCGGCTGATTCACGAAAGGCCCACGGCCAGGATGGTGCCCAAGATCGGTACGGCCAATCCCAACATGGTGAACACCATCGTGCGGGATTGCCTGGCGAACTGGAGGGCCATCTCACTCCGCACGTTCTTGAATTCCGCTGAGGTCTCGGTGCGAATGCTGTGCAGTTCGCCATAGATCTTGGCGAACTCGGCTGCGGTCTCAGTGCGAAGGCTCTTGAACTCGGCTGAGGTCTCGGTGCGAAGGCTCTTGAACTCGGCTGCGGTCTCGGTGCGAATGCTGTGCAATTCGCCATAGACCTTGGCAAACCCGGAGCGCATCTCGTTGCCGAGCCGCTGTTCGCTGGCCGCGAGGTCGCCTTTGGTGGCGAGTTGTTCCCAGTAGACAGGGGGCAGGCTGGCTATCAAAGTGTTTGCCTCCTCCTCTCCCAGTACCTCGCACAGGCGATTCAATAGCGCCAAGCGCTGGCCTTCATTGATCGGTCCACTAGCAGGCATAGCTTGCCTCCTCGGTTTTTCAAGTGAAATTGGAGGAGGACTGATCCACGTCCTCGAGTGGTTGCTCAAACCTTAACGCCCAAAGACATTCGCAACAACCACCTATCTGGCACCTTCACCCTTATGAAGCGATTCCCTCGAGGCCGTCTGATAGGTGACAAGCGACTACGAAGTCGCCCAAGCTAAACCAGGGTTGAGAGGTTTTGGTCGGGGGCGGGGCCGGGGTTTACTTTTTGGCCGGGGGTCCAGGCTACGGGGAGGTGCTTTACGCCGCCGATGAAGTTGGAGCGGAGCCACTCGGGCTCGCCCACGCGGTGGATGTCGGGCATGCGGTCGATGATCTCCTGGAAGATGAGGCGGAGTTCCATTTTGGCCAGGTTCGCGCCCAGGCAGTAGTGGGCCCCGCCGCCGCCGAAGGAGATCTGCTCATTGGGGGTGCGGTTCACGTCGAAGGTGAAGGGGTCGTCGAACACCTCTTCATCCCGGTTGGCCGAGATGTGCCACATGACGATCTTGTCGTTCTGGTCGATGTGCTGGCCCCTGATCTCGGTGTCGGTGGTGGCGGTGCGGCGGAAGTGCAGCACGGGGGTGGACCACCGGAGGATCTCGTCGATGTGGGTGTCGGTCACCCCGTCGGGGGAGCTCTTGACGATTTCGAACTGCTCGGGGTGGTCCATGAGCGCCAGCATCCCTTGGGCGGTGGCGTTGCGGGTGGTCTCGTTGCCGGCCACAGTTAGCAACAGCATGAACATGTCGAATTCGAGGTCGGTGAGCCGGTCTCCGTCGATCTCGGCGTTGATGAGCTTGGTGACGATGTCGTCGCGGGGGTTCTCCGCCCGGTCTTTGGCCAGCTGGTTGGTGTAGGCGTACAGCTCCGCGCCGGCCGAGATGCTGTTCTCGAGGTCGTCGGCGTACTCGGGGTCGTCCACGCCGATCAGGCGGTTGGACCAGTCGAACAGCTTCATGCGGTCTTCTTGGGGAACGCCCATGATCTCGGCGATGGCCTGGAGCGGGAGCTCAGAGGCCAAGTCGACCACGAAGTCGGCCTCGCCCTTCTCGATCACGTTGTCGACGATCAAGATTGCCCGGTGGCGCAGATACTGCTCGATCAGGCCGATCATGCGGGGGGTGAAGCCCTTGTTCACCAGCCGCCGGTAACGGGTGTGCTTGGGCGGGTCGGTTGTGAGCATCATCACGCCCCGTGAGTCGGGTGCGCCGTTGTCGCGGGTGCCCGGATCGGGGATGGACGTGCCGCCGAGCTCAGAGGAGAAGCGCTCGGTGTCGCGGTTCACCTCGACGAGATCGGCGTGCTTGACCACGTTCCAGAACGCCGGCCCATGGGGGTCTTGGTGCAAGAAGACGGGGTCTTGGTCTCGCAGCACCTTGAACATCTCGTGGTGCTCCTGGCGCACGAATCGATCGGGGTCGAGCAAGTTGACGTCGGTGAGCTTCACGGCAGGTTTCCTTTGCTGCGATCGTTAGCTGGCTGTCGGCCAGTGTACGGGAACCTCTTATGCGACAAGATACCGGGGTGCGAACCTACTGGGAAACAGTGAGACCGCGATGACGGCAGGAGCCAACCAGGACGCTGATCGGGTTGACGTCGGGGGTACGGGCGAGGGCGTCCACATGCAGGCTTCGATCCTGTCCGGCATCCGGGTGGTGGACTTCTCCACCGGGGTGTCCGGCCCTTATGCCTCCAAGCTGCTGGCCGATGCCGGGGCGGATGTGATCAAGGTGGAGGGGCCCGAGGGCGACCCGATGCGGCGCTGGTCGGCCACTAGGGCCGAGTTCGAGGGCGACAGCGCGCTCTTCCAGTTGCTCAACGCTTCCAAGCGGGGTGTTGTCGGCCGGCCTGGCGACCCAGATGTCGAGGAACTGGTGGCCACCGCTGATGCCGTGGTGGAGTCGTTCCCCGCCGGTTCGGGATTGGGCCGGGCCTGGGCTGAGCGCCATCCCCATCTGGTGGTGCTGTCGGTGACCCCCTTCGGCCAGGACGGGCCGCTGGCTTCCCACCCGTCAACCGAGTACACCGTGCAGGCTCAGTGCGGGGCCATCGCCTGTCGGGGTCGGCCCGACCAGCCCCCGATCCACGGCGGTGGCGGCATTGCCGAATGGACATCCGGCGCCTATGCGGGTCCGGCGGTGCTTTCGGCCATCCTGCGGGCCCGGCGAACCGGGCACGGCGAGCACATCGACCTGGCGGTGGCCGACGTGATGGGCATCGCCGCCACCACATTCAGCGACTTGGCCCACTCCATGCGGGGCGGCGGCCACGACTTCGACCGGGTGGCCCGGTCGGTGGAGGCGCCATCCATCGAGCCCGCCCTCGACGGCTGGGTGGGGTTCAACACCAACACCGCCCTCCAGTACCAAGGCTTTGCGCTGATGATCGAGCGCCCCGACCTCATCGACACCGAGTGGAGCCAGATCGGAGAGCGGGCCGGCCGCCTGGACGAGTGGAATGCCATGGTCCATCCATGGACGTCCCGCCACACCGTGGCCGAGATCATCAAGGCGGCATCTGATCTGCGGGTGCCGGTGGCCGAGGTGAACGACGGGCGCTCTGTGCTCGACAACGAGCAGTTCGTTGCTCGGGGGGTGTTTGTGCGCAACCCCGGCGGATTCCTCCAGCCCCGACCGCCCTACCTGATGGACGATGGCGGTGAGCGGCGCCCGGCGACGGCTGCTCCCGCTCTGGGCGAGCACACCGGCGCGATTGAGTCCCGCCCTCAACCGGTGCCGTCGTCACCTGGCGACGCTGCCGATCTGCCCTTGGCCGGGATCAAGGTGCTGGACCTCACCAGCTGGTGGGCCGGACCGTCGGCCACCGGCACGCTGGCCATGCTGGGCGCCGAAGTGACCCACATCGAGTCCACCGGCCACCCCGACGGGATGCGGATGACCGGGTTCATGTTCGGCACCGAGGACTGGTGGGAGTGGAGCTCGATGTATGTGGCCATCAACCACAACAAGCGCGACCTGACCCTCGACTTGGACACCGACGCGGGCATGGACCTGTTGTGGCGGCTCATTGAGGAGGCCGACGTGGTGGTGGAGAACTTCTCCCCGCGGGTGGTGGAGAAATGGGGCCTCAGCTGGGAAGCCGTGTCGGCCCGCAACCCCCAGGCGGTGTTCACCCGGATGCCTGCATTCGGGTTGAGCGGGCCGTGGCGGGAGCGGGTGGGATTCGCCCAGACCATGGAGCAGCTCACCGGCATGGCCTGGGTGACGGGCCATACCTACGACCAGCCCCGCATAATGCGGGGGCCGTGCGACCCCATCGCCGGGATGCATGGGGCCTACGCCGCGATTTTGGGCCTGGCCGTAAGGGAGCGCACCGGCCGGGGGGTGTTCGTGGAATCCACCATGGTGGAGGCCGCACTCAACTGCTCGGCCGAGCAGATCGTGGAATACACCGCCTACGGCAACGTGATGGAGCGGGCCGGCAACCGGGGGCCCTATGCCGCGCCTCAGGGCCTGTACCCCTGCCGGGGTCACGAGCAATGGCTGGCGCTTGCCGTGGCCACCGACGAGCAATGGCAGGCGCTGGCGGAGGTGCTGGGGTCACCGGAGTGGGCCGACCGACCGGAGTACGCCACCGACGCCGGTCGTCGAGCGGGCCACGACGCCATCGATGAGAGGCTGTACGCCTGGGCCGCCGAGCAGGACCTCGACGACGTCGTGGCCCTGCTAGTGGCCGCTGGTGTGCCCGCCGCCCCGGCCTGGGATCCTCGGATTCAGCACGAGAACCCCCAGCTTGCCCACCGGAGGCTGTTTGAGATGGTCGAGCACCCGGCGGTGGGGATCCACCCCATGCCGGGAATGCCCTACCGGTTTGCCTCTGTGGACCGCTGGATCACCTCGCCTTCGCCCACGCTTGGCCAGCACAACCACGAGATATTGGCCGAGCTAGGCGTATCAGCTAATGAGATTGCACAACTAGAAGCCGACGGCGTGATCGGCACCCGCCCCAAGGGCTTATGAGCCCGAGCGCGGGTTCGCCCGGTGAGAGGATGAAGCCATGAGAGCAGTGCGATGCGTCGACGGCCGGCCCACCACGGTGGAGGTGGCCCCTCCAGAGGGCGAGGGAGTGCGCATCAAGATGGCATCGGCGGGGGTGTGCGGGTCCGACCTGCACATGCTCCCTATGGGCATGCTCAACACGTTCACCATCGGCCACGAGTTCGCCGGCTGGCTGGACGACGGCCGCCCGGTAGCCATCGAGCCCATTCACGGCTGCGGCACCTGCGAGCTGTGTCTGGCCGGCGACTACAACCGCTGCCCGGTCACCCTCACCGACATAGCCGGTATCTCCCGCGACGGGGGAATGGCCGACGAGATCCTCATGTGGCCCGAGGCCATCGTGCCCCTCCCCTCCGGAGCCGATGCCCGGGACGCCTGTCTGGTGGAGCCCCTGGGCATCGCGGTACACGGCTTCCGCCTGGCCGGACTGCGGGGCGACATGCGAGTGGCCGTGATCGGCGGCGGGGCCGTGGGCCAAACCGCATTGGCCGTGGCCGGCCTGGCCGGGTGCGAGGTGGCCATATCGGCCCGCCACGATGCCCAAAAGGAAGCCGCCGAGCGCCTGGGGGCGGTCCCGCTCACCGACGAGCCCTACGACATCGTGGTGGAGGCCGCCGGCACCGGTTCAGCCCTGGCCGATGCCGTCAAGAAGTGTCGCCCCGGCGGCAAGATCGTCATCCTGGGCAGCTACTGGGAACCAGTGGAGTTACCCGGCATAGAGATCAGCATGAAGGAGGTCACCCTGGTGCCCTCCTCCATGTACGGCCGCCACGGCCCCACCCGAGACATGGACGTCGCCGCCGCCGTCCTCGCTCAGCTCCCCGAGCTCCCCAACGCCGTCATCACCCACCGCTTCCCCCTAGACGCCCCCGCCGAAGCCTTCGCTACTGCCGCCAACCGCGCCTCCGGCGCCATCAAAGTCGTCCTGGAGCCCTAGGCGTCTGTTTCCCAACCGCCGTGTAGTCGGGGCAGGCTGGGCCAGCGCGGCGAGTTCCCTCAGCAAGGGCAGGCGACTTCTCGGGGCCAGAAAAGGTGGCCGGGGGCATGCAGATAGGCCCACTGGGCTAGAGAAGCACTGCCGCTGACCTAGGCAAACGCGTCTGCACCAAGAAACCGAGCCACTTAATTCTGGCTAGAGCGAAGTGCCGCTGTTGGGGTGCGATCTTGGATTGGCTGAGTTGATTGACTTTGGTTCTGGTACGGGTATGGTACGGGGAATAGTACTTGTTGTGAAACATGATCTAGTACTGATATAGCACAGTTCCCGCTAAATCGGAATATCAGCACAACTTTGAGGTAACTCAAGCCGACTGTCTTCGGTAGCCCAATATCTTCAATTTGGTAGCTATTCGTAGGCCGGTTCGCCATACTTGGGCGATGGCAAAGGATACGAACCGCCCTCCCCCTCCCCCGTCGGCGCATGACACTGTTGGAGCTATTGTCGCAGACGCGAAGCGAGATGAAGTGCCCATCCGCAGGGAGTTCCTCCAGCAGCCCACGACGGACGGAAACCCCAGCCCTGGGCCCCTCGCCGAGTTTGTGAAGACCGGCGATCGTCGCGGGCTTGTGCTGTGGATGTTGGTGCTGACCAAGGCGAGCGGTGGCGACTTCAGCGTGACGCTAGCGGCGACTGTTTGGGCGCGCGCCATGGGTTTCGACCTTCCAGAATCCAAGAGCGCCAGAACAGCTATCTCCAAGACCTGGACTCGGCTCGAGCGACGAGGCCTCATCTCGCGGAAGAGGGTTCACCGACAGACATGTGTCGCGCTTCTGCAAGAAGATGGTTCAAGGCGTCCGTATGACCATACGCCTGGATCGGCAGGGGAGCCCTACTTCAGGTTGCCTCACGCGTTCTGGCTCAGCGGACCTGCGGCATCTAGTCGCTGGTACCAGGTCTTGAGTCTCCCAGAAATTGCCATGCTGCTGATTGCCCGCTCACTGGGGGATGAATTCCGACTGCCGACCGAGTCAGTGCCCGGTTGGTACGGCATCAGTGCTGACAGTGCCCACCGCGGTCTTCATGGGCTTGAAGAACATGGGTTGCTCAGTATCGAGAAGCGCTACAAGGACGCGCCGCTTACTCCCCAGGGTTACACAGCGGAAAACCGCTATACCTTGCAACCTCCATTCGGTCCTGTGGGCAAGCGACAACGCTCCATACGCTAGGAGCGGCGATGAGGAGGCTGACTCTTGCAGACGGTCATCCCTATCACGGCCAGATGGTTGCTGTGATGGACGAGTCTGTGCCTGCGGCAGGCGCGGGGGTGTATTACATACTCAGCGCAGTAGTTGTTTGCGACCCGGTCAACGTTGCAGGTGCCGCACGCCAAGTCGTTGGAGAGCGACGTCGGCCATTTCATTATGCCAAGGAGGGGCCGGAAATCGTGGAGCGAATGCTCTCGCTGATTGAGGAGGAGGTTCTAATGGCGACTTGCCTTTGGTCTCCTACCGGGCGCAGGGGCCAGATTGCTACAAGGGGGGAATTGCTTCGGGAGCACGCGCAGAAGTGTGAGGAAGTCGGAGTGGACCATCTGATCATTGAGTCAGGTGACGAGACCACTGACCTGCGAGATCAGGCAGCGCTTCTTGACACATTCAGGGAAGACGGTGACATTCCCTACAGATATGACTGGCGATCCAAGGCAGAACCGCTCCTGTGGATTGCTGACGCGGCCAGCGGCATCGCAGCGGAGCATCTACTGGGCCGCAAAGCTGACTGCTACCAACGACTTGAAACGGCTGGTCTTATAGAAGTAGTCAACGTCGACATGCGTAAGCCCCGGCTCCCGTCCTAGTCGACCCGCTTGTTGCGGATCCTCGGCCTGGCACTCCGGGGCTTCCGTCTTCCCACTGGAACAGCACCAGCAGGCTTTCCCATTATGGTTCGCGAGACAGGAAACTGCAACTACGTTCAAACTGAGCGCACAGGCGATAGAACAGCACTGCCCCCCTGGACAGGTAACCCCAGTTCCTCTTTCTCTGGTGGCAGTCGCCCAAGACTAGGGTGAGGCTGTGGGCTCTCGCTCGGTCATAACAGCCGACCAGGATGCCTTTGCCGAGTATGCCGCCGCTCTCGACAGGTTCGACTCGTCTGAGAACACAGAGGACGATCTGAAGGTTCCGACCACGAACCTGCTGAACGCTCTGGGCGACGGCGGGTTACACGTGCTGAGCGAGCATGCCACACCTGTGGGCAGGCCAGATCTGCTGATCCGCACCTCAAATGGGCGTGTCGTTGGCCACATCGAGCTGAAGCACATGGCTAAGCCCGCTGATCCCCGCAAGCTGCGAGACCGGCACGACAAGGATCAATGGGAGGCATTCCAGGCCCTGCCCAACCTCGTCTACAGCAACGGCACCGAGGCCACCCTATGGCGTGACGGGGTGCGGTTGACCGAGCAGCCGGTGGTGATCGACACCGACGAGTGGGCGGCCCTATGGGATGAGTTCCTGGCCTACACGCCGACCGTCGACTCCGACCCGAAGGCCCTGGCCAAGACGATGGGGCGGCGTGCCCGGCTGCTCCGCCAAGCAGTGGGGGACGCGCTGGCCGAGGGCAAAACGGGTCTGGACGAGCTGTTCGACACCTGGGTGGAGAATCTGATCCCGGATATGGATGAGGCCGGTTTCGCCGACAACTTTGCCCAAACGGCGATGGCAGGACTGCTTCTTGCCAGGGGTTTGATGGCCGACGCTGACAGCATGGAATTCAGCCTGCCTGTGGCTGTGAACGCGCTTCGGGGCGGTGGCCATGTGATGGTGGCCCAGGTGCTCAACCACATCGACGTAGCCGCCCGATCCGACAACACGCTGGCGGTACACCTGCACGCCATCGTCGATGGTGCCGCGGCTCTCGACCCGCAGATGCCGTCGGACGACGACTGGTGGGTGGACTTCTATGAGGCGTTCATCAAGCAATATGACCGGAAGCTCCAGCAGGACAGGGGCGTGTTCTACACGCCCGCGGAGATAGTGGATTACCAGGTCCGGGCCACCGACTGGGCGCTGCGGGAGCTGTTGGGCAAAAAGAGGGGATTTGCGGGCGGCGGGGTGGAAACGCTCGACCCTGCGTGCGGCACCGGCACATATCTGGCCCGGCTGATTGAGTACGTGGCCGACAAGACCCGCGCCGAGCAGGGACCGGGAGCGGTGATGGAGGCAGTCTCCAAGACCGCCGGGAGTCTGTACGGGTTCGAGCTCATGGTGGCCCCCTACACCGTGGCCAGGATGCGGTTGGCCGCCAAGTGCCAGGCCCACGGGGTCCAACTCGACCAGAGCCGGGTGCTGCTGACCGACACGCTGTCGCCGTCGGGCTTCCAGCAGACGAGCACGGTATTCGCCCAGGACATCGCTGCTCAGCAAGAGCGGGCCAATCTGGTAAAAGACCCGAAGACGCGGGTGACCGTGGTGATCGGCAATCCTCCGTATGACCGCGACCAGTCGCAGGCCGACAGTGCCGAGAAGGACGTCGCCCGCCGATTCGGGGGGATGGTCAGGCACGGTGATGAAGACATGCCAGGGCTGATCGAGACCTTTCTTGAGAGGACTCCAACCGACATGCGCCGTCAGGCCCATGTGATCCATGAGTTAGCCACGTACTTCTGGCGATGGGGTGTCTGGAAGGTGTGCGAGCAAGAGCATGAGGGGATGTCCTCGCCTGGTGGTCCAGGCATCGTCTCCTATATAACTCCATCTGCGTGGCTGCGTTCCGACGCATGGGGAGGGATGCGCCACCACTTGAGAGCCAGGTTCGACGACATCTGGGTAGTCGATCTGGGCGGAGACCAGCGAAGCGCCAGAGACGATGGCGAGAACGTGTTCCCCATCCAAACCCCAGTCTGTGTCACCGTCGCCGCGCGCGTAGACGACGAGACCAGCGCACCGGCCGCCGTGCGTTACCGCAAGCTCAACGGTACCCGAGCAGAGAAGCTGGCAGCGTTGAGCGAGATCGGCTTGGATGGCGATGGTTGGCAAGATGTTCCAACGGGTTGGACCGACAAGTTCCTCCCGACAGGAGAGAGCAATTGGTACGAGGCCCAGGCACCGGTGGACGGAGTCTTGAGATGGCAGTCACCCGGCGTCCAGTACAACCGCGCATGGCCAATTGCTCTAACTGAAGATGTGCTGAGAAGAAGGTGGCAGAGGTTGGTCTCTGCTTCAGAAGAAGGTGATGGCTCTGAACCATCCGAAAGAGCCGGCCTGTTCAAGGAGACTCGTGACCGCAGAATAGACAGCGATGTGAAGACCTTGGATGGGGGGCCTCGACCCAGCCCTCGCACGATAAGGGAACTTTCGGCTACCGCACCTTGCCCTCAACCGGTGGAGTACGCTCACCGACCCTTCAGCATCCGGTGGGCGATACCCGACAATCGTGTAGGTGACATGATGCGTCCTGACTTGTGGGCGCGACACAGCTCACGGCAGGTGTACCTGGTCACGGCAAAGCTCACTGAAGCCGCTGGCGATGGCCCAACGGCGGTTCTCTACGTGCAGATACCAGACAAGGATTGCCACCACGGGCGTGCGGGCACTGTCTTTCCCCTCTGGCGAGACAAAGACGCGACCGATGCCAATGCAGACGAGGCCACCGTCAACCGGCTTTCCGAGAAGTACGGACAGCGAGTCTCGGGCGAAGAGGTCTGGCACTACTGCGCGGGACTGCTCGGCACCGAGGCCTACCCAGAACGGTGGGGCGACCCGATGGGCGACACCCTCAAGCCTCACATCCCTTTCCCAGACTCCCACCAGGACTTTGAGGCATTGGTGGCCATCGGGAGCGCTTGGTTGAGATCGCCAAAGGAATCAACCTGGACAGATCAGGCGTGCAATGCACCGTGGCCGTGGATCCTTCCAAACTCCCCGACTTCACCGACCGCTGCTACCACCCCGACGACGACGCCCTCAGATTTGGTCGTGGGGAGTTCACCGGTGTGACCTCCGATGTCTGGAATCACCAGATATCCGGTTACCGAACTCTCCCGCGCTGGATCAAAGCCCGATCTTCCACCCCCGGAGGCCGCAAGTCCTCCCCTCTCGACGACATCCAGCCAACGACCTGGGCCTTTACCCAAGACCTCATAGAAGTCTGCGACAAAATCGCCTCTCTCAACAAAGCTGCTGAATTAGCTAGGCCAATCCTCGCCCGAATGACCAGCACGACTTAAGTCTGGGTTCGTACCCCTCCAGAGCCTGGCCAATTCTCTACGACCCAATTTATGGGCCGCTCGTTGACGGAGGCTACTAGGTGTAGAAGCCATAGAGGTTGTGGACGCGTGAGGCGGGTGTGCCGTTGATGGCGGTGTGGTGGCGGTGGAGATTGTAGTGGTGGGTCCAGGTTTGGAGTCGGCGTCGGCGGTCGGGTTCTGATCTGAATTTGTAGTTGTAGAGGAATTCGTCTGCGAGGGTGCGGTTGAATCGCTCTGCTTTGCCGTTCGTCTGGGGCCGATACGGGCGGCAGAAGGTGTGGGCGATGGCTTGTCGGGCGAGCTGGGCGGCGAATTTCTTGGACCGGAAGTTCGCCCCGTTGTCTGAGATGACCTCGTCTACGGCCACGCCGATGGAGCGGAACCAGATGCGGGCCCGCTCGAAGAACCCGCACAATGTGTCGGCGGTCTCGTTGTCGAGGGCCTCGACGTAGGCGAGGCGGCTGTGGTCGTCGATGGCGACGTGGAGGTAGCTGTAGCCGACCCTGGGGCGGCGGCGGGCGCCCCTTGAAGCCGTGTTGGCTCTCCCGTGGGCTCTCCACCCGCCGCCGGGCGGCACCTTTCCGACCTTCTTCACGTCCAGATGGACCAGATCGCCCGGATGCGGGCGCTCGTAGCGCCTTATCACCCGCCCGGTGGGCCGGTCGATCCAGCTGAGCCGGTTGAGCCCGTTTCGCACCAGGATCTTGTGCACCGTCGACGCCGGCACCCCCAACCGGGCGCCGATGCGGGCCGGACCCCACCGCTTTTGGCGCCGCAGCCGGCACACCCGCTCCTCGGTCTTGGAATCAGTGCGCCGCGGCGACCGGTGCGGGCGAGAAGACCGGTCCTGGAGACCGGCGTGCCCCTCGGCCTTCCAGCGGTGCCACCACTTGGCCACCGTGGACCGCGACAGGCCCATCTGCGCGGCCACATGGGCCTGGGGCATCCCGCCCTCGATCCGCTGGACCATCAACAAACGCCCAGCCGGGGTGAAAGGTGCATTAGCGTGCGACATCGAGCCTCCCTTGCTCAGTGCGGTAGTTCGCAACCACCACACTGGCATCGGAGGCTCACCCAATAGCGGAGCTACCAGCCCGAGCTAACAACCTCGGTGAACTCCACCGGTGGTCGCGACGGATCGGCCATGATGGCCGGTCAGGAATGTCAGCGACCGACCGGTGGAGGTGTCCAGTATGGCACGGCGTGTTTGCTCGGAGGAGCGCGTCTGGATTGAGGTTTTGTCCTC
>JAJDTA010000057.1 GCA_022827405.1 Acidimicrobiia bacterium
CAAGGGCTTGATGTGGTTGGACGAAGCGGTCATCGAGGGCGAGTACGAGGGCCTGAGGATTGCTGGCCGTGAGAATCTGCCGGCGATCGGCGACCTCTGGGATCAATCGGTCCTCGAAGAAGTCTTCGATGGGGCGACTACCCTGTACTGAGACAGCTCCGACTGAGGCGGCGCCACAGGTTTCGTTCAACTGAGCTTGAGAGCGCCAGCGGGGGACGCATTGGCCGACAGTGGAGGGAATATGACCAGCGCGGACCGGCCTGGTGACGCCAGGGACGCCGCCGAGGCAAATCCGGGCGCCGCGATCAGCCTCATTGGTGTGTCGAAGGTCTTTGAGGTGCGCCGCGGGCACTCGGTTACCGCGCTGGAAGGCTTCGATCTTCGTGTCGGCGACGGCGAGTTTGTGGCCCTCATCGGCCCGTCTGGCTGTGGCAAGTCGACTGCTCTGCGACTCATAGCCGGACTCGACGTCCCCAATGCGGGAACGGTCCTGAACTTTGCTGAGCCCCCTCACAAATTGGTCAAAGCAGGAGGGATTGGCATGGCGTTTCAGGATCATGCCCTCATGCCTTGGCTCAGCGTGCGGTCAAACGTTGGACTTCCGTTCCGCATCCGAGGGGAGGCCGTCGACCGGGACAAGGTAAACGAGCTGATCGAGTTGGTGGGTCTCACCGGCTTTGAGAAGGCCCGACCGAAGCACCTATCGGGAGGAATGCGCCAGCGCGTGTCCATAGCCCGTGCGTTGGCGTTGAATCCCACTGTCTTGCTGCTTGACGAGCCGTTTGGGGCGCTGGACGCGGTCACCAGGCGGGCCCTCAATCTCGAGCTCCAGCACTTGTGGTCCCGCCTGAAGATCACGACCGTCCTTGTTACCCACTCGGTGGAAGAGGCAATGCTGCTGAGCGACCGGGTTGCCGTCATGTCCCAGCGGCCCGGCCGGGTCATCCTGGAAAGGGAGGCGCCGTTCCCACGACCGCGCTACAAGGACGTCTCCCAGAGCGCCGAGTTCAAAGCCCTCCACGACGAGCTGATCGATGCGCTTGACTCTCAATAGCAGAATCAGTCGGATCGGTCTGGGCACCCTCGGAGCCGCTGGTTTCTTGACACTCTGGGAGGCCACGGGGCGCAACGGATGGCTCGGGCGCACCTTCCCGCCGTTGTCCGATGCATTGCAAGCGATCAGTGACAAAGATGAGGTAATCAGGCGAGCGGCGGCGGCCACTCTGGAGCGGGCCGCGTGGGGGTATCTGTTAGGGGCGCTCATCGCCATCTCGTTGGCAGTGATAGCCCTGCTCGTGCCGCGGCTGGAGAACAGTACCTACACCGGAGCAGTCGTGGTTCACGCCATTCCGGCCATCGCGCTTGGACCGGTCATCTACGCCTTGGGATGGACGTCGCAGACACCGGTCCTGTTCGCGCTGATGTTCGTGTTCTTCACCATCCTGGTCGCGGCCGGTGCAGGGTTTCGGAGCAGTTCCCAATCCGCCAACGATGTGTTCTCGGCTTTGGGCTCGAGCAAGTTCACCAGGTTCCGCCTCCTCCAAGTGCCCACTGCCGTCCCCAATTTGATTGACGGCCTTCGAGTCGCCGCACCGGCCGCGGTGTCGGGAGCGGTGCTGGGCGAGTGGTTCGGAGTTGAGCGCGGCCTCGGCGTGCTGCTGCTTAACTCAATGCGGAACTTCCAAGTCGAGCAACTCTGGGCCGTCGGAGTGGTGCTCATTCTTCTTGCCGGCGGTGCCTACGTGCTGCTCGGTGCAGTTGAGCGGATTGTGGAACGGGTCTTCGGCCGGGTCGTGGCCGTCGGCGGGGCCCACACCGATCGATCGGGAACCGAACAGGGATGGGCTCGCTCTGCTGCCACCCAGTTGTGGGTCGTCGTGGCGCTGATTGCTTGCTGGTGGCTCTGGATTGAGATTGAAAACGTTCCCGAGCTCATTGCCCCGTCGCCGTACGACACATTGCAAGCGATCATCGACGATCCAGGGCTCTACTTCGAGTTGACGCTCGTCACATTGTCCTCGGCCATTGGCGGTCTCGCCATCGGGCTCTTCCTGGGCATTGTCCTGGCCTTGATCAGCTCGCTGTCGCCGATATTGCGAAATTCGCTGGCCCCTATCGTGGTCGTCATGCCGACCGTCCCCATCGTCGTGCTGATCCCGCTGATCGCCCGTATTGCAGGGTTTTCCCAAACCACGGTTTTGATCGTTGCCGGACTCATCGCCTTTTTTCCGGTCTATGTATTCGCCCTCTCAGGGCTGCGGGCCCGCCCTCCAGGAGCAGACAGCGTGTTCTCGGCCCTCGGCTCGCCGGGTTGGCGGCGGATTACCTTCTTGGCCATTCCCTCTGCCGTGCCCAACGTGCTGACCGGCATTCGCATCACCGCCTCCATCGTCTTCCTCGCCGCTCTGACCGCTGAATGGCTGATGGGTTCCGACGGCCTCGGCTTTCACCTAAGTACTCGGCGGGCCGCATTCGAGAACTCCGAGGCTTGGGCGGCGATTGTGTTTGCGGTGGTGTTCGCCGTCATTACCTATCAAGCGGCTAGCGCGCTGGAGCGCTGGGGAAAGGAACGCTGGGCATAGGGGAGTGATGTGCCCAAGTCAAAACAAAACCACATAAGGAGTGATTTGAAATGAAACTGGCTATCCAAACGCCCCCGGAACACACTGACTTCTCCCGCTTGCGCGACCTTTGGCAAGCGGCCGATCAACTGGGCTTCTCGGCCGGATTCACCTTCGACCATTTTGTGCCCCTCAATCCCGGTCCCCGACCAGATTTGGGTGGAGTGCCGTCTGGCCCCCAATTTGAGGGCTGGGTCGCCCTCGCGGCGCTCGGAGCGCTCACCTCTAACCTTCAGGTTGGCACCTTGGTAACTGGCGTCACCTACCGCCACCCCGCGCTGTTGGCCAAGATGGCCGTCACGCTCGACCACATCACCGGCGGTCGGGCCATTCTCGGAGTAGGCGCCGCGTGGCACGACGCCGAGCACGCCATGTATGGAATTGACTATCCGGGGGTCGGGGATCGCATGGAGTTGCTGGAAGAGACTGTCGAGGCCTTCCAGTTGCTGTGCAACCCGTCTGAACTGGTTAGCCATTCGGGCCGTTTCGTCGAGTTGAACGACGCGGTCTTCGATCCCAAACCGCTGCGGCCCGAGGGAATTCCAGTGCTGATCGGAGGGGGAGGTGAGCGCCTTCGCCGGATCGCGGCCCGCTGTGCCGATTGGTACAACGGGTTCTGGGCTCCATGGGAGTGGGGGGAGGTCAACGAGCAACTAGACGCAAACTTGGCCCGCTACGGCCGCCAGCCCGCCGACCTCATGCGCACCGCTTTCGTGTTCTCGGAACTGTCCGGAGACCAGGCGGCAGGCGACGGCATGGTGGCGGCGTTCCAAGCCAATCGAGGCGGTACGACAGAGGAAGTGCGCTCCCGAGTCATGGTGGGCTCTCCCGATGACATGATCTCGGTGCTGCGGGCATACGAGAACGCTGGAGTGGAAATGGTGATCTTGAACATCCGCCCCAGTCAGCAAGTCGAGCACGTGCAGTCATTCGGCGAGCAAGTGCTGCCCGCAGTGAGCAGCGATTGATCGTCCGCTTCCGACTCCAGTAGCGGAAAATCTAAATATGTGCTGTAGCGCTATATATGTAGAGTGGTGGGCATGAAGACGATCTCGATCACCATTCCCATCGAGCTCGATCACCGGGCTGCCGAAGAGGCCCGCCGGCGTGGCATATCCAAATCGGAGCTAATCCGCCAGGGATTGGCCGAAGTCTTGCCGGAGCCTGAGCCGTCTCCTATGCCTGAGATCGATAGCTCGATGACCACCGCGGAGGTCTTGCGCAGATTTGGGGGTTTTGGAAGCCCCGGAGCAACAGCTGGTGATGACATCGACGCAGTCATCTATGGCGAGTGAAGTTCGTCGACACCAGTTGGTGGGTGGCTATCACGCTTCCGAATGACTCCCGCCACGGCGACGCCAGCGGGATGATTCACCACATCGGTTCATCTGAACGGATATTGACGACCAACCTCGTGTTGGGGGAAAGCTGGACACTGCTTCGACGTCGCGACGTTCACCCGGTGGCCGTCGACTTTTTGGACCGGATCGAAAAGCTGCGGCTAAACGGGACGCTGACTGTCCACTGGGTCACTCCCGAGCAAGAGGCCCGAGCCTGGAATTGGCTGCGCCTCCACGATGAGCGGAACTATTCCTTTGTGGACGCCACCAGCTTCCAGGTCATGCGCGACCGTCGAATGCGAGAAGCGCTGGCCTTCGATCAGGATTTCGCGGCCGCCGGTTTCATTGAGCTGCGGCCCTAGCGAATACCAGGAGGCAACAGGCCAGGTCAGGTGATCTTGAGGTCGTCCCACTCCACCTCGGTGCAGAGGCGGTGGTACTCGGGGCCGTACCAGGGGGCGCTCATCTGAAGCCGGTTGTGGGTTGAGTTGACGTAGTAGTTGTTGCCCGGTGACCCCATCTCGTGCATGAGCAGGAGCTTGGAGGCCTCCTTGTCCAGGGCCTCGTTGTAGCGCTCGTAGGCGTCCATGGTGACCTCCACGCTGGACTTACCTTCTTCGAGCATGCGCACGATCAACTGGGCGGCGTAGCCCGACCAAACCTGATACCAGATGGGAAGGCCCGTGCCGCCCGACAAGGGCTGGGAGTTGGGGCCGTACAGCATGAACATGTTGGGGAAGTTCGGCACCATCATGCTGATGTAGGCCCGGGGGCCGTCCTTGGACCAGAAGTCGTGCACGTTCAGGCCGTCGCGGCCGATGTAGTCGGCCGGGTACAGGAACTGGACGATCTCGAAGCCGATGGCGGTGATGACGGTGTCCACCTCGTGGACGGTCCCATCCTCGGTCTCGATGCCCTCAGGGGTGAACCGGACGATCGGATCTGTGATCAGCTCCACGTTGTCGCGGGTGAGGGCCCGATACCAGCCGTTGTCCACCACGGGACGCCGGGAGAAGGGCGCGTAGTCGGGGATCAGCCGGTCGACGAGGTCGGGGTCGTTGTCGGTTTGCTCGTGGATATAGTTGGTGAGGAAGGAGCGAAGCTGGTCGTTCACCTCGTTCCAATAGCCTCCTTGGGCCTGCCACTCCTCGTCGGGAACGAGCTGGTCGTGGGTCTTGAACAGCGCGGCGATGGCCATGTAGCGCCACCAATTCCAGTAGCCCGGGAAATTGTCGAGCAGCCAGCGCACTTCGGGCTCGATGGGCTCGCCGTACTTGGGCCGAGGGCTGATCCACTGCTTGGAGCGCTGGAAGACGTACACCTGCTCGGCCTCTTCGGCGATGGGGGAGAGCAGTTGCACCCCGGTCGAGCCGTTGCCGACCACGGCGATCCGCTCGCCGCGGTAGTCGTAATCCTCGGGCCATTGCGATGGGTGGATGGTCCGACCGGGGAAGTCCTCGAATCCCTCGAAATTGGGGGTCCTCTGGTTGGCGAAGGCACCGACCGCGTTGATCACCACGTTGGCCTCGATGGTCTCGATGCCGTCGGGAGTACCGGCCTCAAGCACCCAGACATCGCGGCTCTCGTCGTAGGTGGCCCGTTTCAGATCGTGGTCGAATCGGGTGTTGTCGTACATGCCGTACTTGCGCGAGATGTGGAGAAGGTACTCCCGCACCAGCTGGCCCTTCCCGAAGTACTCGGGCCACGGGTAGTTCTTCTCAAAGGCGAACTCGTAGGTGATTGAGATGGTGTCCACCCGGATATCCGGGTAGCGGTGCCGGCTCCAGGTACCGCCGGGCTCAGACCGGCGCTCCAGGATCACATAGGGGATTCCCAGCAACTCCATCTGGATGCCCGCCGCCAGCCCGCTGAACCCGCTGCCGATTATGGCTACCTGGAACCCTTCGGGCAGTTCGGGCTTGCCATCGGTCCAGTCGACCGTCCAGGGGAAGGGCTTGAAGGCCATCAGCTCGCGCCGCGATTCGAACTCCAGGTCGCCCATCTCCTCTTTGGTGGCGAAATCCATAAGCTGGCGAAGGCGCGGCATCGGCGGCTCGTCGGGCATTCCCGGCCCGGCGTTCTCTTCCAACCAGGCCACGGTCTTGGTGATGAGCAGCTCTCGCTGGTCGTCGTCGAGCTCCAGCATCCGCGGCAGTGCCTCGATCTCCGGGTCGTCGGTGTGGTGGAACAGCGCCACCCGCACCGCGTCCAAATCGGCCAACTCCACTGCTCGTCTTATGAACTCGGAATCCATACCCGGAAGTTTGGCAGAGCCAGGTTGGATTTCTTTAGTCCTCAGAGGGGCGTCTAGCCCAAAGCCTCCGAGAACAACGCGGTGTACACCTCGCGAGTCTCCTCGGCCGACAGACCCGCACCGAGATACAAGTTGTCGATGTGGAGCTCCCAGTGGAGATGGGGGTCTTCGTAGAAGTCCCCGTTGGCTGCCGCATGCGTGCCGCGATTCCCGATCTCGCCCACCCGCTGTCCGGCTCTGATGGTTTGACCGACACGGATTTCGGGATCTACTTCGTGAAGATGGGCGTAAACGGTCACCACGTGGCCCATGAAGGGGAACACGCCGTGGTCGATCACCACAAAATTGCCGTAGAGCGTCAGCAGCGTGAAGGGGGGCGTTCCTCCCAGGTCCTCGCCGACCCTCAACAACTCGTCTCGGTCATCAGGATCAGGGTCCTGGTAATTTCCCACGGCCAGCACTACCCGACCGTCCAGGGCAGCCACCGCCGAACGGCCAAGGGCGAAGCACTGAAAGTCCACCCCCTGGTGAATTCCAAATCGGTAAGCGCGGGGAGCGTTGGGCATCAGGTCGGGATGGGGGAGCGGAGACATGCAATCACTGGGATAGATCGTGACGGGCGCCAAGGCAGCAGCCATTGCCAGGGCCTCCTCATAGGTCGGCGGCTCTTGGTCCAAAACGACAACGGCAGGATTGGGAGATGCCTCAGATGCTGTGGCCGTCGGGTCGGTGCCTGTTCCCGGGGTGGTCGATGACTGATCCTCCGCGGATTCTGAGGATGTCGAATTGGTTGGCGACTGCTCACTTGTGCCGCCCGTTGAATCAGACGCTGCTCCTTGGTCGGCCGCGGTCGACTCGGCATCCGATAGGGGGGCGGAAGCCGTCGAGTCGGCCGCATCGGCCGGGGGTTGACGAGCGGTGTCGCTGCTGGAGTCGTCCGAGGTCCACACCTGGGCGAGCAGAACTCCCAGTACAAACCCCACAGCAAGGAGAGCCAGCACCGCGAATCCCCTGGGAGAGAAGACGTGCCTTCTGACTGAGCTGACCAGCTTCCAGCAGCGGCGAAAGACGGCCTTCATTATTGGGTCAGGGTAATTGTCTGGAAGCTCAAAATCGCGGATCCGCTCGGTGGGACCATACAGGTGGGTCAGCGGTGCGGTGGGGCGGTAGCATTGGCCGCTGTGACCATTGCGCTTGTGGTGATCGACGTGATTTCCGCGCTGGGGCTGTTGTTCTTGGTGCTGCTGCACAGCGGCCGAGGCGGCGGCCTGTCTGACATGTTCGGCGGTGGGTTCGGCACCCAGGCGGCCGGATCGACGGTCATCGAGAAAAACCTCGACCGGCTCACCATCGTGGCCGCGTTGATATTCGCCTTCTCCACGCTGGCGCTGGCCCTGTTGCTGGATTCCAGCTAGCCGCCGGTTGGACTTCGCGCTCAGCTCCGAATTGCTGGCTCTGCGCGACCGGGCGCGAGCGGTAGCCGCCGCTGGTGTGAACCGTTTCGGACGCCACAACGACTCTTGGATCAACGGCTACTCCAAGGAGTTTGCCCGGATCATGGCCCAAGAGGGCTGGATCGGCATGGGATGGCCCACCGAGTACGGGGGTCGGGCCCGGCCGCCCATCGAGCGGCTGATCGTGGCCGAGGAGATGATCAGCGCCGGCGCCCCGGTGGCCGCCATGTGGTTCGCCGACCGCCAGATGGGGCCGACGCTTATCGCCTACGGCACAGAGCAGCAAAAGGCCGAGTTCCTACCCCAGATGCTGGCGGGGGAGAGCACTTGGTGCATCGGCATGAGCGAGCCCGACGCCGGATCCGACCTGGCCTCCATTGGCACTCGGGCAATTCGCGACGGCTCCCACTTCGTGATCGACGGCCAGAAGATCTGGACCAGCTTCGGACATGTGGCCGACTACTGCTATCTGATCTGTCGCACCAGCGACGAAGGCCCGCCCCATCGGGGAGTGAGCGAAATCATCGTGGCAATGGACACTCCCGGCATCGAAGTGCGCCCCATCACCGACCTGATCGCCAACCGGCACTTCTGCGAGATTTACTTCACCGGCGTGCGGGTGCCGGCCGAGAATCTGGTGGGAACCGAGGGCGACGCCTTCAAGCAGACCATGGCGCAGTTGGCCCACGAGCGCGGCGGGATCGACCGATTGGTGTCCAATCGGGCGCTGTTCCTCCACGCCCGCTCCCAGGCCAACCGGGACGACCCCCGGGTACGCCAGGAGATCGCCCGGCTGGAGAGCGAGTACCGGGTGGGCCGCCTGCTGGTGTATCGAGAGGCTCTGGGCCAGGCTCCCGCCGGATTCAGCGCAGCCACCAAGGCCTTCTGCACCGAGCACGAGCAGCGGGTAGCCCAATTCGCTGCTGCCACCCTTGGCCCCGCGGCCATGCTCGACGACGAGTGGACCAGGGGGATCTGCTACGCCTCCTCGTACACCATCGCTGGCGGCACCTCCAACGTCATGCGCAATATCCTGGGCGAACGGGTATTGGGGTTGCCCCGCGAGCCCCGCTGAATTCCTCCCAAATGAGTGGAATTCGCTACTAGCCCTTAGTGCTTCTCCTACGGCGACGCTGGGGGCCGCGGTCGTGGGTTTCGGCGTCCACTCCCTGCTCGCGCAGCACCATCTTGCGGACCTTTTCCGACGGAGTCTTCGGGAGCTCGTCGACCACGCGGAGATAGCGGGGCACCGCGAAGGCCGGTAGCTGCCTGTCGGCGTAAGCCCAGACCTCCTCGGCGCTGACCTCGACACCCTGCTCGGGTACCAAGAAGACCATCACCTCGTCTTCTCCGGCCTCCTGGTCGGCAGGGACACCGATGGCAGCGACTTCGGCAAGGGCCGGATGGGAAACCAGACCCTGTTCAACCTCGTACGACGAGATGTTCTCACCCCGCCGCCGGATTGCGTCCTTCAGGCGATCTACAAAGTAGTACCAGCCATCGGCGTCGCGGCGGAGTCCGTCGCCGGTGTGGAACCACAGGTTTCTGAAAGCCTCGGTCGTTTTGTCGGGCATGCCGAAATACCCCTGGCAGGTGGTCCACGGATAGCGGCCCCGGACGACGAGCTCGCCCACCTCGCCGACCGGCACCTCTTCGTCGGTGTCGGAGTCGACCAGGCGGATATCGAACCAGTCGGCGTTGAGGAGTCCGGCGGCGCCCGGTGGGCGATCGACGCCATAGGGCGTGAGGATCGGCATGCAGGTCTCGGTGAGGCCGAATACCTCGACGAAGGCCTCGACGCCGAAGCGCTCCTTGAACTGTTCGAGGATGGAGCTGGCCGTGGGTGCCGCAAAGATGCAGCGCAAGTGGTTATCGGCATCGTCGGGTCGGGGCTCCTGCTGCCAGACAAAGTCCATCATCACGCCGACAAAGTTGGTAACCGTCGCCTTTGCTGCCCGGATCTGGTCGGTCCATTCCGATGCACTGAAGTGCTCATGCACCACGTAGCGGGCACCGGCGATCAGCGCCGGGTAAGCCGCTAGGAACTGCGAGTTGCCGTGGAACAGAGGGCCCACCGACATGTAGGTGTCGGCTTCCGTCAGCCGGGTCAACGACACGCACTCGTCCGCGAACAGGTACATGTGGGCGTGCGGCATCATGACGCCCTTCGACAACCCGGTCGTGCCCGATGTGAAGAAGATTGACGCGAGGTCGCGAGCCTCCACATCGGGCAACTCGGTCTTTGGGGCGGTGAGGAGCGAGGCCCACGGGCTGGCCTCATAGCCAGCAGCCCTTAGCTCGGAGATCGCGGTGGCAACCCCAGCATCATCTCCGACGACGATGTAGCGGCGGATGGACGTCACCGCGTCGGGGACGTCCACGATGCGCTCCACGAACTCCGGCGCGACGACAGCCAGCACCGGCGCCGTTGTGCCGACCTGATGGGCCAAAAAAGACCCTCGATAGGCCGTATTGATTGGCACCTCCACGAGCCCGGCGACTGACGACCCCAACCACGCGAGGATGTACGCGGAGCAGTTCGGGATCATGATCAGGACCCGGTCGCCCGGCTGGGCCCCAGCAGCCAGCATTCCCGAGCCGACACGCTCGGCCAGATCGAGGGTTTCGGCAAACGTGTACGACTCGCCGGACCACGGCACGTCGAGATAGGTGCGGTGCGGATGCCGAGCGGCGCGGTCTCGAAGCACCCGAGGAGAGGTCCATGACGCCCGATCTGGATAGGTAGGCGAGTACTCGTCGTAATGCTGAGTCATGAGACGTGCCCCGGCAAGGAGGTTCTACGGCGAGGTCACCGTGTGGATTGTTCAGATGACTCGCACGTTTTGCGCTTCCTCGCCCTTGCGGCCTGGGGCAACGTCGAACTCGACTGTTTGGCCTTCGTTGAGGGATCTGTGGCCCTCACCGGCGATGTTCGAATAGTGGACGAAGACGTCATCGCCGCCGTCTCGCGAGATAAAGCCGTAGCCCTTCTCATTGTTGAAAAACTTGACAGTTCCTTGCATGTCCTCATGCTCTCGTTGGAGTCGATCTTGTGACCTACTAGTCCAAGACTGTAAGGCGGCGTTAGGCCGTAACTACTAAGCCAGACCAACTTTGCGCGAATTCTCTGTGCAGTGTTCACCCTCACCGAGTCGATCGGCCTCGGCCCTGATACAGCCTCCTGTGACCCCATTGCCACCGTTGTGGTGGGCGAGCTCACCGTCAAAGACATCACCCGCTCCCAGCTGATCTGATGGGGTTCGACACTTGCCAACGAGTCGCTAGCGGTGAGGTCGGCATTATCATCTACGGGCAAGCACCAAGGGACTTGAGCGTGCGGCATCGAACGAGACGGGAGGCGACGTGGGGAGACGGCAGCCAGCCGAGCACCGGGCGCCGAGTGCCGATGAGCGAATGGTGGTCGTGTCCGCTGACACCCATGGAGGGGCCGACCTCATTGGTTATCGCTCGTATCTCGAACCCGAGTTACACGACGATTTCGACGCCTGGGCAGATGACCGCTCGCACCAGTGGTCGGACTTGCAAGGACCCGACGCCGACCGCAACTGGAACAGCCGACGGCGACGAGCCGACTTAGAGGCCGACGGGATCGTGGCCGAAGTGGTTTTCCCCAACACCAGCCCGCCGTTTTGTCCCGACCCGCACCTGGTGGGGACCCTGCCGGCCAACCAGGACGACTACCGGCGCCGCTGGGCGGGGCTACAAGCCCACAACCGGTGGCTGGTTGACTTCTGCGAGGAGGCAGCCGGGTTTCGGCGGGGGCTCATTCAGGTGCTCCCCAATGTGATCCAAGACGCCGTGGCGGAGATCAAGTGGGCCATCGAACAGCCCGGCATATGCGGAGTGCTGTTGCCGTCGATACCCCCCAACACCCTTGAGCCGCTTTATCGCCCGGTTTACGACCCCATCTGGGAGCTGTGCGCCCAAGCGGAGTTTCCGGTGGTCACCCACGCCGGGGGAGGGGCGCCCACCCTGCCTGACGATCCCGCCACCATGCCGGTGCTGATCTATGAACACGGCTTATGGTCGCATCGCACCCTGTGGCACCTGGTTCTGGGGGGAGTGTTCGAGCGCCATCCCGATCTGCGCTACGTGATCACCGAGCAGGGCGGGCCGAGTTGGCTGTCGCGGCTCAAGATCGCGCTCGACAAGAAGTTCGACACCTTGGTCGACCCCAAAAAGCAAACGGCGCGCTTCGACCACAGCGAAATGGTTTCCCGGTCGATGTTGCCCTCGGAGTACATCGCCCGAAATTGCTGGCTAGGGGCCAGCTTCTGCCAGCCCCACGAGATGCCCTATCGCCACCATGTCGGTGTACACCGCATCATGTGGGGGAGCGACTTCCCCCATCTAGAGGGCACCACTCCCCACAGCCGAGAGGCGCTGCGGGCAACATTCGCCGAGGTCTCCGGCGACGAGCTGCGGGCCATGTTGGGCACCAACGCCGCCATGCTCTATGGGTTCGACCTCGACGTGCTGGGCGGCCGGGCCGCCACAGTGGGCCCGACACTGTCGGAGCTGTCCGAACCCCTCGACAATGTGCCCGCCGACTCAACCTCCTACGCCTTTCACGCTGAGTACATAGCCACGTACTAGCGACGCCATTGCGCTATCGGCCGAAGGCCTCGGCATGGTCGAATACAGGTTTTTCGTGCCTTGACCGATTAGGGCGACGCTGTTATCGTCCTCCGCACTGACTACCATTTGAATGGTATATACGGTTTATCGCCATGGGCTGTGGTTGCGTCCGTACTCAAGAACAGGTAGTGGAACAGTGAACGAACCAATTTCGGAGAGCGTAGACGTAGTAATTATCGGTGCAGGCTTCTCCGGCCTTTACTCAATCTGGAAGCTGCGGGATCAACTGGGGTTGTCGGTGCGCGCCTTCGAAGCCGGCGACGGCGTGGGTGGCACCTGGTACTGGAACCGCTATCCCGGAGCAAGGTGCGACGTCGAATCGTACGGATATTCATTTTCGTTCGACCCAGAGCTGGAGCAGGAGTGGGTGTGGACGGAGCGCTTTCCCCCCCAGCGGGAGATCGAAGCCTATTTGAACCATGTCGCCGACCGCTACGACCTTCGTCGCGATTTAGAGCTCGAGACGCGGGTGACCGCCGCCACCTTCGACGAGGAAACCGCCCGCTGGACGGTAGAGACCGATACGAACAAGACCGTGAACGCTCGATTCTTAGTAACGGCCGTGGGCTGTCTGTCGAAACCGAAGGATATCGACATCGAAGGTGTCGACAGCTTCGAGGGCCCGACGTACCGGACCTACGAATGGCCCAAAGAAGAGGTCGACTTTAGCGGCATGCGGGTTGCCGTTTTCGGCACCGGGTCGACCGGTATCCAAGCAATTCCCGAGATTGGGAAGAAGGCTGCCCACCTCACGGTATTTCAGCGCACTGCCAACTACAACGTCCCGGCGCGCAACCATGTCCTTACTCCCGAAGAGATTGCAGAATGGAAGTCGAACTACCGCGAGTACCGCCAGGCCGCGGCGGTGTCAGGGGCGGGCGTTCCGCTGCCGGACCCGAAGCCCTCCGCACTGGCCGCCCCGAAAGAGGAGAGAGACGCGGCGTATCAGTACGGATGGGACACCGGACACATCCCTACGATTCTCTTCTCGTACGCAGACATGCTGGCCAGCAAGGAGGCGAACGAGACCGCGGCGCAGTTCATACGCGACCAGATAGCAACCATCGTTGAAGATCCCGAGACGGCCCAGATGCTCACTCCTACCGACCATGCCTACGGGACCAAGCGGCCGCCGCAGGGAGACGACTACTACGAAACCTTCAATCGCGAGAATGTCCGACTCGTAGACTTGCGAAAGACGCCTGTCGAGCGGATCACCCCTAGTGGCGTGGACACGATTGACGAATCGTTCGAGTTCGACGCGATCGTTTTCGCGACGGGGTTCGACGCCATGGTGGGTGCGCTGAACGCAATCGACATACGAGGACGCGATGGCGCACTGTTGCGCGATGTGTGGCGCGATGGCCCGGAGTCGTATCTCGGTATCAGCGTCGCCGGATTCCCGAATATGTTCACGATCACGGGCCCGGGAAGCCCCTCGGTCTTTTCCAACATGGTGGTGTCGATCGAGCAGCACGTCGACTGGATCGGTGATTGCATCGCGTTCCTGGGCGACCGCGGCGCGAGCGGCATCGAGGCGACGGTCGCGGCCCAGGACGAGTGGGTCCAACACGTCCGGGAAATTACCGAAGGCACCCTCCATACCGAGGCTGAGTCGTGGTACTCGGGGTCCAACGTACCGGGCAAGCCGCGGGTGTTCATGCCGTACATAGGCGGCGTCGGGGCATACCGCATCAAGTGCGACGAAGTAGCGGCTGGCGGCTACGAGGGCTTCGAACTCATTTGACGAGAGCAGGACAAGCTCGATGAGGCGACTTGAAGGACGCAGGGCGCTGGTAACGGGCGGTGCGAGTGGGATTGGAGCAGCGATTGCCCGCCGGTTGGCCAGCGAAGGGGCACATGTGGCCGTAACCGACATCGCCGAGGATGACGGCCGGCGAGTAGCGGCAGACATCCGGGACGATGGAGGCCATGCGGTGTTCATCCGGCTCGACGTTGCCGATCAACAGCAGTGGATAGAGGGAATCGCGGCCACCGTCGAGCAACTTGGCGGGCTCGGCATCTTGATCAACAATGCCGGGATTGGATTCGACGAATCGATCGAGGATTGCTCTTTGGAGCAGTACGAGACCACGGTGGCGGTAACCCAGACGTCGGTGTTCCTCGGTATGAAATTCGCCGCTGAGCACCTCAAGAATTCTGGGCACGGGTCGATAGTCAATATCTCGTCCATCATGGGGGCATCGGGTGGCTTCGGAACCTCGCCCGGTTACCACGCGGCGAAGGGCGCAGTCAGATTGCTCACCAAAAACGCCGCCCTGCTCTGGGCGACATCGGGTATCCGAGTCAACTCTGTGCATCCCGGGTTCATCGACACGCCGATCATGGATCATGTTCGGGGCACCGAGATGGAAGAAGCGCTCGTTGCGCTCACCCCGATCGGCCGCCTGGGTCAGGCCGAGGAGGTTGCGGCTGGCGTCGCCTACCTGGCAAGTGACGATGCCTCGTTCTGCACCGGGTCAGAGCTCTATATCGACGGTGGGTATCTTGCTCGATAGCCACCGTTGTTCGCGCAGGCGTCATCTCTCACAAAACTAGTTCTATCATTTCGGCTCCAGTTGACTCCTTCCTCTGGCTGGCAGGTGGTGACTGGCCGCCGTGCTCGGCTAAATAGGGCGGGCAAGTCCGATTTCAGGCCGCTTGATTTCCCTCTTATCTATATATATGGTTGACAGAATGAAGCTCAGGGGGTGGAGCTGGTTTTGAATGACGCTGATGTCGCCAGTGTGGGCCTCGGGGGTGAGGAGGGGAGTGGCGCGGGCGGTGCTCTCAGGGCAGGTCGGTGCTGACCAATGAGCGACGTTCTCCAGTTCGCTCTCATTGGGCTCGCCCTAGGCTCGCTCTACTCTCTTGCGTCCCAAGGGCTGATCGTGATCTACCGGGGATCAGGTGTCCTGAACTTCGCGCACGGCGCCATTGGAATGTTCGGCGCCTACGTCGCTTGGGAGGTCCGCACCGAGAACGACCTCACGTGGTCGCCGTTTCCTGGCGAGCATTCGTTCCTGGTGGCGTTGATCATCGGTGTGGCCGTGTCGGCTGCGCTCGGGGCACTAGCCCACCTTCTTGTGATGCGTCAGCTTCGGCACGCTGCGCCGCTGGCAAGGGTGGTCGCAACCCTCGGAATCCTGATTGTCCTCCAGGCAGGTGCTGTCATCCGGTATACGTCGAACGTCATATTCCCTCCGGTGGAGCTGCCAAACGAGCAGGTGCACTTCTGGGATATCACGATCACCGTGGACCGGTTCATCCTCGTGGGCGTCGCTGCTGTGCTCACCCTGATCCTGTGGGCCCTGTACCGCTACTCCCGATTCGGCCTCGCCACCTCGGCTGTGGCCGAGAACCAGCGGGCGGCTTCGTCCATCGGTCTTTCCTCAGACATGGTCGCGACGATCAACTGGGGGCTTGGATCTGCACTTGCCGGTCTCGCCGCCATCCTCGTCTCGCCGATCATCACCCTGTCGGTCAACGGGATGACCAATGTAGTGCTCGCAGCCCTCGCCGCGGCCCTCGTTGCGGAGTTCCGATCATTCCCCATCGCTTTCGCCGCCGGGATGGCGATCGGGATTGGTGAGAGCGAACTCACCCGCTACGTCGACCAACCAGGCGTTCCGAAGGCGCTGCCGTTCGCGGTCATCGTCATCATCTTGCTCGTCAGGGGCAGGGCGTTGCCGGTACGAGGCCACTTTCTCCAGCGTTTGCCGCGGGTGGGACTCGGGCGGATCAGCTGGCCCGGCCTGATCATCGCCATCGCAGGAGCCGTCATCCTCACGATTTCGGTCCCCCTGGTGTGGCAGGACTCGCTAGTGATCACCTTCGCGACCGCGATCGTGCTCCTTTCAATCGTCGTTGTGACCGGTTATGCCGGCCAGCTTTCACTGGGACAATTCGCGATTGCGGGCTTCGGTGCCTGGGTGGCGGGCCGCCTTGTCCATGCCCAGGATTGGCCCTTCACCGCGGCCATAGTCGTGGGGGCCCTCGCCACCATACCGCTCGGAGCTCTTTTCGCATTGCCGGCGGTGCGCGCCCGGGGCATCAACCTTGCGGTACTCACGCTCGGCCTGGGCGCAGCCCTCGAACTCGTGCTGTTCAACAACGCCAACTACACGGGCGGCTTTTTCGGCACCTTGGTCGGGCGACCCTCATTCTTCGGGTTGGACATCACATCAACCACCCACCCCGGTCGCTACGCCCTGGTCTGTCTCGGCTTTCTGGTAATCCTGACTCTTGCGGTCGCGAACATGCGACGCGGTCGAGCCGGCCGGCGACTGATCGCGGTGCGCGCCAACGAGCGTGCCGCCGCCGCCCTGGGAATCAACGTGGTCGGCGCCAAGCTCTTCGCCTTCAGCCTCTCTGCTGGTATCGCTGCCATCGGCGGCACGCTGCTGGCGTTCCGCAAAGACACCATCCTGTTCAACACCGAGTTCACCAATATCACGTCCATCATCCTCGTGGGTTGGGCCTTCGTCGGCGGCATCGGTTACCTGGTCGGACCCGTCCTCGGTTCGACGTTCGTAGCAGGGAGTATCGGAACTCGGATTTCGGACTCGCTGTTTTCCTCGGTTTCGCGGTGGGTTCATCTGATCGGCGGCGTAACAGTGGTGTTGTTGGTGCTGTTTCACCAAAACGGAATCGCCAGTGATTTCGGGGAACTCGCCAAAGCAGTCCGAGAGCGAATCCGCGGGTTGCTGCGGCGCGGTCGGTCGTCCGATGTGGCCGAGGTGGAGCTGCCCGACGTAGCTCGTGAGCCGATCAAGCCCAAGACGCTGGTCGTGAAGAACCTAACGGTGCGTTACGGCGGCGTGGTGGCGGTCGATGAGGTGTCATTCACCGTCGAACCAGGGCAAGTAGTGGGTCTGATAGGCCCAAACGGAGCAGGCAAGACGTCTGCGATCGACGCGATCACCGGGTTCACCAAGGCGACAGGAGAAGTCCAGTTCGGTGGAACTGACTTCACCCGCCTCGGCCCGGCACGGCGATCGCAGCTCGGTCTGTCCCGGTCATTTCAATCATTGGAGTTGTTCGAGGACGCGACGGTTCTGGACAATCTGCGGGCGGCGTCGGATCCCCGTGATGGCCTGTCGTATTTGCGGGACCTGGTTTATCCGGTGAATCCACCCTTGCCTGGGCAGGTTTTGGCCGCGATTCGCGAGTTCGACCTCAGCGAGGACCTGCACCGCCCCGTAGAGGACCTGTCCTATGGCCAGCGTCGGTTGTCGGCAGTTGCCCGGGCTGTAGCGACCAATCCGAGCGTGTTGCTGCTAGACGAGCCGACCGCAGGGCTTGGCGACAGGCAGACCGCGGAGTTCTCGCACCTTTTGCGCCGCATTGTGGAGGAGTGGGGCATCGGGGTGTTGATTGTGGAGCACGACATGAGCTTCGTAATGGAGGTCTGCGACTACATACACGTGTTGGATTTCGGCCGCAAGATCGCCGAGGGCACGCCGACCGAAGTGCAACGCGACCAGCGGGTGATCGCCGCATATCTCGGTGAACCAGAACAGAGTGATGATCCAAGCGAGCTCAAAGAGCCGCGGGTGGGAGCTACATGAGCGCCGTCGATAGCTCGTCAAACTCAGACGGCGCCACGGCGCCAGCCCCGGTGCTTTCTGCATGCGGCATCACGGCGGGTTATGGCTCCCAGCCGATGATTCACGACATCACTTTGGAGGTCCGCCCCGGGGAGGTCGTGGCTATTTTGGGCGCTAATGGCGCCGGCAAGACAACGACATTGCTCGCTCTTTCCGGCGAGTTGCCCATTATGGATGGCGAGGTCCGCCTCCACGACGAGCCGACCACAGCGCCGCTTTTCCAGCGGGCTCGCTCGGGCCTTGCGTTCATTACCGAGGAGAAGTCGGTTTTCATGGGCCTCACCACTCGCCAGAACCTCAAGATCGCCGATGTTGACCTGGAGCGGGCCTTGGAATTGTTCCCTGAGCTCGACAAACGCATCGATGTCATCGGCGGCCAGCTCTCCGGGGGCGAACAGCAGATGCTCTCGGTGGCACGCGCCGTGTGCCGCGACCCCAAGATCCTCCTGGCCGATGAGCTCTCGCTCGGACTCGCCCCTCTTATCGTCAAGCGCCTCCTGGAAGCCGTTCGCACAGCCGCTGGGGATAACAATACCGGCGTACTCCTGGTCGAACAGCACGTCCAACAGGCCCTCCGCTACGCCGACCGCGCCTACGTGCTGCGACGAGGCCGCATCGAACTAGAAGGCACCGCCGCCGAACTTCAAAGCAGGCTCTCGGAAATTGAAGCCAATTACCTCGCCTCGGGAACACAGGACGAGCCAAACCCGAAGCAGGACACGCGGAAGGACTCTCATTGAACGCATCCTCAGGCCAGAAGACGTCGGCCAACGGGGCCGTGCTCGAGTCGACCGCGGTAATCGTCGGAATCGGTCAGGTGTCGGAGCGAATCGGCGACGACGGCTACCAGTCCCGCTCGCCAGCCGATTTAGGAGGAGATGCTGCCCGCGCGGCCCTGATCGATGCCGGGGTGTCAGCGGCAGTAATCGAGGTGGTGGCGGCAACTCGACAGTTCGAGGATTCAAATCCGATGGCAGTGGCGCCGTTGGGGAGGCCCGACAACTACCCGCGGGCGGTGGCGGCCCGCATCGGCGCAGAGCCGGCCCATGCCATTCAGGAAATTGCGGGCGGCCAGTCACCTCAGAGGTTGGTCACCGAGTTGGCGGAACGGATCGCCCGAGGCGACTGTTCGGCCGCATTGATCGTCGGTGCCGAGGCAATCTCAACGGCCCAGGACCTCCAGGGTCGTGACGACCGGCCGAGTTGGAGCGAGACGATCGGTGGGCAGCTCGAAGATCGCGGCTACGGAATCGCCGGGATGCTCTCGCGGGTCGAGACGATGCACGGTCTGACCACCGCTCCCGCCATGTATGCATTGTGCGAGAACGCCCGGCGCGGGGCTAAGGGCATGTCCTTTGAGGCGCATCTCCAAGAGATGGGCGAGTTGTTCTCCCGTTTCAGCGGGGTTGCCGCGTCCAATCCCCATTCCGCCGCTCCAACCGCCCGCTCGGCGGAAGAACTCATCACCGCGACCGACAAGAACAGGGTCATCGCTCACCCCTATACGCGCTACGTGGTCGCGCGGGAAAAGGTCAACCAGGGTGCCGCGGTCCTCATGATGTCGGTGGCCAAGGCGCGCGAGCTGGGCATTGCCCCCGATCGGTGGGCGTTCCTGCACGGACACGCCGATGCCCACGAGCCGCCCTTGCTCCAGCGCATCGACCTCGGCGCCTACCCCGCCGGGGTAGCGGCCATCGAGCACGCCCTCCAAATCGCCGGCATCTCACTCGACGAGATCGGCGCCTTCGACATCTACAGCAGCTTTCCGATCTCTGTCCTTGCGCTATGTGACGGTTTGAACCTTGCCATCGACGATCCTCGCGGTCTGACCCTCACGGGAGGCCTGCCGTTCTTCGGAGGACCAGGCAACAACTACTCACTCCATGGGATCGCGGAGGCCGTCTCCTTCGTCCGGGAAAACCAAGGCACCAGAGCACTGGTTGCGGCCAGCGGGGGAGTGATGTCCAAGTGCAGCGTGGGTATCTACTCCGGCGAGCCTGCTCGGTGGCAGCCAGATCGCAGCGCCGACATCCAGGCGCGACTTGACGCCAACCAGAAGGAGGAGCTCGCCCGCCATCCAGACGGGCCGGCCTTTGTCGAGACCTTCACGGTGGCCTATTCCCGAGACGGCGCGGAGGGGATTGTGTTGGGACGGCTCGCCAGCAACGGCCGCCGCTTTCTTGCTACGAGTTCGCGAGACGACGAGGAGATGGTCCACCTGCTCACCTCGGACTCGCCATCGGGGGCGGAGATCTACGCGCGGTCCTTCGGCTGGGGAAACCGGGTGGCCACGACCCCGGGGGAGATGGATCGCCGATTTCCACCTGACCCGGCCGGATTCCGCGACAGCTACGAGCACATACTGGTTCGGCGCGACGAGCACCTGCTCGAAGTAACAATCGACCGGCCTGAGGCTCGAAACGCGCTCACGCCGCAGGCCCATGAGGAACTCGGGGGCGTCTTTGACGCCTTCTTTTCTGATGATGAGTTGTGGGTCGCCATCATCACTGGAGCCGGCGACGCCGCCTTCTGCGCGGGCGCAGACCTCAAGTACGGGGCATCCGGCAAGCCCGTCTGGGTCCCCAAGTCGGGATTCGGTGGCTTGACCAACCGTCGGTCGATGCCGAAGCCCGTAATCGCTGCGGTGAACGGTTACGCCTTCGGCGGAGGCTTCGAGATCGCTCTCGCTTGTCACCTGATAGTGGCCGATGAAACGGCCGAATTCGCTCTTTCCGAGGTCAGGGTCGGGATGTTCGCCGCGGCCGGCGGCGTCGTAAGACTGCCCAGAGCGATTCCGCGGCATCTGGCCAATGAGATGATTCTGACGGGACGTCGCGCCGGGGCTGAGGAATTGCACCGACTCGGATTCGTGTCGAGGATCGCTTCAGAGGGCAAGGCACTTGAGACCGCCCGGGAGCTTGCCTTGGAGATCCTCGCAGTGTCACCCACATCGGTACGCGTTTCGCTGAAGGCGATGAAGGCGGGTGACGAGATCACCGATGCGCTCGACGCCATAGACGCGGGAGACGACTCCATTGACGACCTGCTGCTGTCCGCCGACATGGTTGAGGGCATGACCGCCTTCGCAGAACACCGCAAACCCCAGTGGAGAAATCGTTAGGCAATTGTCATGACCGCACCATTGTCGTATGCCCGATCCCCCTTTCATCGGAAGAGATCACAGCCGGATTTGCAAGCAGAGACGAGCGCTGCCGCGGCGTCCCTCTTTGCGATGAAGGTGCCCGACGGCGGCGAGAGAAGAACTGAAACGGACTGCGGAGGCAGCACGCCGCCGCGGGCCAACGCAGTAACCAGAGCATTGAACAGGAAGGAATGCGAAATGAAGACTTCAAGTAGACGATGGGTAGTGCTCATCGCGATCCTCGCTGCGCTGTCGCTTTTCGCGGCAGCGTGCGGAAACGACGACGACGCCGGCCCAAGCAGTGGTGACGGAGCACCTGCTGTCGAAGATGGTGACGCCGAACCCGCGCCCGACGACAGCGGCGACGCCGAACCCGCGCCCGACGACAGCGATGACGCCGAACCCGCGCCCGACGACAGCGGCGAGCCGACCGGCGAGCCGATCAAGGTGATGTCGATCGCTCCCCTGGAGTCAAACCTCCCTACGTACCCAAACATTGCCGGTGCCGCAGAAGTGTACGAGCAGTACATCAATGACCGAGGCGGCATAGCCGGTCACCCGCTAGAGGTCATTGTCTGTGATTCAAAGGGTGATCCCAATGGGGCTGCCACGTGTGCACGCGAGGCCGCCAGCGAAGGGGTGGTGGCCTTGGTCGGCCACTTCGAGTACGACATGTCAGTGGCGGTTCCCATCTTCGAAGAAGCTGGTATCGCCATCCTCGGCAGTTGCTGTCCGGTCACCCCCGCGGAGTTTTCGAGTCCGGTCAACTTCATTTTCGGCTCGACGAACGCCATGCAGCACGCCGCGGTATTCAAGATGGCCGACGACGGGTGCCAGGCACCATCCATCGTCTATCTCGAAAACTACTTCGACTATCTGAGCGGGCTCGCTAGGCAGTCAATGGAGCACTACGGGGTGTTTGAGGACAACATGAGATTTACCTCGGTCCCGGCTGCGGTAGGCGATTACAGCGCGCAAGCGGCCGAGATCTCTGGAGCCGACTGCGTCTGGTTGTCCCTGGGCGCGGCCCACACCGGAGCTTTCCTCGCCGGCATGCGTACTGTTGGCAATGACGCCCGCCCCTACGGAGCTCAGGGCAACCTGACTGTCGAAGTAGCGGAGTCGTACTCTGAACTCACCGATGGTGGCGTCGTGCTCAACGCTTATCCAAACCTGGTTGATCCCGTTTGGGACGAGTTCCGGGCTGCGCTCGAGGACTATGACGCACCGGAAGTGGAGTACAACAGTCTCTCGGGCCTCGGCGTCTGGGCTGCGTATGTCGCATTTACCGACCTCGCTGAGTTGGTCGACGGCGACATAACAGCAGCGTCGTTCCTGGAGACGGTCCGGGCTCAGGATGCCTACCAGTCGATGTGGGGTCCAACGATTGACCTCTCGGTTCCAGAGGGCCCGATGCCTGGGTTCCCGCGAGTTCTGAACTTCGAAATCACCTTCGATGACGTCTCCAACGGTGTCCTCTTGCCGACTGGCGAGTTCATCGACTTCTCCGACGCAGTGAGTGGCGGCTGACCGACTCGCTCGCCGGGAGCAAATTCTCCGTCTCGCGCCGTGAAGCGAATCGGCGCAGAGAAAGCAAACCATCCAGATGACAACGGGAGTCGCTGAGAGCGTCTCCCGGGCAACGACGAATAAGGCGATCTCCGTCGAAAGCGTTCCAGCCCGGGAGGCGCCCTCCGCCTCCTTGTCGCGGACCCTTGACAATGGTCCGCAAAACCATATATATCGACTAGAGGGATTAGGGCTCGCATGGTCAACAACGAGAAAGAGGATCAGATGAGGATCATCATTGATGCCGACTCCCATATATGCGAGCCCAAGGACATCTTCACGAGTCGGATGCCAGCGAAATACGGCGATTTGATCCCTCAGGTGAAGCATGTAAAAGAGACGGGAACCGACCACTGGTTCGTTGGCGATCGCATAGTGTGGATGGTCACGTCTAGCGTTGTGTTCAAGGGTGCGGATGGTTCATACGAACGACGTGCGACAGTCGACGTGGGCGAGGGTGAAGATTCGGCGTGGGAGTTGTTCCCAAAGCGATTCGAGGAACAGCATCCGTCGTCTTTCGATCCGAATGAGCGCGTGAAAGTCATGGACGAGTTCGGAATCAGGGCAGCAGCGACCTACCCGAATCTGGGGTTGGTCAATCCTGATGTCTATCTGGCCGGCGGCCACGATGATCGCGGCTACCAGCGAGCGGTTGTAGAGGCATACAACGACTGGGTTCTGACCTGGGCCACTGAACAGCCGGGGCGGTTTATTCCGCTAGGCAACGTGCCCTATTGGGACATCGACATGGCCGTGGGCGAAGTCGTGCGGTGCGCCGAGATCGGTATGAAGGGGCTGGTCATGAGCGGGGTGCCGGAGAGACATGGGTGCCCTTCCTTCTCCGATACGGCGTGGGACCCGATGTGGGCGGCAGCCCAGGACGCGGAGTTGTCGATCAGCTTCCATGCAGGGGGAGGAGAGTTCGACCGCGGCGAGTATCACACGCGCATCATGGGCTCTCAGATCATGCAGATTGCATCGACAGTTGAGGCGTTCATCGGGAACGCGGTTACGGCTATCGATGTTCTCCTTTCGGGAGTGCTTCAGCGATTTCCCAATTTGAGGTTCGCCATAGTGGAATCAGGAGTGGGTTGGGTGCCCTTCGTTTTGGAGGCTCTCGACGAGCACTACAAGCGTTTTGAACCGTGGCGGCAAAGGCCGGAGATGAAATCCGACGAGTTGCCCAGTGATCTGTTCCGGCGCCAGATGTTCGTGAACACCTGGTACGAGCGACTCCAAGAACAGTCGAAGGCGACCCTGCCGGTGGACAACTTGATGTTCGAGACCGACTATCCGCATCCGACCTGCTTGTTCGGGGATGAGATCGAAGACGCGATTGAGAATCGAATGAAGTCATTGGACGAGCAAGACAAGGAAAAGGTGTTGTTCAGGAACGCAATGCGATGCTTCAACTTGGGCGAGGATTTCCTCGCGTTGGGCGCGCCAGCGTGAGTGATGGATAGCCGGGATGCGCCAGGGGAGGCGAACGTGAAAGACAATGTGAAGCGCGTCATGGTGTTCAGCAACGCCGTGACTGGTCGTGACGAGGAGTTCAACGACTGGTATGACAAGCGCCACCTCCATGATGTGATTGCAGTGGACGGCATCCGGTCCGCTCGACGCTTCGAACTACTCGAGGGAAGTCCGATGACCCGAGGCGGTCCCAGCGCCCACCTGTATCTCGCGGTCTATGAAGTTGCAGGCGACCTAGGAGAAGTCGCCGCCGAATTGGCAACGCGACGCGAGGACGGCCGCATACCTGTGACCGATAGCTACGACATATCGACAACAGTCAGCTCGGTGTGGGTGCCCCGAGGCCCGGGTGTCGTGGCCCCATGATTGCGGTACCGCCTCAAGGCCGCACACCCCGACGGGAACCGCTTTGAAGCTGGTGACCTTTCAACCAGCCCGAGCGGAGCCGCGTCTCGGGATTCTCGACGGCGAAACAGTCGTGGAGCCAGGACCCGTCCTTCGCGCGGACGAGGCAATGCGCGGCGGGGAGACAGCCGGGGCGAGAGCGCCTGCGGTTGCCGACGAAATGGTTGCCTTCTTTGAAAGCGGAGAAGAGGGGAAAGGCCACGCACTGAGAGCGCTCGACATTGCTCGGACTCATCGGGAAAGCGGCAATCGACTCATCGACGGCGACGGGTCCCCGGTGGTCCATGACCTCAGCGGCGTTCGACTGCGTGCACCGGTGCCGCGCCCGCGGCGGGTGCGCGACTATCTCACATACCGGGATCACGCGACCGGTGGCGGATTGTCGATTCCTCCCGCGTTCGAGGCAATGCCGATCTGCTACCAGTGCAACGCCGAGTCGATCGTCGGGCCCGGGGAACCACTGCTGTGGCCGTCGTTCACAGATCAACTGGACTTCGAACTGGAGATTGGATTCTTCACTTCGCGGGGAGGACGGAACCTGTCCCCAGCCGAGGCGCAGGGACATATTGCCGGGGTGACGATCTTCAACGATGTCAGCGCCCGCGACATCCAGGTGTTTGAGATGACGTTGACCATCGGCCCGTCCAAGGGGAAGGACTTCTGCACCGCGATGGGTCCTTGTGTGCTGACCATGGACGAAGTTGACGAGTGGTCTATTGAGATGAGCGCATCGATCAACGGCGAGTTGTGGGCGTCAGGGACCACGGCAGGGCGTCAGTTCTCGTTTGCGGAGGTGCTGGCATGGGCTTCGCTGGATGAAGATGTCTATCCAGGTGAGTTTTTTGCCGTGGGGACAGTAGGTGGTGGCTGTGGGTATGAGCTCGACCGCTGGATCCAGCCCGGTGACATAGTCGAGCTTGAGGCATCGGGCGTCGGGGTGCTGAGCAATCCGGTGGGCGAGAAGCAGACCCACCGCGACGGTGTTGGCCTGGCGAGTTACCAAGGCTCGCCAGAGGTGCATCCCAGCCATGGTTGAGCGCTTGGCCGATGCCTGCACCCCGAGGGATGTCCTCGAGGCGAGGTGAGCTCACGCACCTACGCCATCACCGGATCTGCCTCTGGTCTCGGGGCCGAAACTCGTCGCCTGTTGCTTCAACAAGGGCACCGCGTGATCGGCATCGATCTTCGCGATGCCGAGGTGTGCGTCGACCTCGCCGACGCAGCTGATCGTCGCCGGGCAATCGACAGGGTGGAGGAACTCTCAGCCGGTCGAGTGAACGCGGTGATCGCGTGCGCCGGAATCAGCGGCGGCACGGGGAGACCAGAACCCATCGTCAGGGTCAACTACTTCGGCACCATCGACATCCTCGAGGGATTGCGGCCGCTGCTCGCCCGGTCCAGCGAACCGCGGGCGGTCGCAGTCACATCTGTCGCCACCCTTACGACGGGGTCCGACGATCCTGTGGTTCGCGCCTGTCTCGACGGAGACGAAGAACGAGCTGTTGCTGCGGCTGTGACAGCTGACCACAACTTGGGGACTGCGGCATACGCCGCTTCCAAGCGCGCCCTGTCGATTTGGACCCGGCGGAGGGCGCCCGCAGCCGACTGGGCGGGCGCGGGCATCGCACTGAATGCCGTTGGCCCGGGTCTCATTGCCACACCGATGACGGAATACCTCCTGGCACCGGAGAGACGCGCCCAAACTGAGGCTGACGTCCCTATGCCGTTTGGCGGAGTCGGCGAGCCGCGTCACGTCGCGTCCCTTCTCGCCTGGCTGACCAGCATCGACAACGGGCGGGTCACGGGGCAGGTGATTTTCGTCGACGGGGGCTACGACGTCCTCCATCGCGGCGAGGACATTTGGTGACTCAGTTGATAATGCCAGCGTCTCGCAGACTGGCAATGTCGCCGGCCGATCGGCCCAGTTCGGCCAAGATGGCGTCGTTGTCCGCCCCGCGGAGTGACGCGGTCGCGGCGAGCGTTGCGGGGGTGGCCGAGAAGCGGGCTGCGGGCCGGGGTTGGCGGATGGGCCCGGCGAGCGGATGTTCCCAGATCTGGAGGGTCTCGTTGTGGAGCACTTGCGGGTCAACCAGAGCTTCCTCCGCGTCGAGCACCGGTCCGCAGGGGACGTCTGCGGCTATGAGCCGCTCCAAGGCCTCGGTGACCGCGATGGCGGAGAATGCATTGGCCACCAAGACGCCCAAGGTGGCGAAGTTCTCGGGGTCTGCGATTGCCCCGTCGCGAAAGCGCGGATCGTCGATCCATTCTGGGTGTCCAAGCGCCTCAAAGAGGCCATGGCGCTGCTGGTCGGTGGCCACGAAATAAACGATCTTGCCGTCGGCGCATTCAGTGAGGTTGTAGACGGTTGACATGAGGATTCCGGGAGAGGCGTCTGCGGCTAACACCGTCTTGTCCACCATCCCGTCGGGCCAGAAAAAGCTCATGGCGGCATCAAGCATCGGGACTTCGATGTGTTGACCTCCTCCTCCCTGCTCTCTGACCAACAATGCCGCGGTGATCGCCTGGGCCGCGGTAAGCGCGGTGCTCTTGTCGGCATACAAATTGCGGACCAGATCCGGAAACGGAATCTCAGGGTTGAGCTGCCGCGAGATCATGCCGATGAGCCCTTGGATCACTGGGTCGAGAACAGGCCGTTCGCGATAAGGACCCGTGCTGCCGAACCCCGATACCGAGCAGTAGACGATGTCGTTGTTGAGTTCCTTGACCGTGTCGTAGTCGATTCCCAATCTCTCCACGACGCCCGGCCGGAAGTTCTGAACGACGACATCAGACTTGACGGCCACCTCAAGCACGATCTCCCGACCGGCGTCGCTGGCCATGTCCACAGCAAGGCAACGTTTGCCCCGGTTGTTGTTCAGATAGAACGCCGAGAGCCCTGCTTTGGAAAAATATGGCAGGCGGGAGGCGTCGCCGACGCCCGCTATTGGCTCAACCTTGATCACGTCAGCGCCCTGGTCGGCAAGGATCATTGTGGCCAGCGGACCCGACACTATTTGGCTGAGGTCGAGCACCTGCACGCCGGAAAGTGGTCCGGGCATCAGAGTCCTTCCGTCAACTTAAGCGCCCCAACCGCCTAGTAATAGGAGTTGGGAGTCAGCGCCACGGTGTGAAGGATCCCGCGCGGAGAACTTTGTCGGGTCGGGGTCCGTGAACCCATCGGTAGTACCGGTACGACAGGCGCCATCGGTCATTCTCAAATCGGAACCGCTGAAGACAGTCGATGATCGGAAGCGGTTCTACTTCCAACAGATCATCGGGAGAATCGGAATCGATCTGAGTTCTGTTGTCGAAGTAGACCATCCAATGAAGACACTCGACCTCGGTGTCGGACAGCATCTCCCACTGGAAATTGGTGAGGATGTGCGTGCGCCAGTAGCGGTGATCGGAGGGCAGCGTCTCTACCTCTCGTTCCTGTTGGGCACGGTGCTCCTCTATTCCCTCGACCCGCCTCACCGTGGGGGGGCTCGCCACATCATCGACAATCTCACGTACAAAGTCATCGGTGACGTATTCGAGTTCGTCCAGCACGCGGCGATACTCTCCTAGCCGGTACATGCCGGCGATCAGGTTGGAGCAGGCCATGAACGCTCGCAGCTCGCGGTCGGTCGGCTCCTTGCCCATCTCCGGATGCGGCAACCCGAAGTACTCGCGCATTTCCATCATGGATTCCTACTTCTTTCTGTGGTGAACGCGTTCTTTGCGGAACTGTCATGGACAAGGGCATCCATCCAGGATGGATCGACGGTGTGCCGGAACAGCCGGCTGGCGTTGCCGTGCATCATCAGTGCAACCTCTTCAGCGGTCGCGTCGCCCATTTGGCGGTGGAGGATCTCTTGGGTGTTGGGCCAAGTGCCGTCGCCGTGCGGGTAATCCGACTCGACGAGGAGGTGGTCGACGCCGATGTAGTGCCGAAGAGCGATTCCAGCCGGGTCGTCGAGGACGCAGAAATAGAAATTGCGCTTCAGCACCTCAACGGGTTCGACGCCCTCGCCGACCCATGTGCCGAAGAACTCGTGGTACTTGAACGAGTGCTTCAAGCGGTCGATCAACCCGGGGACCCAGGAGACGCCACCCTCGGTGAGAACAATCCGGACTTCGGGGAACTTCAGGGGGATCTTGGAGTACACCCAGTCCACGGCGGCGTGCCAGGCGCTCATCGGGAACAGTGCTGCGGCTACGTCGGGGGGCGCGTCGGGCGATGTCGTCGGAGTGGTCGACGACGATCCGACATGGAGGCAGATGACCGTCTCGGTTTCCTCGCATGCGGCGATGAGCGGGTCCCAGTGACCCGAGTAGAGGCTTGGGTATCCAAGCTTGTGGGGCGACTCTGTGAACGACAGCGCCTTGAAGCCTCGTTCGGCGTTGCGCCGCACCTCACCCGCGGCCACAGATGGGTCGTTGAACCAGGTGATCTGGCAGGGGATCATCCGGTCGGGGTAGGTACCACACCACTCTTCGAGGTACCAGTCATTCCAGGCCCGCAAGGTGGCTAGTCCCAGGTCTTGGTCTTGCAATTCGGAGAAGCGCTGCCCCGCAAACCCCGCCAGCATCGACGGGAAGCAGATCGACGCGTAGACGCCGTTGATGTCCATATCGTGGATCCGGGCGTGGATGTCCCAGCACCCCCGGCGCATGTCCTCGGTGCGGGCTGGCTCCACCGTGTATTCCGCGGGAGGGCGACCGGCGACTGCGTTGAGCCCAATGTTGGGCAGTTCTATGTCCTCCATTCGCCAAACCTGTCGGCCGTCGTCGCGTTCGACCATCATCGGTGCCCTGTCGGCGAACTTCGACGGCAAGCGACCGGCGAACAGGTCGGGAGGCTCGACGAGATGGTCGTCGACCGAGATAATCGGGAAGTACCGGTGACGCGGCTCAGGCTCCGGGAGGAAAGTGACCGTGTCGGTGCCTTCGGTGCGGAATGCGTCGGCGATTGATTTCTCTTCTGTCACCGATTCATCTCCGCATCCACCAGTGCCCCCATCGGCGCGATCCTCGCACTGTTGCATTTGAATGGAGCAGGCCCAGCACTCCCTAAACCATATATATCGAATATCTGAATTTCAAGAGTGGTTCAATGTCAATCGTGCCCAGCAATAGAGGGGGCGGTGGCTTGCTCACGATGGTGACTCGACGATATCCACCACTCTGCGGAAGAAGCGCGCGGCGGTTATTCCGTCAAGTGCACGATGGTCGAGCGCGAGCGTGAATGACGAGACTGTCCGCACCTCAATTTGCCCGATCTCCACAACCGGTACTTCGCGGGCCGAAGCCACGCCGAGGATGGCAGGCTGGGGCGGGTTGGGGGTCGGGAACCCGCCGTGGATCCCCAAACCGCCGATGTTGCTGATGGTGAAGTTCGCCCCGCGAAACAACTCGGGGTTGGCAGCCCCCGACCGGACTGCTGTGACGAGTGTGTCGAGTTCGGTAACGATCTCCGTAAGCTCGCCACTGGTTGATCGGAACACCGGCACCACCAAGCCACGAGGCGAGTCAACCGCTATGCCGACGCCAGGATCGTCGGTGAGCCGGCGTCGAAAACCCGAGTAGTCGAGCTCAGCGGCGACTCTCGGGTGCTCGCGCAAGGCCACGAGTACCGCGTGCACCACAACGGCGTTGAAGGTCGCCGGCAGACCGTCAGCGCGCATAGAGGACACCTGTTCAAGGGCGGCATCGACCCGAACGTCGACGAATTGGGCCGCAAGCGGCGCGATCGCCTCCGACATGCGGCGCGCCATGGCGCGCTCAACCGGGCTTAGCGGTTCCCAGCCCTCAGCGTCGACCGCACTTCCACTCACGCGTCCACCTCAATGACGAGTAGCGGTGCGCCGATGTCGACCCATTGCCCCACCGACACCAGAACCTCGGAGACGGTGCCCGACCAAGGACAGGTCACGTCGACGACAGCCTTCTCTGTCTCCACTCGGAAGATGTCGGCGAACTGCTCAACCCGATCGCCGGGGGAGACGAGCACCGCCTCGATCAACGCCTCGGCGAGGCCCTCCCCGAGATCAGGCAGGTGGAATGTGCGGGTGTCGCTCAATGGGATGTCTCCCAAACCGCGGATACGACGTCGTCGCAGGAGGGGAAGTACGCCTGCTCCCTCGATGCGGCGGGGATTGGTCGATTCGGTGCAGCCACGACGCGTACCGGACTCTGGAGGGCGGAAAACGCACCGGTCGCAACCCTGGCCGCAACCTCTGACGCTAGTGAGCAGCGCTGGATCTCCTCCGACACGATCACCACACGTCTCAGCCGCTTCGCCGCGGCCAAAATGGCGGACTCGTCGAGCGGTGCCAGGCTGACAAGGTCGAGCACGCATGCTTGCGTTCCCTCCGCCTCCAGCTTGGCGGCAGCCTCAAGCGCGAGCGCCACCGAGGGACCCCAAGCAATCAGCAGAACATCGTCGCCTTCGCGCACCACGCGAGCTTGAGTCGGATCGATGCCGTTGACTTCCATATCGGAGCTGATCCGGCCCCGTCGGTACAGGCGCTTCGGCTCCAGAAAGATGTAGGGCTCATCGCTGCGGATGGCCGAGAGCAGCAGCGACCTCGCAGTCTCGGCATTTGAGGCTGCTACAACGCGCAGGTCGGGCGTGTGGCAGAAGTACGCCTCCGGGCTTTCAGAGTGGAACTCCGCACCCCGGATTCGGCCTCCGAACGGGATGCGAACGACGATCGGCATAGCGCCCTGCTCGGAGATCCGTGCGGGGAACTTTGCCACATGGCCAAACAACTGGTTGAGAGCGGGATAGATGAAACCGTCGAACTGGATCTCGATTATGGGGCGAAATCCGTTTAGCGCCATGCCGACTGCGACGCCCGCGATCCCGGCTTCGCCGAGCGGGGTGTCGAAAACTCGATCGGAGCCATAACGCTCCTGAAGGCCACGGGTAATGCGGAAAACCCCGCCCAGCTTCCCGACGTCCTCTCCGAACACGACGGTGCGGGGGTCTTCGGCCAGGGCATCGTCGAGCCCTTTTGTGATCGCGTCGCCGAGGTTGACGCCGCCGGGCCGCGCAGTGGTCATCTCAGACACCGAACTCTTCAGCGAACTCAGCCGCGGCAGAGCGAATCTCGCCGTAGACCCGCTCCCTTATGATCTCGACGGCGCTGTCTTCCATGGCGCCCAAAGAGACGCAGACTTGAGCAAATCGGTCGATGGGGTCGTTGCGCCTCCACACCTCGAACTCGTGGTCGGGTCGGTAGAGCGAAGGGTCGTCAGCGGTTGTATGGCCACCCAGTCGGTAGGTAACAGCCTCGATCAGGCTCGGACCGAGTCCCGCTCGCGCCGCAACGGTCGCATCGCGGACGGCAGCCGCCACGGCCAGCACATCGTTGCCATCGACGCGTACTCCTCGGAAGCCGTAGCCCTCGGCCCGCACATATACGGTAGATGAAGCGGTTTGGCGGGCGAATGGGGTAGAGATCGCCCAGCCGTTGTTCTCGCAGAGAAAGACCACCGGAGCGCGATACACGCCAGCCATATTCATGGCTTCGTGGACCTCGCCCTGTGAGGCGGAACCTTCACCGAAAAAGGCGAGGGTGACTTGATCGCCCCCTCGGGCCCGGTCGGCCATAGCCCATCCAACGGCATGGGACAGTTGCGAGCCAACCGGCACGGCATAGGGTGCAAAGCGGCACGCTCGCCAGTCCCATGTGCAGAGCTCGTGTCGCGAGTAAAACCGCAGCATGTCGCGCACAGACACGCCCCGATGTAGTGCCACACCCGGCTGGCGGTACGAGGGAAACACCATGTCATCGTCACGCATGGCCCAGACAGCACCGATCTGAGCGGCTTCTTGCCCTTCCGCTTGCCCATACCCCGCTACGACACCTTGCCGCTGCAAGGCAACCGCGAGCTTGTCGAACTGACGCGCCCGCTGCATGGCCTCGAGCAGCCTGATTGCGGAGTCGGGTTCAAGGGCTTCGGTCGGCTCCGGCCCTGTTAAGCGGGAGTTCATCCGCCACTCCTGGAGCTCACAAACCGATTCCGCAGCACACCGAGCCCGCTGACTTCCAGCTCGACGACATCGCCCAGGTTTGGCACGCGTCCAAGCTCGAGACCACATCCCCTTGGAACAGTGCCGGCCGCTATGAAGTCTCCTGGGTACAGCGTTTCCCCGCTGGAGCAGTACGAAACCAACTCCGGCAGCGTCCAGGTCATCGAGGAGGTGTCGCCCTCTGTCCACGTCTCGCCGTTTACGCGCACCGCGTAGGTCAGCTCCCGCTCGTCGGCAATCTCGTCGACCACCAGCCAAGGACCGAGGACATTCCCCGTGTCGAAGTCTTTGCCCTTCGCTGGCCCCATTCCGAGCTGCATCTCCTCTGCTTGGCGCGCCCGAGCCGAGACATCGTTGAAAACGCAGTAACCCCCAATGAGCGCCTTCGCCTGTTCTGGAGTGACGTCTTTGCCCTCGCGGACGATGACAACGCCGAACTCGAGCTCGAAGTCGAGTTCGTCGGCATACGGCGGGCAGACCACATCGGCTCCAGGTCCCACAACGGTCCGCCGATTCCCCTTGTAGTAAGCGGGGATGGTGCCAATGGCGTCGGTCTTATTGGCAACACCGATTGCCGCAAACCCCGCGCGCATGTGGTCCAAGAAACTCGGGATGTCGCGAATCGAGTTCGGTACGGGGACAGGAGCCAACAGGGCGACATCATCTAGCGGGGTGACAAGGCCAGGAGGAAGGGCATCTGCATCGAGTTCGGCCTCATTTACCAGGGTGGAGAGCCAAGCGTGCGCATCGTCGTCGCCGGCGACGGAAACGACATCGTCGACGAGTTCTGGGCCATTTAGCACCAGCGCGGCGTGTGCAATCGGGACGATCTTGTCGCGCCCGACCATGGCCCCCGCATGGGGCTCCCCTGAACTGGAACAGAACGTCACTAGCTTCATGGTGCGACCTGGATTCCTCGGTCGAAGCGCCAATCCTGCTTGATCCCCTTCAGGCCCGCCGTACTCAGCTCATGGGCCACCTCAACATGACGCGGATCGCGCCGGTATGCCTCCAAGGCGGCTGTGTCGGCAACCGCCACTATGAGCATTCGGGCGTTCTCGTCGGTTGGTGATCGTCCGACCGCGACCCACCGAACACTGGGGATTTGGTCCAAAGACGACAACAGAGCGTCCAGACGAGCGCCATTTCTGGCATCCAGTTCGCTGAAGTCGAGCGCGACGGTGTGAAGCAACATGGTCATGTCCCGCAACGTATTACGCCATGCTGATTCCCCACCGACACCTCCAGATCGCTTTAAATAGTTTTACTATGCAATCTGTATATCTAGTTAGCATAGATTAGGCTGCACTACAACCAGAAACGGAGAGTAATGGTCTACCATTTGCAAATCGGGTTGCCGTGCCGTGGCGGTGGGCTGCTAATGCAAAGTCGACACCCTCACCGACCTCTGATTTCGGGGTGAGAAAATGACGAGAATCCTCACAGTGGGGTGTGGCGCGATAGGGTCGACGATCCTGTCTTATATGACCAGAGGGGATCGTGACATCGTTGCTGTCGATCCCTGGTCTGCTCATGTCTGGCACGTCCAGGACCATGGAATGCGGATGGAGTCTGTGAGCGAGAATTTCCAGGTGAGGCCTCGGCTCGAACTCCTCGACTCGCTGCCGCCGGGCAAATTTGATGTTGCCCTTGTATGTGTCAAAAGCTACGACTCTGTGTGGGCGACGGATTTTGCCGCGATGCGGCTGGAGGATGACGGCATCTTGTGCTCTGTGCAGAACGGACTCCACGAATCCGCCATGATGGAGAAGTACGGCGCTCAGGTTGTGGGGTGTGTAGTCCCAATGGCAGCCGAGATCTTTGCGCCCGGGAACCCGCGAAGAACAAGCGGCGACGAATGGGCATCCCTGGTCTTTGGCGAATTGTTGCCGGGCAGTTCCGATGTCCGGCCGAAGCAACTCGCCGAGCTCTTCAGCGCCCTTGGTCCTACCGAGTCGACCTCCGACATCTGGGGTGAGCTATGGGGCAAGTTCGTGCTGAATGTCATGTCAAACGCAGTGGGCGGACTAGCCGACCTCACAACCCGACACCTTTGGACCGAGCCGCAATCGGTGGGGTGCATTATCGCGCTCGGTCACGAGGCCGCCATTGTGGCACAAGCCGAGGGACAATCCCCTGTTCCGGTGTTGAAGTCGATAACCCAGGATCTCCTACTCGGGGCAACGTCGACCACCACTCAGCAATGGGCGGACACCGCGGAGATCCTCCACGCAATGGGCGAAAGTCGCGATGGAGCCCGGGAAAACCTTCCGTCGCTACTCCAGGACCTTCGGAGGGGCCGGCGAACAGAAATCGATTACCTGAACGGGGTAGTCGTCAGCAAGGCCGCCAAACATGGGATCGACGTTCCGGCCAACAGGGCCGCAGTTTCAATAGTTCAAGAGATCGAGCGAGGACACCGTCATCGGGGTCCTCTCGCGCTCGAGGCGCTGAGTACGATCGTTCGTGATGCGTATGTCTTGTGCTGAGCTTGGCCGGTGCCATCAGGTACTGAGCGTTGAAGGGGTGGGTACATGACGGACACGGTGAGTTCTCGAAGGCTTGAGCGGCCGAAGAAGACCGCGACCATCTTGGCGCAACGCATCGTAGAGATGATCACCGAGAATGGTTACTCCGCAGGTGACCAGTTGCCCTCGGAACGCGAGATGATCGAAACCTACGGGGTCGGTCGCCCCACCCTACGCGAGGCACTCCGGTTTCTTGAGCTCCAGGGGATTCTTCGGATTAAACCTGGACGCGGGGGCGGCCCGGTGGTCGTTGCACCAACCGGGCAATATCTCGGGAGCACGATCACGCTTCTCTTGCATGTGACCAAGGCACCGTTTCGATCCATAATCGAAGTACGTGAGGCGATTGAACCACACGCAGCCGCGCTTGCGTCACAAAACGCCAGCGCGGAACAACGACGCCTGCTGGTGGAATCAGTCGACCGAATCCGAGAGGTCCACCTCGACCAAGCCGCTTTCCTGGCAGAGAATGAGAACTGGCATGAGTTGGTGGCCGCCAGCTCACAGAACAAGCTGTACGCCTTTTTGGTCTCATCACTCCATGGAATGACCGACGGTACTGCCTTCGGCGTCCACTTCTCTGAAGAGGAGCGTGCTGGAGCCTGCGACATCCACCAGAGAATCACCCAAGCCATAATTGCCGCTGACGCCGACGCCGCTGCTCGCCTGATGCGCAACCACGTGGCGAACT
>JAJDTA010000221.1 GCA_022827405.1 Acidimicrobiia bacterium
CCCGACCTGTTCGAGGCCGACGACGACGGCTACTCCCAGCCCACCGCCGAGCGCCCCGTGCCCCCCGGGCTGGCCGACCAGGCCCGCCGGGCATTCATGAACTGCCCCGAAGACGCCGTCATTCTTACCGAGGAGACCTCATGACCGACGCCGCCCCCGACTCCCACTACACGCTGGAGCGCCCCGAAGAAGCCGTAGATCCCCAGAGCATCTACCGGGACCTGCGCGACAACACCCCGGTCGTCCAGCTGTCCGGTCGGTCCACCACGGGCACGCTCACCATTTCCCGCCACGAAGACGTGATGACAGCCCTGCGCACCCCCGAGTTGTTCTCCTCCGACTCCTCCGCGGTCCAAATCGGCAACACCCGGCCCCTGGTTCCCTTGCAGGTCGACCCGCCCCACCACAGCAAGCACCGCAAGGCGCTCGACCCGCTGTTCGCCCCCAAGCAGATGGTCAAGTACGAACCCCGGGTGCGGGAGCTGATCCGCGAGCTCATCGACGAGGTGGCCGACAACGGCCACTGCAACTTCCATGAGGCCATTGCCGAGCCCCTGCCCTCCACCATCTTCGTGGAGCTGCTGGGCCTGCCGGTGAGCCGGGTGGACGAATTCTTGGCCCTCAAAGACGGCATCATCCGACCGCCGGCCCGCTCCCTGGAAGAGCGCTATGAGATGGTGAAGGCCACCGGCCAGAAGATCTACGCCGTGCTCGAAGAGGTGGTGGAAGCCCGCATGGAAGAGCGCCAAGACGACTTCTTGTCCACCATCATCGACGCCAAGGTCGACGGCCAGCCTCTCAGCCGCGATGACGTGGTGGACATCGGCTACCTGTTCTTCCTCGCCGGGCTCGACACCGTGTCGGCGTCGCTCGACTGCATCGTGGCCTACTTGGCCCAGAATCCCGACCACCGCCGGCGCGTGGCCGACGACCCGGCCATCATCCCCCACGCCATCGAGGAGCTGCTGCGCTACGAAAGCCCGGTGCCCATCGTGCCCCGCATCACCACCGCCGACACCGAGATGAGCGGATGCCCCATCGCTGAGGGCTCCCGCATCACCGTGCTGCTCGGCTCGGCCAACACCGACGAGCGGGTGTGGGACAACCCAAACCAGGTGGACTTCGACCGGGAGTCTAACAAGCACTTGGGCTTCGGCGGCGGCGTCCACCGCTGTTTGGGCTCCCATCTGGCCCGCATGGAGCTTCGGGTGGCGCTGGAAGAGTGGCACGCCCGGGTGCCCGACTACCGCCTGGCCGACGACCTGGAGCTGAGATACAGCCCCGGTATCCGCCAAATCGACAACTTGGAGCTGGTCTGGTGAGCGACGAAACCGCCCCGCCCAGCCGCCCCCTGGAGGGCGTTCGCGTCATAGAGGTCGCAAGCTGGATGTTCATCCCCTCCGGCGGATCGGTGCTGGTCGACTGGGGTGCCGACGTGATCAAGGTGGAGCACCCGGTAACCGGCGACCCCCAAAGAGGCCTCATAACCTCCGGGCTCGTCCCCGGCGGCGCGGGCGGGGTCAACTTCATGATCGAGCAGCCCAACCGGGGCAAGCGCTCCATCGGGCTGAACCTGGCCCACCCCGACGGCCGGGAGATGCTGCTCAAGCTGGTGGAGACCGCCGATGTGTTCCTCACCAACTACATGCCCCCGGTGCGTCGCAAGCTCCGCATCGACACCGAGGATCTGCGCGAGCGCAACCCCCAGCTCATCATCGCCCGGGGCTCGGGCCAGGGCCCCCACGGCCCCGACGCCGAGAAGGGCGGCTATGACGGCGCCTCCTTCTGGGCCCGGGGCGGCATGGGCGCCACCCTCCCCGCTCGCCCCGACGGATGGCCCATGAGCCAGCCCGCCCCCGCCTTCGGCGACGTCATGGGCGGCATGGCCACCGCCGGCGCCATTGCCGCCGCTCTCTATCAGCGCTCAGCCACCGGCGAGCCGTCGGTGATCGACGTGTCGCTGTTGGCCACCGCCATGTGGCAGCTCTCGCCCCTGGTGATCGCAGCCAAGCTCTTCGGCATGGACCGGCTCCCCACCGGCGACCGCACCAAGATGGTCAACCCAGTGGTCAACGCCTACCGAACCTCCGATGATCGCTACCTCAGCTTCATCCTGCTCCAAGCCGACAAGCACTGGGCCCAGCTCTGCGAGTGCATCGGCCGCCCCGAGCTGGCCACCGATCCCCGCTTGGTAGACATGGCCGCCCGAGCCGAGAACAACGAGGCCTGCATCGCAATCCTCGACGAGGTATTCGAGTCTCAGCCCCTCGACTACTGGAAGGAAGCCCTGGCCGACTTCAAAGGCGTGTGGGTCCCGTTCCAAACCCTGGGCGAGCTCTACGACGATCCCCAGGTAATCGCCAACGGCTACCTCCCCGCCATGACCACCGGCAACGGCCAAGAGGTCCAGTTAGTAGCCAACCCCGCCATGTTCAACGAGCAGCCTGTAACCGTAGACCGCGCCCCCGAACACGGCGAGCACACCGAAACCCTCCTCCTAGAAGCCGGCATCCCCTGGGAAGAAATAGCCGCCATGAAAGAATCCGGCGCGATCCTCTAGGTCCAAACCGCCAGCACGATTCCGATCACTGCGTAGGAGATCAGCGGGTAGCCGGAGTTGATGGCGAGGAGCTTTAGGCTGCGGCCTTCGAAGGCGTAGTTCACCCCGTGCGAGGTCACAACGAACCCCACCGCGGCCAAAACGCCCAATCCGAGCCCCTCGCCGGCGTTGTCGGCCTCCATGCCCTGCACCAAAAGCGCCAAGCCCAGGGTGAACACAATGGCCAGCACGATGGCCACCACATAGGGCACCCACTGCTGCGGCGTCCCCTTCATTCCCTCCATGTCCTCTTGGGTCAGCCCGGTCTCGGCCATCCACGGTTTGGCGAAAGTGCCGTACCAAAAGGCCCCGAGCAGTTGGTTGAACACCACGGCGACCAGGATCGCCAGATAGTTCAGATCGCCGAAATCGATGTTGTCCATGCCCCCATAATGCCTCAGCTCTTGAACAGCGCGTCGGCGATGGCGGCGGCGATGCGGGGCGGGTCTTGCAGGGGGCCGAAGTGGGTCAGGTTGTCGTAGCGCACCAGCGTGCTGTTGGGAAGCTGTTCGGCCACCAGGGGGGCGGCCATGGCCGGCGGGTCGGTGTCGGTGCCCACCGCCACCGTGACCGCGGTGTCCACCTCACCCAGCCGGGCAAACCCCTCGAGGTCGGAGTTTTCAAAGATCCTCGCCTCGGTGTCGGGCGCGCACTTGAGCGTCACTCCGCCGTCGGGCATATCCCGAAGCCCGTGGTCCACATAGGCCTGAAGTGCCTCCGGGGAAAAAAGGCCCAGCGGCGGCTTGGAGGCATAGCGCTCATAGGCCGCTTGGCGAGACTCGAACTCTGCCCGCCGCATCCGGGCGATGGCCGCCAGCATGTTCACGCCGTCTCGGGGAACAGTCCGGCCCGGAATGGTCACCGGCTCGAACACCCAGGCCCGGTCGAAGGTCCCCGGCCTGGCCTGCTCGGCCTTCAGGATCGATGCCCCGCCCAGCGAATGCCCGGCCGCCAGCCGGGGCGCAGGATCGAGCGCGTCCACCGCGGCCAAAACATCGTCGGCCATGCCGTTCCAGTGGTAGTCCTCATCGGGGCCCGACACGCTGTCTCCGTGGCCCCGGAAATCCAGCGCCCAGCAGTGGGCCACCGACGCCAATTCCCGAGCCACCGGCTGCCACATCGGCCCGCAGAACCCGTTGGCATGGCAGAACAGCACCGTCGGCCCGTCGCCCCCCAAATCGTGCAGCGCCACCCGGGCGCCCTTGGTCGAGGGGATCAGCATTGGGTCGCTCATGGCCGAAGAACTGTGGCCGCTGCGGTAAGAGCGCACATCGGCCCGCAGGTTACGGTTGGCGGCCATGAACGACAACATCGTCCTGATCGACAACCCCCGCCCGCATGTGCGGCGCTTCACCATGAACCGCCCCGAGAAGCGCAACAGCCTCATCCACCCGCTGCGGGGCGCCGTTCTCGAAGCGCTGGAAGAGGCCGATAGAGACGACGACGTCAAGGTGAGCATCGTCTGCGGCGCCGGCCCGTCGTTCTCGGCCGGCTACGACCTGGGCGGGGGCAATGAGGGCTACGAGCTGCCCTTCTACACCCCCGGCGGCGAGGGCCAGTGGCCCCGCCACGTGACCGAGGGCTGGATGAGCATCTGGGATCTAGCCAAGCCGGTCATCGCCCAGGTCCACGGCTACTGCCTGGCCGGGGGCAGCGAGCTGGCCACCGGCTGCGATCTGGTCTACATGGCCGAGGACGCCAAGATGGGCTATCCCGCCGTGCGCTTCGGCGTGCCCGACATGCACTTCCATCCCTGGTTCTTGGGCATGCGCAAAGCAATGGAGATGATGCTCACCGGCGACTACGTCTCGGGCACCGAGGCGGTGGAGCGGGGCTGGGCCAACGCCTGCTTCCCCGAGGACGAGCTGGCCGACGCCGTGCTGGAGGTGGCCGAGCGCATCGCCCAGGTGCCCGCCGAGCTGCTCCAGATGAACAAGCGGGTAGTCCACCGCCAGATGGAGCACATGGGCATGCGGGCCGGCATCCGGGCCGGCACCGAGCTGTGCGCGCTGGGCACCCATACCCAGGCCATGGCAGATTTCGTGGGCTCCATTCAGAAGAAGGGCCTCACCACCACGCTGTCCGAGCGCGACTCCAAATTCGGCGACTACCGCACCAGCCACTAGTCCCGACCCCACCGGCCCCTCGTGGCGCCGGCTCAGTTCGGCTAACTTGACCAGGACACGCGAAATGGGGGGGACCTTGATGACTGCTCGTCTGTGGAAACTGCTGCTAGGCGCACTCGCCGCACTGGCTCTGGTGGCCTCGGCCTGCGGCAACGCCGGGAACGACGACGAAGGCGGCGCCCCCGCGCCCACCGCCGCGCCCGCCCCGGCCGATGAGCCCGAAGACGAACCCGCGCCCGAGGAAGCACCCGAAGACGAGCCCGCCTCCACCCCGGCCGATGAGCCCGAAGACGAACCCGCGCCCGCCCCCGAGGAGGCACCCGAAGACGAACCCGGCGACGAGCCCGCACCAGAGCCCGAGCCCGAGGAGCCCAAAGACCCAGAGCACCGCCACACCTTCGTGCCTATCGAAGGCGTGCGCGGGGTGAACGACGACGAAATCAAGGTCACCTCCATCGTCACCATCAGCAACAACTCCCTGGGCACCAACATCGCCTCCTACAACGACGGCATTGAGGCCTACTTCAGCTTCATCAACGACACCGGCGGCATATACGGCCGCGAGCTAGTGCTGGCCAACAAGCGCGACGACCAGCTGTTCCAGAACCAGCCCCAAGCGCTGGCCATGGTTGAAGAGGACGACTCTCTGGCCGCCTTCGTGGCCACCCTCTTGTTCTTCGGGGCCGACACCCTCAACGACGCCGGGGTGCCCACCTTCGGCTGGGGAATCCACAACGAGTTTGCCGACCGCCGCAACATCTTCGGCCATGTCGCCCCGAATTGCATCGGCTGCATCCACCAGCTGTGGCCCTATGTGGCCAGCCAGGTAGGGGCCACCAAGGCCGGAGTCTTCGGCTACGGCAACAGCGAGAACTCCAAGATCTGCGCCGAGGGCACCCGCGACTCCATCGAGCGCTACAGCGCCGAGGCTGGCGGAATGACCGTGGAGTTCTTCGACACCTCCATCGAGTTCGGCCTGGCCGGAGGCGTTGCGCCCCAGGTGTCGGAAATGAAGGACAAGGGCGTCGACATCATCTACACCTGCCTCGACCTCAACGGCATGCGCACCATCGCCCAAGAGCTGGTGAAGCAGGACTACCGCGACGACGTGGTCATGTACCACCCGAACACCTACAACCACGACTTTGTGGCCGCCAACGCCGACCTCTTCGAGGGCGACTTGGTGTTCACCCAGTTCGTCCCGTTCGAGGCCAACATCGACAGCAGCCTTCAAGAGGCGTTCTTCGAGTACACCGCCGACATCAAG
>JAJDTA010000088.1 GCA_022827405.1 Acidimicrobiia bacterium
GCATTCCCACGAAGGCCACCGCCAGAGGGAACATGAGCTGGGCCAGCCCGATGTCGGTGCCGGTGGCCTCGGCACCAGCTACCGAGAATGAGAACGCGGTAAGGGCAATGGGGGCGATGATCGACCCGCTGTAGCTCTCGAACAGGTCAGCGCCCATGCCGGCTACGTCGCCCACGTTGTCGCCCACGTTGTCGGCGATGGTGGCCGGATTGCGGGGGTCGTCCTCGGGAATGCCGGCCTCGACCTTGCCCACCAGGTCGGCACCCACGTCGGCCGCCTTGGTGTAGATGCCTCCCCCCACGCGGGAGAACAGGGCGATGGAACTGGCCCCAAGACCGAAGGCGGTGAAGATCTCAAACGGGTCGTCCACGCTGAGCCACTCCACGAACAGCAAGTAGGTGAAGGACAGTCCGAGCAGGCTCAGCCCCGCCACCGAAAAGCCCATGACCGCGCCGCCCCGGAAGGCCAGCGGCAGCGCCTTGGCCGGGCCTTCGGTCGCGGCTTGGGTGGTGCGGGCGTTGGCCATGGTGGCCACGGTCATACCCACGTACCCGGCACCGGCGGAGAGCACCGCGCCCAAGATGTAGCTGATGAAGGTGAGCTCCACGCCGGTGAGCAGGGGGATGAGGATCGCCATGACCACTACGAACCCGGCCACCCAGGTGTACTCCTGCTTGAGGAAGGCCCGGGCACCGTTCTGGATCTCGGTCATGAGATGGACCATGCGGTCGTTGCCCGGCGGGGCGGATTTCACCAGCTTGTAGAACAAGAAAGCGAGCGCGAGCGCAAGGATCGCGCTCAATCCGGCTAGATACGGTACGGCGTCCACGTTGACCCCCTGATTGAGATAACTAGGCGAAGTTAGCCAGCGGAAAAGTGCCCTGCCAAGGTTGCCATTTGGGATGTCTAGTTTCGGGTAATTCGGGATAATCTGGGACGGTGGTCAGCCTCAGCCGGTTGCGGACCGAAGCTCGGGAGGCCCGGCGCTTATTCCCCGATCCCGAGGGTGCGGCGCGAGCGGTGTGCAACGCCATGACATCCCTCGGCTGGCTCGACGGAGCCAAGCGGGTTTCGGCCACGATCGCCGATGATGGCGAACTCGACCCCGAACCGTTGGTGACCGCCTGTCGTCTCCGGGACATCGACGTGTACTTCCCGGTATTGCGCGACCCCGCTCCCATGCAGTTCGCCCCGGCCGGCCCCGATACCGCCATGGTGCACAATCGCTTCGGGATACCCGAGCCCGATGTCGACCCCGAAGCCCTGGTGTCGGCCCGAGAGTTGGACGTGGTGCTGGCTCCGTTGGTGGTATTCGACGCCGCCGGCCATCGCGCCGGTCGGGGCCAGGGGTACTACGACCGGGCGCTGGCCTTTCTGCTGAACGGCCCCCGACCGGCGAAACCGCTGGTGGTGGGACTGGCCTACGAATTGCAGTTGGTGGATGGGGTGCCGTCGCACCCCGGCGACGTGACCATGGACGCGGTTATCACTGAGGAGCGGGTGCGGGTGTTCAGCAAAGCGCTGTCGCGCCGGACCCGTCGGTGATCGGCGTGCGAGCCCAGAACCGGTGGAGTGCTCGCACCCTCGTGGATTTTCAGTAAGGATGTAGCAGTGCGCATCGTGGTCGTGGGCGCAGGCGAAGTGGGTTCCCACGTAGCTCAGATACTGAGCGAAGAGGGCAACACAGTGTCGGTCGTTGAGGTGGACGCCAAGAAGCTGCACAACCTGGCTGAAGATCTGGATGTGCTGGCGGTGGAAGGCAGCGGCACCCATCCTCACGTGCTGGTCGAAGCGGGCATCAACAAGGCCGATCTGCTGGTAGCGGTCACCGCCCACGACGAGGTGAATCTGGTGGCTTGCTTGCTGGCCAAGCAGCACGGGGTGGGACGCACCATCGCCCGCATCCAAGCCCGCAACCTGCGGGAGAAGGACGCCCGGGAGCTACGGGAGGCGATGCAGGCTGACACCATCATCGACCCCGACGAGGAGACCGCCCACGAGATCATGGACCTCCTGTCGTATCCCGGGGCCACCGACGTTACGGTGATGGCCGATGGGGAGGTTGTGGTGGTGGGGGCGAAACTCACCGACGACGCACCCTGGGCCAATATGCGCTTGGCCGACATCGCCGAAGAGTATGAGCCCGACTGGGATTTTCTGGTAGCTGTGCTCACCCGCGCGGGAAAGACCCAGATTCCCCGGGCCGATACCACTCTTGAGCCCGGAGATCTTCTGCGAGTCGTGTGCAAGCGGCGGGCCCGGGGGACCCTGTTACCGCTCTTGGGCTTGGCGCCGGGAACTCACCGCCGGGTGATGCTGTTGGGAGGGGGCCGCACGGCTGAGATCGTGGCCCGCCGATTGAGCGAGCGCCATGCCGAAGTAGTGCTCGTCGAAAGGGGTCTGGATAGAGCCCAGGAGTTGAGCGAGAAACTGGATGCCGTGCTGGTGATACATGGCGATATCACCGACGCTGATTTGCTGGAATCTGAGGATGTCGGCAAGTTCGACGCAGTGATCGCCCTCACCGGCAAGGATGACGCCAACATCCTGGCCTGCCTTTATGCCAAGTCGATGGGAGCGAGCGAGACCATTGCGGTACTGCACAACTTGGCGCTGCGCACGCTGCTGCGGGATGTGGGCATCGACGTGGCGCTTTCCCCCCGCACGGTGAGTGCAAACGGAGTGCTTCGCTACGTGCGGGGCGAGGTGGCCCAAGTGGCCACTTACCTGTCGGGCGACTTCGAGATAATCGAGGCTGAAATCAAGGCAGGTTCAAAGGCCGACGGGGCCATGGTGAGAGAACTGGGCCTGCCCAAGGACGTGCTCGTTGGTGCCTATGTGCGAGACGGGAAGCCGCAGATCGGTCGGGGCCGCAGCCATCTCCGTAGCCGAGACCACATCGTCGTTTTCGCCCGACCCGACACGGTTGACGAAGTGAAGCGCTTCTTCGGGTGAGCCGCCGATGAGCGACCCGTCTCGGGTTCGCTTCCCCTGGCACCGTTCCGCAGTCAGGGTGCTGACCACCGTCGTGGCCACGGCCTCCTCCTTCGTGGTGATCTCCACCGTGGTGTACCTGGCTTCCGGAGAAGTCAGCCGGGTGGACGACGCCATCTTCGAGTCAGTGGCCGGGTTCACCACCACCTCGCTCACCGTGGTGGACCCCGAGGCGCTGTCCAACTGGCTACTGACATGGCGAGCCTTGACCCAGTGGCTGGGCGGCTTGGGCGGTCTGATGCTGGCCCTGGTGGTGGTGCCGGCCTTCGGGGGACAGCGGCGGCTGAGCGAGGTAGCCGAGGGCCGGGGGCGGCGGGCTGTGCTGGCCAGGACGTGGTCGCACAACACCCAACGGGTGGTCTCGACCTATGTGGGCTTCACGGTGCTGGTGTTCGCGGCCTACGCCGCCGCCGGAATGGGCATGTTCGACGCCGCCACCTTTGGCCTCACCACCGCCTCCACTGGCGGATTCGCCAACTATCGGGACTCATTCGCCCACTTCGACTCGGCGGCCATCGAGTGGGTAGGCGCGGGGGCCATGGCCCTGGCCGGCGTGTCGGTGGCCGCGTTGGTGTGGATGGTGCGAGGGCACGTGCGGGCCCTGTGGCGATCGACCGAACTCAAGCTCTACGCATGCCTGATCGTTGGGTCGACGGTGCTGGTGGCGGCGTGGACGTGGACCGATACCGGCGGGGGTGCGGACACCATCCGAGAGTCGTTTTTCGTCGTCAGCTCGTCGATCAGCACCACGGGCTTCCGAGTCGCAGATTGGGGCCATTGGGTGTCCGCGCCCCAAGTTCTGCTGCTGTTGCTCATCGGGGTGGGGTCGATGGCGGGCTCGGCCGGAGGCGGTTTCCGGGTGCTCCGGGTAATCGAGATACTGGGCATTGTGCGACGCGAACTGGTGTTGCAACTCCATCCCCGGGCGGTGGTTCCGGTGAGGGTGTCGGGAGCGGTGGCCTCGGAGGCGTCGCTCACCCGGGTACACAACTTCCAGATTCTGTGGGTACTGGCCGCCGCATTCGGGGTGTTCGGCATCGCCTCTCTGGGGGAAGACCTGCCGACCGCGGTGTCGGGGTCGATCTCCGCATTGGCGACCGCCGGACCTGGATTGGGCGATCTCTCGGGTTTCGCCGACGCCACGGTGCTGGCCGCCCCGGCTCGAGGGGTGTTGATTGCCCTGATGTTCTTAGGGCGGCTGTCGATCTACCCGGTGGTGGTGGTGATCGGCTGGGGTATTGGCGAGGTCCAGCGGATGAGGCTGAGACGATGAGGCTGGGACGATGAGGCTGGGGCTATGAGGCTGGGGCTATGACCGCGGTAGTGGCGGCTGCCCGTCGGGGAAAGGCGGCGGTGAAATGGGCCGTGTTCCAAATGCTGGCGGACCGACCCTGGAATGTGACCAGCAGGGTGGGGTTCGTGGTGGGGCTGGGGCTGCTGTTCATGGTGCCGGGGATGCTCTTGGCCACCCTGGTGGAGTGGGGGTCGTCCATTTCGGACAACGAAGTAGCTCTGGGGATGGGGGCACTGGTCACGCTGGCTGGTGGGGGCCTTTTGGTTACCTTCACTCGACTCGATCAGGACATGCCCCCGGCCTCGGTGTTCGCGGCGGTGGCATGGACGTGGATCGGCTTGTCGATCTTCGCCGCGCTGCCGCTGTGGTTCTCCGGCGAGTTGGGGAGCTTCGACACCGCCCTGTTCGAGGCGGTGTCCGGCGTCACCGGCACCGGCTCCACCGTGCTCAGCCCCATCGAGGGGACGGGCCGGGGCGTGCTCATGTGGCGCCAGATCATGCAGTGGTACGGCGGTATGGGGATGGTGGTGTTGGCGGTGACCATTCTGCCGTTCTTGGGGGTCGGCGGTCTGAGCCTCATCACCGCGGAGGCCCCCGGTCCCACTTCCGACCGGCTGGCACCTCGGGTGAGCTCCACCGCTCGGCGGTTGTGGGCGCTCTACGGCGGTATCACCCTGGCGATAGCGGCCGCCCTGATGATCGCCGGGTTGAGCCTGTACGACGCAGTGGCACATGCCTTCACCAGCGCAGGAACCGGGGGTTTCTCGCCCTACGACGACTCCATCGGCCACTTCGACAGCACTGCGGTGGAAGCGGTGATGATTGTCGGGATGCTGGTGGGTGGGGTGAGCTTCACCCTCCACTGGCGGGCGGTGTCGGGCAACCCGAGGGTCTATGGACGGTCTTCTGAGTTTCGCACCTATCTCCTTGTGATATTCGCGGTCGCGTTGTTCGCGTCGCTGCTGAACTGGCTGAACGACCTGTCCGATCTGTCCAACAGTCTTCGCAACGGAATCTTCGGCGCGGTGACCCTGGGCACCAGCGTTGGCTTTGGCAACGCCTCCAGCACTAATCCGGGCGGCGATTTCGCGGCTTGGACGCCGGGGGCACAGGCATTGCTGTTGCCCCTCATGGTCATGGGGGGCATGACCGGAAGCACCGCCGGGGGGCTGAAGGTGCTGCGCGCCCAAGTGATGGCGAAGTACATGCGGGTCGGGCTGCTGCGAGTGAAGCATCCCAGGGTCGTGGCCCGGGTGAAGCTCGGCCAAATGGTGGTGTCCGAACCGATACTCCAGAGGGTGGCGGGGCTGGTGGCCCTTTATGCGTTGTCAGCCCTGGTGGCCACCTTGGTGCTGGCCGCACTGGGCCAAGACTTGATCACTTCCTCGTCCGCGGCCATCAGCGCGTTGAGCAATATGGGCCCGGCCTTGGGCGATGCCGGGCCCACATCCAGTTACTTGGTGTTCTCCCGCCCGGCCCGGGCAGTGCTGATGTCGATGATGCTCATCGGCCGTCTGGAGTTCTTCGCCATCTTCTTGGTGGCGATGTCGGCCTACGAGAGAACCCGCCGGGTTTCTCGAGTGCAGCTCCGACGCTGAGGGCCAGCGCGAGGACTATCTGAGCAGGGTCAAGCTGCGGCGCTGAGGAACGCGCTGAGGGCCAGCGCGAAGTCGAGGGGGTCTTGGGATCCGCACATCTCTCGGGCGGAGTGCATGGAGAGCTGGGCGACGCCGGCATCCACGGTGGTCACCCCAGTCGTGGCCGCCGCGAAGGGCCCGATGGTCGAACCGCAGGGCATGTCGTTGCGGTGGGCGTAGATCTGGTGGCCTACTCCGGCCTTCTCGCAGGCAGCGGCGAATGCGGCCTCGCCCACCGCGTCGGTGGCGTAGCGCGGGTTGGCATTGCGCTTGATCACCGGGCCGTGGCCGATGGCGATGTGGTGGTCGGGCTCGTGGCGCTCGAGATAGTTGGGATGGGTGGCATGAGCGCCGTCGGCCGATAGGCACAACGACCGGGCTAGGGCGGGATGCAGCGAGTCACGGCTGCCGGCAATCCGCTCTAACACAGTGGGCAGTAGCGGGGATGTGGCGCCCTGGGCCGACACGCTGCCCACCTCCTCGTGGTCGAACAGGCACAACACCGCACTGGGTACCGCGTCGGCGGGGGCATCGAGCAGGGCCTGGAGCCCGGCCCAGCACGACACCTGGTTGTCGATCCGAGGGGCGAAGATGAACTCGCCGTCGATGCCGGCCACGGTCGAGGGAGTGAGGTCGTGCAGCATGGCATCCCAGGCCAGCACCTCGTCGGCGGCCAGACCGGCGGCCTCAGCGACCACCGCGGCGAACTCGCCGGGCGTCCGCAGGCCCAGTCCCCATATCGGGGCCAGGTGGGTCTGCGGATTGAGCAGCAAGCCCTTCTGGTTGACCTCGCGGTCCAAGTGGATGGCCAGCTGCGGCACCCGCAACACGGGCTGGTCAATGTGAAATAGCCGAGTGCCCGACGGAGTGGCCACCCGGCCGGCCACCCCGAGGTCGCGGTCGAGCCAGCTGTTGATCAGCGCGCCGCCGTACACCTCCACTCCGAGTTGGCGGTAACCGACCTGGCCGGTGTCGGGCTGGGGGGTGATGCGCAGGTTGGGGCTGTCGGTGTGGGCGCCAATGACGCGAAAGCCCGCCTCGCAGGTGTGATGACGCCAAGCCACCAGGCTGCCGTCCCGGCACACGAAGCGGCTCCCGGAGGCGTCGGGCCAATCGGCGGCCTCGTCCATCGGGGTGAATCCGGCCGCCCTAAGCGCGGCTGCGGCCCGCTCCACCACGTGGAACGGCGTCGGACAGGCATCAATGAAGGCCAGAAGCCCTCCAAGCCCCTCGAATTGGCCGTCTACAGTCACTCCAGCCCCATCTGCCACAGGCGCATCCACCCCTCAATCATGCCCGTCCGCCCCCTACGGCACGAAACGGACTTGGAAGGCGGCAGAGTTTCAACGGTAAAATTGCAGCCCTGCCGCTGGCCAATGTCGTCTCGGCGCGCACCGCAAACACGCTGGAAAGGACGCAATGAGGAACTGGCCGCCGCCTCCCGGTCTGCCACACCCCCAAGGCCTTTACGACCCCCGAAACGAACACGACGGCTGCGGGGTGGGCTTTCTGGTGGACCTGAAGGGCCGGCCCCGCCACGAGATCGTGTCGGTTGGATACGGCGCGCTGTGCAATCTCCAGCACCGGGGGGCGCTGGGCGCAGAAGCAAACACCGGCGACGGCGCGGGATTGCTGATACAGGTGCCCGATGACTTCTACCGCCAGGTGTGCGACTTCGATCTGCCGGCGGCGGGGCACTACGCCACCGGCATCGGCTTTCTGCCCGACACCCCCGAGGCGGCCGCCCATGCCCGGGAGGCCATGGACGCCATCGCGATATCAGAGGGGCTGACCCCTTTGGGCTGGCGGGAGGTGCCCACCCGTCCCGACGAGCTGGGGGCGCAGGCGCTGGCCACCATGCCCTCGTTCTGGCAGCCGTTCTACTCCGGCGAAGGGCTCGATGCTGACGCGCTCTTGCGGCGGGCCTACATCGTGCGCACCCGGATTCGCAACGAGGTCGCCTATGAGACCGATGACCAGGCCGATACCGGGGCACTGGGGTCAAAGACCCGCAAGCTGACCTACGGCTACTTCGCCAGCCTGTCCAACCGGACCATCGTGTACAAGGGCATGCTCACCACACCGCAGCTAGGGGAGTTCTACCCCGATTTGAGCGACACCCGGGTGACCAGCGCCTTGGCCATGATCCACTCCCGGTTCTCCACCAACACCTTCCCCTCCTGGCCGCTGGCCCACCCCTACCGGTTCATCTCCCACAACGGCGAGATCAATACCGTGCAGGGCAACCGCAACTGGATGCGAACCCGTGAGGCGCTCTTGAGCTCGCCGCACCTGCCCGGCGACCTCGAGCGGCTGTTCCCGGTGTGCGCCGAAGGGGTGAGCGACACCGCCAGCTTCGACCAGGTGCTTGAGCTGCTGTACATGGGCGGCTACTCGCTGCCTCAGGCGGTGCTCATGATGATCCCCGAACCGTGGGAGAACCATGAGTCGATGTCGCCCGAACTTCGAGCCTTCTACCGCTACTACGCCTCTTTGATGGAGCCGTGGGACGGGCCGGCCGACATCGTGTTCAGCGACGGCACCCTTATCGGCGCGGTGCTCGACCGCAACGGCCTGCGCCCGTCCCGCTACTGGGTGACCGACGACGATTTGGTGATCATGGCGTCTGAGGTCGGGGTGATGGACGTCGACCCGGCGGCCATCGTGGAGAAGGGCCGTTTGCAGCCCGGACGCATGTTCCTGATCGACACCTCCGAGGGCCGCATTGTGCGGGACGCCGAGATCAAGCAGAAGCTGGCCTCGGCCCACCCCTACGGCCAGTGGCTAGCCGACAACCAGGTGGACCTCGATGACTTGGTCGAACGCCCCGTACCCGAGCCGGACAACACCCCGCTGCTGATCCGCCAGCAGATGTTCGGCTACACCCACGAAGAACTCAAGATCCTGTTGGCCCCCATGGCCCGCGACGGCAAGGAGGCGCTGGGGTCGATGGGCACCGACACCCCGGTGGCGGTGCTGTCCAACCGGTCGCGGCTGCTGTACGACTACTTCCAGCAGCTCTTCGCCCAGGTGACCAACCCGCCGCTGGACGCCATCCGGGAGGAGATCATCACCGCCACCTGCGGCTGGTTGGGCCCCGAGGGCAACCTGCTTGATCCCCAGCCCGATTCGTGCCGCCAGATCTTCACCCCCCATCCGGTGATCACCAACCAGCAGCTGGCCAATCTGGTCGACGTAGACGGGCCCGGTGGCCACGACCACTGGCACACCGAGGTGGTGCCCTGCCTGTACGCGGTGGACGACGGCGGGCCGGGGCTGCGCATCGCCATCCAGCGCATCCGCGAGCAGGTCAGCCGGGCCATCGAGGCGGGCAAGAACATCATCGTGCTGTCGGACCGGGGAGCCAGCGCCGACTCGGCACCGATCCCATCGCTGCTGGCCACCGCCGCAGTGCACCACCATCTGATCCGGGAGAAGACCCGCACCCGGGTGGGGCTGGTGGTCGAGACCGGCGACGCCCGCGAGGTACACCACATCTGCCTGCTTCAGGCCTACGGGGCCACGGCCATCAACCCCTATTTGGCGTTCGAGACCATCGACCAGATGATCGACGAGGGGTTGTGCGGCTTCTCGCCCGACGACGACAAGGATCTGGCCCACCGCAATTACATCAAGGCCTGCGACAAGGGCGTGCTCAAGGTCATGTCCAAGATGGGCATTTCCACGGTGAAGTCGTACGTGGGGGCGCAGATCTTCGAGGCCATTGGCTTGGGGCACCCCATCATTCAAGAGTGCTTCACCGGCACGGTCAGCCGCTTGGGCGGCATCGGCTTTCCGCAGCTGGCCGAGGAGGTCAGGCTGCGACACCGCATCGCTTTCCCCGAGAATCCCGATGAGCGGGCCCACCGCACCCTGGAGGGGGGAGGGGAGTACCAATGGCGCCGGGAGGGCGAGTACCACCTGTTCAACCCCGAGACGGTGTTCAAGCTTCAGCACGCCACCCGAGAGGGCCGCTACGACATCTTCAAGCAGTACTCCGAGAAGGTGGACGCCCAGTCTGAGCGCCTGGCCACCCTGCGGGGACTGTTCCGGTTCCGCACCGGGGTGCGAGAGCCGATTCCCATCGAGGAGGTGGAACCGGTTTCCAGCATCGTCACCCGGTTCTCCACCGGAGCCATGTCGTACGGGTCGATCTCGGCCGAGGCCCATGAGACCCTGGCCATCGCCATGAACCGCATTGGCGGGAAGTCGAATACCGGCGAAGGCGGCGAGGATCCCCGCCGCTATGTGCCCGACCCCAACGGCGACTTGCGCCGCTCGGCCATCAAACAGGCCGCATCGGGGCGGTTCGGGGTGACCAGCGAGTACCTGGTGAACAGCGACGACATCCAGATCAAGATGGCCCAGGGGGCCAAGCCGGGCGAGGGGGGCCAACTCCCCGGCCACAAGGTGTGGCCGTGGATCGCCGAAGTCCGCTACTCCACCCCCGGCGTGGGGCTCATCTCCCCGCCGCCCCACCACGACATCTACTCCATCGAGGACCTCGCCCAACTCATCCACGACCTGAAGAACGCCAACCCAGAAGCCCGCATCCACGTGAAGCTGGTGTCGGAGTTGGGCGTGGGCACGGTGGCCGCCGGGGTGTCCAAGGCCCATGCCGACGTGGTGCTGATCTCGGGCCACGACGGCGGCACCGGGGCCTCGCCGCTGACGTCCATCAAGCACGCCGGCACCCCGTGGGAACTGGGCCTGGCCGAGACCCAGCAGACGCTGCTGCTGAACCGGCTGCGGGACCGGATCGTGGTGCAGACCGACGGCCAGCTCAAGACGGGCCGGGATGTGATGATCGCCGCGCTGCTGGGGGCCGAGGAGTTCGGGTTCGCCACCGCGCCTCTGGTGGTTGCGGGATGCGTGATGATGCGGGTATGCCATCTGGACACCTGTCCGGTGGGGGTGGCCACCCAGGATCCCGAGCTGCGCAAGAAGTTCACCGGCGAGCCCGAGTTCGTCATCAATTTCATGGAATACATCGCCGAGGAGGTGCGAGAGCTGCTGGCCATGCTCGGCTTCCGCACTCTGGCGGAGGCTATCGGGCGGGTGGACTGCTTGGACGTGAGCGACGCGGTGGACCACTGGAAGGCGTCGGGGCTCGACCTGTCGCCCATCCTGTACGCCCCTGACATCGATCCGGGGGCCGATCGGCACTGCACGCAACCTCAGGACCACGGCCTCGACCGCGCCCTCGACCAGCAGCTCATCTTGATGGCCAACTCCGCTTTGGAAGACGGCCTCCCGGTGGAGATTGACCTCCCCATCGGCAACGTGAACCGCACAGTGGGCACCATGCTCGGCCATCAGGTGACGTCCAATTGGGGGGCCGGCGGCCTGCCCGACGACACCATCCTCATCAACTTCTCCGGATCAGCCGGCAACAGCTTTGGGGCGTTTCTGCCCCGGGGCATCACCATGAAACTGACCGGCGACGCCAACGATTACGTGGGCAAGGGCCTGTCAGGCGGGCGAATCATCGTGACCACGTATCCGCAGGCTCAGTTCGTCGCCGAGGAGAATGTGATCGCGGGCAACGTGATCGGTTACGGTGCCACCAGCGGCGAACTCTTCCTGCGGGGCCTGGTGGGGGAGCGGTTCTGCGTCCGCAACTCCGGTGCCGTCGCAGTGGTGGAGGGTGTGGGCGACCACGGCTGCGAGTACATGACTGGCGGGCGGGCCGTGGTGCTCGGACCCACTGGCCGGAACTTCGGTGCCGGCATGTCGGGCGGCATCGCCTTCGTGTACGACCCCGATGGCGTGTTCCCCGCCAAGGTAAACCCCGAGATGGTGGACTTGGAGGCGCCCGACGACGCCGACCGCGAGTGGCTGCGGGATCGCATCAGCCAGCACATGGTTAACACCGGCTCAACGGTGGCCGAGCGGATCCTGGCCAACTGGTCCACTGAGGCTGACCGCTTCGTGAAGGTGATGCCCAAGGACTACAAGCGGGTGCTGGGGGCGCTGGCCGAGGCTGAGCGAACAGGGACCGACGCCGAAGCAGCCATCATGGCGGCCGCCCATGGGTGATATTCGCGGGTTCATCAAGCACGGTCGGGAGCTGCCAACGCGCCGAGCGGTGCCAGTGCGGATCAAGGACTGGAACGAGGTCTACCGGGACTTCGACGACGAGTCGGTGCGCACCCAGGCGTCGCGCTGCATGGACTGCGGGATCCCGTTCTGCAACAACGGCTGCCCTTTGGGCAACTTGATCCCCGACTGGAACGACTTGGTGTACAGGGACAACTGGCGGGAGGCCATCGAACGGCTGCACGCCACCAACAACTTTCCCGAGTTCACCGGGCGGCTGTGCCCGGCGCCGTGTGAGGCGGCCTGCGTGCTAGGCATCAACGAAGACCCGGTGACCATCAAGCAGGTTGAGGTGGAGATCGTTGACCGGGCCTGGGAGGAGGGGTGGATCACCCCGGTGGTGTGCGACGACCGAACCGGCCGCTCTGTCGCGGTGGTGGGATCGGGGCCGGCCGGTCTGGCCGCGGCCCAGCAGCTCACCCGGGCGGGCCACGATGTGGTGGTGTTCGAGCGGGCCGACCGCATCGGTGGTTTGTTGCGCTATGGCATTCCCGAATTCAAGATGGAGAAGCGACATCTCGACCTCCGGCTGGCCCAGATGGAAGCCGAGGGCACGGTATTCAAAACAGAGGTGAACGTTGGAGTCGACATCAGCGCGGCCGAACTCACCGGGCAGTACGACGCGGTGGTGCTGGCCGGCGGGGCTACCCAATGGCGCGACCTGCCCATTCCCGGTCGGGAACTGGAGGGCATCTACCAGGCCATGGAGTACCTGCCCCCGGCCAACCGAGTTCAAGAAGGCGACCTGGACGAGCATCCGTTCTCGGCCGCGGGCAAGCATGTGATCATCATCGGCGGGGGCGACACCGGAGCCGACTGCCTGGGCACCGCCCACCGCCACGGGGCAGCCTCCATCCATCAGTTCGAGATCTTGCCCCGCCCACCCGACGAACGGGACGACTCCACCCCGTGGCCCACGTGGCCGCTCATGTACCGGTCGTCGTCGGCCCACGAGGAAGGCGGCACCCAGATTTACGCCATCAACACCGTGGAGTTCACCGGATCGGGCGGTCAGGTAGAGGCGCTGCATACCATCGACGTGCAGCAGTCATTCGAAGGCGGGCGCATGAGCTTCGATCCCATCGAAGGCACCGAGCGGGAGTTCAAAGCTGACCTGGTGCTCTTGGCTCTCGGCTTCACCGGCCCCGAAACCGGCGGGCTGCTCGACGATCTGGGAGTAGAGATCACCGCCCGGGGAAATGTGGCCCGCGACAACAGCTGGATGAGCACGGTGCCCGGCGTGTTCGTGGCCGGCGACATCGGCCGAGGCCAGAGCCTGATCGTGTGGGCCATCGCCGAAGGCCGAGCCTGCGCCGCCGCGGTTGATCAATACCTGACCGGCGACACCCTCCTGCCCGCCCCCCTGGTGCCCACCGCCCAGCAGCTGCGCTAGCTGCTGTCCAGATTCAGAACGGCTGGGCGTCGAGGAATTCCAGGGCGGCGTCGATGAAGTCGAAGGACTTGGGGGTGGCGAAGTGATCGACGCCCCTCAGGACCACTAGGCGGGCGTCGGGCAGGGCCTCCACGAGCTGATCGGCGGGGTGGGCGAAGTCCTTGTCGCCCACCACCACGAGGGTGGGAACGTTGACGCCGCCCAAACAGCTTGTGTCGAAGGCGGTGCGGCTGGCCAAGAGCGCGGCCAGGGCCTCCCGGTCGGCCTCGGGGTCGTCGGCCAGAGTGGAGAAATGGAGGGCCTCGGGGTTCTCGGGGTCGGGCTCGCCGGTCACCGCGTGAAGAATCATGCGGCTGTGGTCCTCGTCTCGCTCGAACAGGTTCTTGCCCACCCCCGATACCACCAGCTTGTGAAATCGCTCGGGCGTCCGGGAGGCAATGGACAACAGGGTGTAGGCCCCCAGCGAGAATCCGATGGCGTCGATGGCCTCTTCGGGGAAGTGGTCGATCACGTGCTGTTCGAATTCGGCGTAGCCCTCGGGTTCGTGGGGCTTGGGGGCGGTGCCGTGGCCCATCAGGTCGACACCGATCACCTCGCGGCCCGCGTCGGCCAACAGATCAAACCAGGCGTTGTCCCCCCAGGTTCGCCGGGCCGAACCGGCTAGCCCGTGCAGAAGTGCGACAGCAGGTCCGCTCACCGCGCTCACACTACTGACGGCTGAGGAGCAAGTAGCGAAGCGCCCGAGAAAAGAAGGAGGCCCCGAGTAGCCTCCCGGCCGAAACCGGTCGACTTCTCGGGGCCGTCCCGTTCGGTCCCGGCGCTCCGGCTGGCTTGCGCCCTCCGGCTCCCCGGTCCCTACCTCCCAGTTCCTCGCGGCACCTGGCCTCGTTCCCGGCCCTCGGCTTTCGGTGGTGCCACCGACTTCCTCGGCCCGTTCCAGTGGCCCTGCGGAACTCTTTCGAACCCTCGCCCTTTCGGGCTCCTGCTCTTCCAGCTACTCCGCTTGTCTCTGGTAGGTGGGCATACCATAGCGCGCAGAAAACCCAGGTCAAGGGGAAAATCAAAATCCACAGGGTTTTCCACTGCTGTGAGTAGAAATCCCCAGGAAACCTAAAATTAACCACAACCTCCAGCCCGATTTCGGCCCTAAATCAGGCTCTCACGACCAGGTGCCGCGGGCCATGAGCACGTCGCGAAGCACGGTGGGACGGTCAGTCATGATGCCGTCCACCCCCAGATCCAGCAATCGGTGCATCTCGTCGGCATCGTCCACCGTCCACACGTGCACCGCCAGCCCCTGGTCGTGAGCGGCATCCACAAACCGCCGATAGACCAGAGGCACACCCTTGGCCGTAGGGGGCACTTGGGCGCACGCCCCGGCTTTGATGCGCACAGGCAGCCCGGTAGCTGCGGCCTGGAGCTGGCCGACCTCTTTCGGGCTGAGACCGGTGCACAGCCGGGGTCCACCCAGGCGCCGGGCGGTGGCCAGTCGGCGCCCAGAGAAAGATCCCACGCACACCCGGTCGATGGCGTTGGACCGTTGCAAGGTGTCGATCAGCGGTTCGGTGGCCTGGTCGTGCTTGGGATCGACCGCGATCCTGACCTCGGGCCAAGCCTCCAGCAGCTCCTCGAAGCGGGGAATGGCCTGTCCTCCGCCCACCCGCACCGTCTCCAAGTCTCGCCAAACCAATTCGGCGATGGCCTCTGAGCGACCACTGAGCCGCTGCAAGCCCTCATCGTGGAACGCCACTAGTACCCCGTCGCTGGTGGCGTGCACATCGGTCTCCAAGTAGCGATAGCCAAGGTCGACGGCGGCCGAGAACGCAGCCATGGTGTTCTCCGGTCCCTCCGCGGCCCCACCCCGGTGGGCGATGGGTATCGGCCCCTCGTGGTCTAAAAACGGCCAAGCGGACACCAGCGAGAGATTAGTTGTCGGGATAGATTCACTACCTGTGGGATGGGAGCCAGCCGAGAGATTCAGGCAACTGCTTGAGCACGAGGAATTCGCCCTCCATGAGGGGGCACTGTGCATTGCCGCCCACGGCTGTCCAGATATGGACTTCGACGCCGAGATCGACCGGCTCGACTCTCTCGCCGATAGTTGCGCCCGCTCCAGCCGGAGCCAAATGCTGCACTCGCTGTTCAGCGAGCTGGGGTTCCACGGCAATCGAGCGGACTACTACGACCCCCGCAACTCGTTTCTAAACGAGGTCATGCGCCGGCGCACCGGTATTCCAATCAGCCTTGCTGTACTGACCATCGCAGTAGGGGTCCGCACGGGCTTTGAGTTCGAGGGAATCGGACTGCCCGGCCACTTCTTGATCCGGGACCGAACCGAGCCCGACACCTACATCGACGTGTTCGCCGGGGGAGCGTTGCTCGATGCTCGGGGTTGCGAAGAGCTGTTCCATCAGATCACCGGCGGGCAGAAGGGATTCCACCCCGCATTCTTGGCCCCGGTAGACAACTCATCGATCATGGAGCGGATACTGGGGAATCTTCGGGCCATCTACGCCCAGCGCCGGGACTACGCCAATCTGGAGTGGGTACTGGAGTTGCGGACTATGTGCCCCTCGGCACCCGCTGAGGAGGCAAGGCAGCTTGGTCTGATCAACATGGAGCGAGGACGGTTCGAAATAGCGGCCCGGCGGTTCGAGGCACTAGCCGAGGCCGCGGAACACGACGATGAGGAGAAGTTTCGGCACTTGGCCGTGCGCGCCCGGGCCCGCATGAACTAGCCGAACCCACCGGTAATCGCCGGTGAACCAGCCCTCGTAGACCGCAAAGTCGCCCCTTTTGGGCGATAGCGTTAAAGCTCGTGACCCGACGCACCAAGATCATCGCCACCATTGGCCCGACGTCGGAATCCCCGCAGATGCTGCGGGCCATGGTGGACGCCGGTATGGACGTGGCCCGCATCGGTTTGGCCCACGGAACGCTGGAAGAGGCCCTGGAGCGCATGCACCTCGTGCGCCAGGTGGCCCAAGAAGCCGGTCGGCGGGTGGGAGTCCTGGTGGACTTGCCCGGCCCGAAGGTGCGCACGGCCAGCTTCGGACAGGAGGGCGTGGAGCTGTTGGCCGATTCCGAGGTGAAGATCAGGGTGGGCGACACCCTGAGCACCGCCGAGGTGGTGGAGGTGGACTACGACAACCTCTTTCACGACATTGCCCTCGGTGACCAAGTAGCCCTCGGCGATGGACAGGTGCTGTTGGAAATCGCCGACATATCCGGCGACAAAGCCACGGCCCGAGTCCTGCACGGCGACGTGATCCATGGGCGGCCCGGGTTCCGCATTCCATCCGACCGCCTCAGCATGTCCACACCCACGCCCGAAGACCTGCGGGGCCTGGACGCATTCGTGAGCAACTCGGTGGACTTAGTGGCCGTATCGTTCGTCCGGTCGGGCGACGACATCCGCCGGGTCGGCGTCGAGCCCCATCCCGCCGGCCCGCTGGTTATCGCCAAGATCGAGACCCAAGCAGCCGTGCAGAATCTCGACGACATCATTGATGCCTCGGCGGGCATCATGGTGGCTCGCGGCGATCTGGGCACCGAGTGCCTGATGGAGGAGACCCCGCACCTTCAAAAGCGGATCATCCGCGACTGCATCGCGGGCGGCTTGCCGGTGATCACCGCCACTCAGATGCTGGATTCCATGGTTCAGGCATCGACTCCGACTCGGGCGGAGGTATCCGACGTGGCCAACGCCGTGTTCGACGGCACCAGTGCGGTGATGCTGTCGGCCGAGACGGCCATCGGCGCCCACCCTGCGGCCACGGTGGCCACCATGGCCCGAATCGCCGAGCGGGCCGACGAGGAGTTCGACTATGTGCGCTGGGGGGAGAACATCCGCCGCCTGCGTATGACCGACGTGGACGCGCCCACTTCGGTGACCGATGCCATGACCGGGGCGGCAGCTACCGCCGCCAACGAGCTCAACTTGGCGGCCATCGTGTGCATTTCGGCCTCCGGGTTCACTGTGCGGTCGATGGCCCGCTTCCGCCCTCAGGCCTCCATTTTGGGTTTCAGCACCTCAGAACGCACCGTCCAGCAGCTGACCCTGAGCTGGGGTGTCACCCCGATGTTGGCCCACGAGCTGGGCAGCTATGAGGCCCGGGTGGCCGAAGCCCTGGACATGGCCGAAGAGGCCGGGCACGTCGCACCCGGCGATGTGGTGGCGGTGGTGGCCGGCATGACCGAGGCCACCGATGTCCTGCGCTTGGTGCGCATCCACTGACCGTAGAAGGATTGCGCCATGTCAGATGCGCCGGGTGGAATGCCGAGGTGTCGGCGGTGATGAGCAGGGAGCGTTACAGAAGATGAGCGATGCGCCGGTGAACCTCACTCGGTCGGGGCCGCCAGAGACGATTTTGGATCCTGAGCCACCCCACGCGGTGGCCGCCTTATCCGAGGCGATGAGCCTGCCTGAAGACCGCCGAAGGGACGCGGTGGCCAACGTGGTAGCCCAGTTCCCCCGGTTCTTGGACGGCTGGGCTCGGCTGGGACAGTTGGCCCGCGACGACACCGAGGCCTACGCCGCGTTCCGGGTGGGCTACCACCGGGGGCTTGACCGGCTGCGCCAGAACGGTTGGCGGGGGTCGGGTTTTGTGCGTTGGGTCCACGAGGTGAACCGGGGCTTTTTGCGGTCCCTGGCTGGATTGCAGGCCACTGCGTCCGCCATCGGCGAGCAAGATGAAGAAGAGCGCTGCCGATTGTTTCTCCACCAACTCGACCCATCGTGGCCCCCCCAAGACCTGGAGGCTTGACATGGCGGCACCAGGCGGCACCGGACCCATCGGCCCGTTTCCCGAGCAAGTCGGGAATGATCCCGAAGCCCAGGACTCTTACGACCGCCTCCGTCGACGGGTGTTGTGGAGCCTGCCCTACGGCCTCTACGTAGTGGGATCGAGAGCGGGGGAGCGCCGCAACGGCATGACCCTCAACTGGGCAACCCAGCTGGCCTTTGAGCCCAAGTTGGTGGGGATCGGAGTGGAGCATCCGGCCTACACCCACGAACTCATCACCGAGGGCGGAGTGTTCAGCCTGTGCACGATCGCCCGAGATGACCGGGCCATGGTTCGAAAGTTCACCAAGCCGGTAGAGGTGGATCTCGCGGCCATGACCCTCAACGGTTTCGCATTCCACGACGGGGTCACTGGCGCGCCCATATTGGACTGCGCCCCCGCCTATCTCGACTGCGAGGTGCGCGACGCGGTGGTCACCGGGGCCCACACCCTGTTCATCGGCGAGGTGGTGGACTGCGGCTTCCAGGCCGACGAGGACACCCCCGTCCTCCGCATGGAGGACACCCGCATGAACTATGGGGGATAGAGATCTCCGCTGAATTCACTGGTGCAGTGCTCGCCGGAGGTCAGAGCCGGCGAATGGGTGCCGACAAGGCGTTCATCGAGGTGGGGGGTCGGAAGCTGATTTCCAGTGCCCTGGCCGCACTGGCTGAGGCCTCGCAACGCCTCATCGTTGGCGGGTCTGACCCTCGGCTGGAAAGCGCGGCGGCGGCTGCCGATGCCCAGCACGTCGCCGACCGCTGGCCCGGCGAGGGTCCCCTGGGAGCAGTGGCCACCGCCTTGGGCTTTTCCCGCCATCCCGTGACGGTGATATTGCCTTGCGATCTTCCCGCCATCGACGCAGAGGATGTTGCGGTGCTCGTGCAGGCCGTCGTCGAGGCGCCGCCCTCCACGGCCGTAGTGGCGGCGGTATTCACTGACCAACGCCGCCACTATCTTCCGCTGGCCATCGATTCCCAAGCAGTAGCGCTGGCGGAGCACCTGTTCCAATCCGGTCGGCGCGCCGTTGCCTCGCTGCTCGATGAAGCAACCGTTGTCGACGTGCCCGCTTCTCCGACCGCCGTGGCCGACATCGACAGCCCCGAAGACCTCTCATCGGGCCACTAACCTCAGCCGGGTGGAGATTCCTGAAATCGGGGTGGCCGAACTAGCCGCATTGCTGTCAGACGACCTGCCAGACGACATAGTGCTCATCGACGTGCGCGAGCCCGAGGAATACGCCGAGGCCCGTGTGCCCGGCGCGGTTCTCATTCCCCTGGACACGATCCCCGAGCGGGCCGGAGAACTGCCCGATCAGCACCTGTACATGATTTGTGCCTTGGGCGGGCGGAGCCTGAAGGCCGCTGAGTATCTGACTGCCTTCGGCTGGTCGTGCACCAACGTGGCCGGCGGGACCAATGGGTGGGTGGAAGCTGGCTACCCCTACGACTTCGGGCCGACAGGCGATTGAAGCGCGAATCCGGCCCCCCCGACCCGATCACCTCTCGGCGCAAGCTGGCGGCGGTGGTAGCCGATGCCGCGGCCGCCGACGCCTATGCCCTCGACACCGAGTTCCACCGCGAGCGCACCTACTACCCCCGGGTGGCGCTAGTTCAGATTGCCTGGCATGACCAGTTGGCCATCATCGACCCGCTGGAAGTGCCCATGGCTGCGCTGGCCGACCTGCTGGAAGGCGATGGCTTGGCGGTGCTCCATGCCGCCGAACAGGACTTGGAGGTGCTCCAGCACGAGTGCGGCACGCAACCCCGCCGCATATTCGATACCCAGATCGGGGCAGGATTCGTCGGATACCGCACGCCATCGCTGGCCGCCCTCCACGAGCGCTTGCTGGGGGTGGAACTGCCCAAAGAGGCCCGCATGTCCGACTGGTTCCAAAGGCCGCTGCCCGAGCCCATGTTGGCCTATGCGGCGGCCGACGTGGAGCGCTTGTTGGAGATCAGCGACATGCTGCACCAACAGCTGCAGGCTCGAGGGCGCCTGGAGTGGGCCGAAGAGGAGTGTGCCCTCCTGCTGGAGCGGGCCGATGCCGGGCGGACCTCCGACAACGCGTGGCTCCGGATTAAAGAAGTCCGCCGCATGGAGGGCCGACCCCGGGCCCTGGCCCAGGCGGTGGCCAAATGGCGAGAGGAATACGCGGCCCGCACGAACCAGCCTGTTCGCCACGTTCTGTCGGATTTGGGGGTGGTCGTGGTTGCCCAACGCCTACCCCGAACGGTCAACCAGCTGCGGGACATCCGCGGCGTGGAGCCGCGCAACCTCCGCAAAGGGGCGGACAAGGAACTATTGGCATTCCTCGACCAGACTCGAGATGCAGACCTTGAGATCGAGCCCCGCAAAAGGACACCCAAACTGGACCCGTCTCTCAAGCCAGCGGTCAACCTCATCACCTCGTGGGCGGCCCAGCACGCCGCCGAAGCCGACCTCGACCCCACCTTGGTGGCCACCCGCAGCGACATCGAGGCACTGCTCCGGGGCGACCCGGACTGCCGGGCCCGCAAAGGATGGCGAGCCGACATCGTCGCGGCGCCTGTTCAACAGCTATTGGACGGAACCGCGGCAGTAGCCTTCGACAGCCTTGGCAAACTCGTCTTAGAAGAGCGCTCCGGGCGCCCGATATAGGAGGCTGACAGGCACGATGACAGAACGAGAATGGCTGGACTGGGCCTCGTACGGCCGCGCGGTACGGGAGTTGGCCGCGCTGGTGGCCGACGACGGATACCGGCCCGAGATGATCTTGGCCATTGCCCGGGGCGGCCTGTTCTGCGCCGGATCACTGGGCTACGCCCTGTCGATCAAGAACATCTACGTAATGAACTGCGAGTACTACACCGGGGTGGACGAGCGGCTTCCCGTTCCGGTGATGCTCCCCCCAGCCGTCGATCTGGTGGACCACCGCAATTCCAAGATCCTGATTGCCGACGATGTGGCCGACACCGGCCACACCCTCAAGATGGTCTACGACTTCTGTGTCGACCGAGTGGGCGACGTGCGCTCCGCGGTGCTCTACGAGAAGTCCCATTCCCTCGCGAAATGCGACTATGTGTGGAAGCGCACCGACCAGTGGATCAACTTTCCGTGGTCCACCGAGCCGCCGCTGGTCAGCGCCGAGGAGGCTCGCCACAAGGTGCTCGACGCCTGAGGTGCTGGTCAGTCCCGCTCCGACAATCTGGCCTGTATCGCCAGTTCATGCTGGCAGTGTGCAAAAGCTGGGAGTGGAGTGGTTAGACTGGCCAGCATGAAAGCTTAGGGGGGCGCAGTACCCTCTACTGCCGGTGCCGAAATGCCGCCGGCTCGATATTGCGGAGCCGCCCATGAAAAAGGGACGCCACCGTCGTTACGAAGAAGCCCGCGCGCTGAAGCACACAAGCGACGACTTCGACGTTATGTTCAGGGAGAACGAAGATCCGTGCGTGGAGTGTGGAGCAATTCCCGGGGAGGAGTGCCGCCTTGTCAAGGTGGGTGCCAAGCCTTGGTGCGAGTACCGGGATACGCCATCAACCGATGGCGTCGACGAGCTTTTTCCTAGCTGACAGCCCCAAGAGACCCGGTCATACGCCTTCGGTCTCGTCCAGGATTTCATCCAACCGAAGGATGTCGTCGGCTCGCACTACTCCTATGAACGTGCCGTCGTCGTCGGTTACCGGAAGTTGATCGGTGTCATTGCCGTCCATCTGGGCCACCGCGTCGCGCAGCGTCCACGACGGACGGGCCGTGGGCAGATCGCGTCGGGCGATGTCGGCGACAAGCGTGTCGTTCCACGCGTCGCGCTCCAACTCGCTCATCTGCTCCAAGCCGCACATCCCAACGTAGGCCCCGCCGTCCACCACCGGGACCTCTCGCTCGCGTCGACCAAGTAGGTGGATGTACACCAACTCGCCCACGGTGGCATCGGGGGGCACGGTTAGGGTGTCGGTGGTGAGCGCGGACGTAAGCGGCAGGGCGAGCCGGCGCTCCACTAGGCCCTCCCGTTTGTCCAATTGATAGGAGGCCACCGAGCTGGATCCGGCCACCAGCTGCGACACCGCGGCGGCAATGAGCGCCGGGACCACGAACGCGGATGTGCCAGTGCTCTCGGCCACGAACATCACCGCCGTGATGGGTGCCCGGTATCCGGCGCCCAAGAAGGCGGCCAACCCCAGCGTGTGGTACAGCCCTATGTCGTCTGTTCCCAAGGCTTGGCCCACGAAGCTGCCCACGATCACCCCTTGAACCGCGAGGGGAATGAACAGCCCGCCGGTGCCCCCGGCGCCAACAGTGGTGAGCGTGGCGATGATTCGGAAGACCAGCAGGCTGCCGATGAGCAGCAGCGTGTGCTCGCCACCTCGCAGCCATTCGGTGGCCTCCACCCCGGGTCCCAAGCTCAGAGGCTGGTCGAATACGGCTTCGGTGGCCACCACCAGCCCGGCCAGCACCGCCCCGCCGACCAGGATTCGAACGCCGAAGGGGAACTGCTGCTCCAATCCCTTGGCCTGTCGCACCAGCCAGGCGAATCCCCGGCCTCCCAGACCGGCGATCAACCCGAGCAGGGCTCCTCCGCCCAAGTGGATGATGCTGAGGTTGCTGTCGTGGCTGCCCAAATCGATAACCGGGTCGGTGCCCAGCAAGGCCACGTACACCAGATAGCCCGAAGCCGAGGCCATCAGCGCGGGCAGCAGCGCCCGGCGGGCAACATCATCGCGGTAGGGGGCCTCCAAGGCGAAGATCACCCCAGTGGCCGGAGTCTTGAACACGGCGGCGATGCCCGCTGCTGCCCCCGCAGTGAGCAGCATTTTGGTCTCTTCCCGGCGCAGCCACCGGGAAAACAAGCCCTGGGTGCTCTGACCGACGGTGGCGCCGGCATACACCGAGGGACCCTCTAGGCCGACCGATCCCCCCAGGCCAATGGTGGCCACGCCGGCCAGCAGCTTGGCCGGAAGCTGGGACAAGGGCAGTCGGGGGTGGCGCTCGTGGAAGGCCCGCACATATTCGTCGGATGTCGACGGAGTGGCACCGCGCCCGAGGTAGCGCAGGATGACCACCGCGCCGAACAAGCCGACAGCCGGAGCGGCCGCCTGCCACCAAAGCGGTCCTTCGAGAAGCCTCTTGAGCAGCACCTCGACGGTGAGTTGTTCGAAGCCGGCGACCAACAAACCGACTAGTGCCCCGGTGACGATGGAAAGCACCATCACGGCGGGAAAGGCTCGGCGCGGCCGGAACGAGGCGAGCAACTCCACGCCCGACCTTGCGATCCTTCCCCCTAGAAGTGCTTGGAGTGCTTGCATCCTGACTGACTCACTGCCGGTATTCTACTGGCGGATGAAGTTTCGGAAGGCCGACCCCTTGATGCGAGACCTTCGGCGAGTGCTGCCCCCCGACCGGGTGAGGATAGCCCCGCTGGAGCGCTCGATTATGGGCCGGGATGCCTCGATTTTTGAAGGAGGACAGGCCGGGCCGGTGTGCTTCCCGATCAACACCGCCGAGGTGCAGGGCTGTGTGGACGCGGCCCGGCACCATGGCCGGGCGGTGGTGCCCCGGGGCGCGGGCACCGGGTTGGCCGGGGGAGCGGTGCCCTTGGAGGAGCCGGTGGTGGTGGTCACCACCAAGATGAATCGCCTGCTATCGGTGGATGCCGACCGGCGAGTGGCCTGGGTGCAGCCGGGCATGATCAACCTGGACCTCAGCCGGGCCCTAGCACCCCATGGCCTGCACTTTGCTCCCGATCCCTCCAGCCAACAGGTGTGCTCACTGGGGGGAAATGTGGGCACCAACGCCGGCGGCCCCCACTGTTTGGCCCTGGGGGTGACCAGCGCCCATGTGCTGGCCGCCGAAGTGGTGCTCATGTCGGGCGAGGCCGTGGTGCTGGGCGATCCCGACGGCTGGGCCCCCGGGTTGGACCTGCGGGGGGCGTATGTGGGCTCCGAGGGGATGCTCGGGATTACAACTTCCATCGCGGTGCGGCTCACCCCGAACCCGCCCGCAGTACAGACCCTGCTCTTGGCCTTCGACTCAGTTGACGCCGCGGCGCAGACGGTGAGCGCGGTGATCGCCGACGGCATCGTGCCTGCGGCCATCGAGATGATGGACAAGAACATCATCTGGGCAGTGGAGAACTTTGTGGGGGCTGGGTTTCCCACCGATGCGGCCGCGGTGGTGATCGTGGAGGTTGACGGGCTGCCCGGCGGGGTGGCCGCTGAGGCCGACCGGGTGGCCGAGTTGGCCGTCGAGCGGGGCAGTAGTGTCCGTCGGGCGGCCGACGACCACGAGCGGGCCTTGATTTGGAAAGGGCGCAAGAGCGCGTTCGGGGCCATCGCCCAGATCAAGCCCAACTACTACCTGCACGACACGGTGGTGCCCCGAACTCGATTGGCCGAGGTCATGAACCAGGTGTACGAGATCGTCGAAGAGCACGATCTCCAGGTGATGAACGTGTTCCATGCCGGTGATGGCAACCTCCACCCGCTGCTGCTGTACGACCGCCGGGAGCCGGGGATCATGGACCGGGTGCACGCGGCGGGATCGGCCATCATCGAGGCTTCGCTGGCCGCGGGCGGGGTGCTGTCGGGCGAGCACGGCATCGGCATCGAAAAACGCGACTACATGCCGCTGATGTTCGGCGAGGCCGACTTGGACGCCCAGGCTCGGCTGCGGCGGGCGTTTGACCCCGACGAAATGGCCAACCCCGGCAAAGTGCTGCCCACCGGAGCAAGCTGCGCTGAAGTGAACGCTCTCGACAAGATCCCCGAGGGGGTGTGGGGCTAGGTGACCGGCGAGGAGGCCGGAGAAGAGCTGGAGTCGTTCGCCGCCGAAGTGGGGGCAGACGGCCCGGTGGCGGTGGTCGGCGGGCGCACTCAATGGGATATCGGCGGTCATTGCCCGGAGGAGACTCGCCTGGTGCGGTCCCCGGCTGGAGTGCGGGGCTTCGATCCCGCCGACATGACCATTCGGGTAGGGGCCGGTACGACGGTGGAGGAACTCGACGCCGCGCTGGCCGAGGCCGGCCAGCGGGCCAACCTGCCGGTCTTGGCAGGAGCCACTGTGGGCGGTGTGCTGGCCGTGGGGCGCGATGACCTGCATGCGCTGGGCCGAGGGAGGCTGCGGGACGCGCTGTTGGAAGCGGTCTACGTGGCCGACGATGGACGACTGGTCACCGCGGGCGGCCCGACGGTGAAGAACGTATCGGGATTCGACTTGTGCCGTTTGCTGGTGGGATCGCTGGGCACGCTGGGACTGCTCGGTGAAGTGATACTGCGCACGTGGCCCCGGCCAGCGGCGCAGCAATGGCTGGCGGGACCGTGCGATCCGACGGAGCTGCGTCGCAGCCTGTACTGGCCGTCTTCCATCCTGTGGGACGGCCAAATGACGTGGGTCCATTTGGAGGGCCACGAATCGGATGTGGAGTCCGAGGCCGAACTGGCCCGCTCGCTGGGATGCGAGCCCACTGGTGGACCGCCACCCCTGCCGGCCCACCGGATGCCGACTGGAGCGCTGGAGGCTGAAGGGTTTCCGGGCAGTTTTCTGGTGCAGATCGGTACCGGGGTGGCGTATGTGTCTGAGCCCTGCCCCGATCCCGACCCTGACACGACGGTGGTTGCTCTGCACCAACGGTTGAAAGCAGCGTTCGACCCCCGAGGTCGGCTCAATCCCGGGCGCGATCCGCTGGCGGCGGGATGACGGCGAAGACATCGCTCGGAATCGATCCCGAGGAGCTGGCTTCCAGATCCGCGTTGGGAATCGATCCCGAGGAACTGGCTTCCTGTGTGGCATGTGGGCTGTGTTTGCCCCATTGTCCGACATTTCGGGTGACCGGCGAAGAGTGGGCCTCGCCGCGGGGGCGCATCAGCGCCATGCGCCAGGTGCAAGACCATGGCATGGCCGTGGACGAGGCCTTCTTGGCCTCGATGGACTCGTGTGTGCAGTGCCGGGGATGCGAGCCGGCCTGTCCATCCGGGGTGCCCTTCGGCTCGATGATGGAGGCCACGCAAGCTGAATTGGCCCGACGGCGGCGCGTGGACTGGCGCCGGTGGGGATTCTGGGTTCTCGGCCATCGCCAGCTGTTGAATCTGCTGTCTCGGGCGCTGGCCGTGGTCCAGCGACTCCGGCTGGTGCCGTCGAAACGGCTGGGGCTGCCCAAGATTCCCCTGGTGCAAGAGCGGCTGCAAGCGACCGGCGATGACGTATGGCTCTTCACCGGCTGCGTGATGGACGCTTGGCAGCGATCAACCCATGCCGCGGTGAAGCGGGTGGTGGAGTCGGCCGGCGCCGGGGTGGCCCTGCCCGGGCCAGGAGCGGCGTGCTGCGGAGCGTTGTCGCTCCATGCTGGATTGGAAGATCATGCCCACGCCCTGGCCGCCCGAACGATGAAGGCCCTGGAGGGCACAGCCCCGATTTTGGTGGACTCAGCCGGTTGCGGGGCTGTCCTCAAGGAGTACGGCAAGCACTTGGGCACCCCAGAGGCCGTCGCCTTCAGCGAGCGGGTTCAGGACGTCCACGAGTGGCTGGCGGCCCACGCCGACCGGCTGCCATCGGCGGGGGAGCGGTGTCAGGACGTGACCATCGCCGTTCACGATCCCTGCCACCTGCGCCATGTGCAGCGTATCCACCAGCCGGTGGCCGAGGTGCTGGCCCGTTACGCCACGGTGGTGACCCTGGACGACGAGGGCCTGTGCTGCGGTGCAGGCGGGGCCTATGCCGCCATGCAGCCGGAGCTGGCCGCATCGATTCGAGAGCGCAAGCTGGAGGCCATCGACCGCTCGGGCGCCAATATCGTGGCCAGCGCCAACCCCGGCTGCACCATCCATCTGGCCAACGCCGGGGTAACCGTGCGCCACCCCCTAGAAATCGTGGACGAGGTTTTGGGCCATGACCGCTGAGCACATCCGCACCCAGCTAGAGCACATCGCCGAACAACTCGACGACCTAGCCATGTCAATCCTGCGCGACGCCGTGGAAGAAGGCGCCACAACCCGCCCCGAAGAAGAGAAAAAACTAACCAGAGCCCGCCGCTCCGTGGAGAAGGCAATCCAGATCTTGGAGGACTAGCGGGCTCTGTCGAGTTTTTTGCAGATAGACAGGGTCACTTCACCAACCATCACCCGCCTCAAGGTGGATGTACGAGCAGACGAGGACGCCGTCGGTTCTGAGCCCGCACGTGAGCCCGAGATGGAAAGGGCCTTGGTGATTTACGGTTTGGCCTATGGAGGGATTGTGGGTGTTGTTGCTTATGTTCAGGTCTAGTCCAATAATTTACAGGAATTGTTGGTTTATGAGCGGTTATTCGGGTGGTTGTTGTCACTGGGGTCGGTATACTTACAGGCATGGAGTTTAGGCCCTTTGAGCAGGGGGAACGGACAGGTCGTAGGCCATCGGGGCCGCCTGTGCCGGTTTGGCCGGAGGCGGTTGATGTGGCCGGGCTGTCGCTGTTGGAGCTGCGGGAGCGGCTGGGGCTGATCAAACGAGCTGAGGCCCGGCTGGCCGCGATGAAGACGGCCGCGCTGGGGGAGTATGCCAGCCGAGGTGGTGAGGGGTTGGCCCGCCGGGTGGCCCTCGAAGAGCTTCAGGCCTCCAAGCAGCAGGCCCGCCGGGAGGTGGAGACGGCCTCACAGTTCTCGCAGGTTTCTGAAACCCTCGACGCGTTGGGTGCGGGGGAGATTCCCGAGGCCCACGCCAAGCAGATCGCCAAGGCTGCTTCTTTGGGACCGGTCGACGAGGCGGTGCTGGTGGAGGCGGCCCGACGCGAGGATTTCGGGACCTTCTCCAAGACGCTGCGCGATCACCAGCACGAGCAGTCGGGCGACGACGGCAAGTCGTTGATGGCCAAGCAGCGCCAGCGCCGAGAGTTGAGCTTTTTCAAGTCTTCTGACGACGGCATGTTCGTTTTGAACGGCCGGTTCGATCCCGTCGCCGGGAGCCGGATCGAGGCCGCGCTGGCCGACGAGGAGCGCCGCCTGCGCAACGACAAAGATTCTGCCGATCAGGCATCGTTCAACCAGCGCCTCGCTGACGCTTTGGAGAACTTAGTCTGCGCCGACGCAGAAGACCGAAAGCCACAAGGCACCACCCTGATATTGACCGCCAACTGGGACGCCTTAAACCAGAAGCTGGCCGGTGCCCGCCTGCTCGACGGCACGCCGCTGCCGATTTCCGAAGCGCTGCGGTTGGCCTGCAACGCCGACGTCCTGCCGGCGGTGTTCGACACCAAGGGCCAACAGCTCTGGGTGGGGCGCAAATACCGCTCGGCCACCGAGGCCCAACGGGCCGCCCTCATCATCCGCGACAAACACTGCATTGGTTGTGGCCGTTCGGCTACGTGGTGCGAGGTGCATCACATCGACGACTGGTCCAAAGGCGGACCCACCGACATCGACAACCTCGTGCTGGTCTGCACAAGCTGCCACCACAACATCCACGACGACGGATGGACCGTTCACCGAAATCCAAACGGCGCCTACGAACTACAACCACCGCCGGTGCCCTACGCCGACTACCCAACCTGGAAACCCAAACCCAACCCGCCACCCCACGACCGCGAACCCTTCCCCGACACAGGAATCAGCACCCACCGACCCGCCCTAAAACAGCCAGTGCTGCTGAACTGACCTAGCCGCGGTGTTTCGACCAGCCACCTCGTGACCCCTGATCCCGCTGCCAGGCCAATCGCCTACGCTGCGCATGGTTCAGGCATACCGCAATTCAGTTCAAGTTGGTGACCCTGCTTTCATAGTGCCGCAGCGGCTCAGCGCTCGAGGTGAGAAAGTTCCTAGGCGCTGGCTACTTCGTCACTCAGAGTGGTCACACAGCGTGGTCGTAGAGGGTGGTTCGTTGGCGGAGGGGGCGGCCTAGGGGGGTGCAGAGGGCTTGGAGGTCGTCCTCGGTGGCTTCTTGGCCGTGGGAGGCGCCCGCGGCCCTGGAGATGTTCTCGTTGATGAGGGTGCCGCCTAGGTCGTTCACGCCGGCTTGGAGCATTTGGGCGGCGCCGGCCATGCCGAGCTTTACCCATGAGGCCTGGATGTTGTGGATCCAGCCGTGGTAGGCGATGCGGCCTACGGCGTGCATCAGCAGCGCCTCCCGGAAGGTGGGGCCCCGACGCGAGCGGCGCTGGAGGTAGATGGGAGCAGCCATGTGGACGAAGGGCAGAGGCACGAACTCGGTGAATCCGCCGGTTTCCTTCTGGAGCTCGCGGGTGCGGACCAGGTGGCGGGCCCAGTGGACCGGCTGCTCGACCGTGCCGAACATGATGGTCACGTTGGACCGCAGCCCCAGGCCATGGGCCGTGCGGTGGGCCTCCAGCCACTCGCCGGTGTCGATCTTGTCGGGGCAAATCACCGCCCGGACCTCGTCGTCGAGAATCTCGGCCGCGGTACCCGGCAAAGAGCGCAGCCCAGCGTCCATTAGTCGGCGCAGATACTCAGCTAGCGGCTCCTCCAGCCGACGGGCGCCCTCGGTTACCTCAAGTGCCGTGAAGCCGTGGACATGGATGTCGGGCACGGCGTCCTTCACGGCGCGGGTCACGTCGATGTAATAGTCGCCGTCGAAGTTGGGGTGGATGCCGCCTTGGAGACAGACCTCGGTAGCCCCGGCCTCGGCCGCCTCCACGGTGCGCTCGGCGATGTCGTCCAAGCTCAGCAGGTAGGGGTCGCCTCGCAGGTTGAGCGACAACGGCCCCTTGGAGAAACCGCAGAACCGGCACTTGAAGGTGCACACGTTGGTGTAGTTGATGTTGCGATTGGACACCCAGGTGACCTCGTCGCCCACCGCGGCACAGCGAAGCTCGTCGGCCAACGCGGCCACTGCATGAATCTCGGGTCCCCGGGCGCCGAATAGGGTGACGATCTCGTCCACCCCAACCTCTTGACCAGCCCGGACCCCGGCGATCACTTCACCCACCGCCCCTCCGGCAGCGGCGTGTCCCGAGGGGGCGCCGTTAGCAGCAGGCGCGGCCAACAGCATCGGCGGCGAAGCGTCGGCGCCGGAGTACCAGCCCTTGTCATTGGGCCGGCCGAGGCCCTCGGCGTCGCTGCGGTCCAGCACCGGGAATCGCATGTCCTCGTCAAGCCAACGATCGGAGTCGAGGGCATACTCGGGGTACACGGTCAGCCGGGGAGCCAAGGCAAACCCCTTGGCCTCGGTGACCGCCCGCAAACGTTCAAGGGCCGGCCAGGGGCGCTCCGGGTTCACGTGGTCGGCGGTCACCGGGGATACCCCTCCCCAGTCATCGATGCCCGCATCGAGCAGCCGACCAAAGTCGTCAGAGAGGTTGGGCGGGGCCTGAAGGTGGATCTCCTCGGGCAGGATCAGGCGAGCCAGGGCGATGGCCTCCATGTACTCGTCGCCATCACAGGGCGGGGCCGCGTGCATGGCGGTGCCCGGCTTGGGCAGGAAGTTCTGGACGATGACCTCTTGGACATGGCCCCAGCGCCGGTGGGACTCGGCGATGGCCTCCAGAGCGTCGACCCGGTCGGCGCGAGTCTCACCGATGCCCACCAGGATTCCGGTGGTGAACGGGATGGCCAGCTCGCCGGCGGCTTCCAGGGTGGCCAGGCGCCGCTCGGGGGTCTTGTCGGGCGACCCCCGATGGCAGTCCAGATCGGCCAGGGTCTCCAGCATCATCCCCTGCGATGGGGCGGTCTTGCGGAGCAGGGCCAGCTCCTCGGAGTAGAGCGCACCGGCATTGGCGTGGGGGAGTAGCCCGGTCTTTTCCACCACCAGGCGGGCGGCATGGGCCAGGTAGTCCACCGTGGAGGCGAAGCCCTGGGTTTCCAGCCACCTGGCGGCGTCGGGATAGCGCAGCTCTGGGCGCTCGCCCAGGGTGAAGAGCGCCTCGTGGCATCCGGCGGCCGCGCCCGATTCGGCGATGGCCAGCACCTCGTGCTCGCTGAGGTACGGAGACTCCAATCGGGCGGGCGGCTGGGCAAAAGTGCAGTAGCCGCACTTGTCCCGGCACAGCATGGTGAGGGGGATGAACACCTTGGGGGAGTAGGTGATCCGAGTGCCGTGCACCTGATCTCGCACCGCCCGAGCCCGGGTCATTAGGTCATTGAGGCTCAGTTCCAGCAGGTCTCGGCTGGTTGGAGCAGCGATCGTCACCGAGCGCCTTCCATTTGGCCCGACCAGCCGGATTCAGCACGAGCGCCTTCCATCAACCGGTCAGCCGTGGTGGTCAGGCTCTCGAGCAGATCATCAAATGACTTCACGAATGCCGACACCCCCTCGTCCTCCAGTCGGTTGGCCACGGCTTCCAGATCCACCCCGGCGTCGGTGACTCTATCGAGAACCCCTTGGGCCGCGTCGGGGTCGGCGTCCACGGTGCGGGCCAGCGTGCCGTGGTGGGTGAACGCCTCCAACGTCGCGTCGGGAAGCGTGTTCACGGTGTCGGGTCCGATGAGCTGGTCGACATAGAGGGTGTCAGGATAAGCCGGGTTCTTGGTTGAAGTGGAAGCCCAGAGCGGCCTTTGCACCCGCGCCCCCCGGGCGGCCAAGGCGTCCCATCGAGGTCCGGCGAACTTCTCTTTGAAGATCTGGTAGGCCACTTGGCCTTGGGCCACCGCAGCTTGACCTCGCAGCGCCAAGGCCTCGGGAGTGCCAATGGCCTCGAGCCGGCGGTCGACCTCGGTGTCGGTTCGGCTGATGAAGAACGAGGCCACCCCCGACACCGACGACAGGTCGCCTTCGCAGGCCTCTAGGCCGCCGAGGTAGGCCTCGATGACCTCGGCGTAGCGGGTCAGAGAGAACAAAAGGGTCACGTTGACACTGCGGCCCTCGGCCGTCATGGCCTGGATGGCGGGCAGGCCCTCCGCGGTGCCGGGAATCTTCACGTACAGGTTGGGGCGGCTTACTCGTTGATTGAGCGCCCGGGCCGCGGTCAGAGTGCCCTCGGTGTCGCGGGCCAGCTTCGGATCGACCTCCACCGAGACGAAGCCGTCGACGCCGTCGCTGGCCTCATGGACAGGGGCCAGCGCGTCGAGGGCGCCGCCGATGTCGGTGAGCACCAGCTCCCAGTAGGCATCGGCAACGCTCAGACCGTCGGACAGCAGCCCGGCGAATTGCTCGTCGTAGTCGTTTCCCGAGGTCATGGCCTTCTGGAAAATGCTGGGATTGGAAGTGAGCCCTCGAACCCCACGCTCAACCCAACGGGCCAACTCGCCGTTTTGAATCCACTCCCGGCGCAGATTGTCCAGCCAAGGACTCTGGCCGTGGTGGCGATACAAGTCGTGGAGACTGCTCATTGTCGTTACTCCTGACTCTCGATCAGGGCCGCCGCTTGGGCCGCCACATTGGCCGAGTTCATGCCCAGCTTGTCCAGCACCACCGAACCCGGCGCCGACGCCCCAAACCGGTCGATGCCCACCGGGAGGTCCACCCATCGCTCCCAACCCAGGGTCACCCCCGCTTCCACCGACAGCTTGGGCACGCCGGGTGGGAGCACCTCGGCCCGGTAGGCGGGTTCTTGGGCGGCGAACAGCTCCCAGCAGGGCATGGAGACCACTCGGACGGACACGCCCCGCTCCTCCAGAGCCGCGGCCGCGGCCACGCACACCGACACCTCGCTGCCGGTGCCCACCAGAATCACTTCGGGGTTGGGGCTGTCCGCCAGGGTGTAGGCCCCTTGGGCCACGCCGTCCGTCGCCGCGGTCCCCTCCAGGGTGGGCACATTTTGGCGGGTCAGGATCATGGCGCTGGGGCCGTCCAAATCCACGGCCAGCCGCCATGCCTGGGCCACCTCGTTGCCGTCGGCCGGTCGGAACACCCGCAGGCCGGGTATGGCCCGCAGCGACATGACGTGCTCAATCGGCTGGTGAGTGGGGCCGTCCTCGCCGACCCCCACCGAGTCGTGGCTCCACACGAAGATGCTGTGGGCCCCCGACAGCGCGGCCAAGCGCACCGCGGGCCGCATGTAGTCGCTGAACACCAGAAAGGTTCCGCCCACCGGTACCAGCCCGCCGTGCAGGGCGGCGCCGTTCAGCACCGCACCCATGGCGTGCTCCCGGATGCCGAAATAGATCTGGCGGCCAGCGGGATGGATCGAGCTGAGCGGGTCGGCGTCGGAGAGGCTGGTGCCGGTGTTGCCGGTGAGGTCGGCGCCGCCGGACACCAAGCCGGGGACCACGTCGGCCATGGCATTGAGACAAGCGGAGCTGGCTTTGCGGGTGGCCACCGACTCGCCGGCCGGCCACGACGGGAGCTTGTTCTCCCAGCCGGCCAGACCCCGGCCGGCCAGACAGGCCTCATACTCCGAACGCTGGGGACCGAGGGCTTCCACCCGCTGCCGCCAGGCCGACCGCTCAACGGCCCCCCGGCGGCCAGCCGCCCGATAGGCATCAACCACATCGGCAGGCACATAGAAGGACTCGTCGGCGGGCAGCCCCATCACCGCCTTGGTGGCGGCGATCTCGTCGTCGAACAGCGAGTAGCCGTGGGCCTCATGGTTGTCGGTTTGACCGGGAGAGGGATTGGCCACATGGCTGCGCACGATGACCATCGACGGGGCGTCGTCAACTGCCATAGCCGTTCGGATGCCTGTTTCCAGGGCGTCGAGGTCGTCGGCCGCCTCGCCCAAGTCCACAACGTGCCAGCCGTAGGCGGCGAACCGTTGGGCGGCATCGTCGGACAAAGAGAGATCGGTGGGCCCGTCGATGGTGATCCGGTTGTCGTCGTAGATGCCGATCAACCGGTCGAGGCGCTGGTGACCGGCTAGCGAGGAGGCCTCGTGGCTGATTCCCTCGGAGAGGTCTCCGTCGCTGCACAAGGCAAACACCCGGTGGTCGCAGACGTCAGCACCAAATCGATGGCGCAGCCAGCGCTCGGCGACCGCCATGCCCACCGCGTTGGCGATTCCCTGGCCCAGTGGGCCGGTGGTTACCTCCACCCCTGCGGTGTGGCCGACTTCGGGGTGCCCGGGAGTGCGGCTACCCCACTGGCGGAAATCCCGCAGGTCGTCGAGAGTCAGCCCCTGGCCGGTCAGGTGCAGCATGGAGTAGAGCAGGATGGAGGCATGGCCGGCACTGAGGACGAACCGGTCCCGGTCGGGCCAAGCCGGATCGTCGGCGTCGTAGCGCATTATGCGAGTCCACAGCACATGGGCCAACGGGGCCATGGCCATGGCGGTTCCCTGGTGCCCGGAGCGGGCTTGGTGGGGAGCATCCATGGCCAGGCCTCGGATGACGCTGATGCCCTGGGCTTCGAGAGCAGCGGGGTACGCAGCCATAGACGATTCGATCCTTTCAGGTTGTCAAGGGAACAGCACCACCGAAGCGGTGAACCCATGGAGAAAATTGTGACCGCCGATCGGTCCGAGCTCGCCGGCACAGAACATTCCAGCCACCGGCGCTCTTTCGAGGGCCTCGTGAACCACGGCTGCGTCATGGTCGGGGCCGTCGAACAAGTGGGTGCCCCGGCCGTTGCAGGTGAACACCAGGGCCGATCCGGCCGAGGCGTCGGCCATCAGTTCTCGGAGGTCTTCGTCGGCGGTAGCGGCGTCTCGCACTTGGAATTGAACCGTGGTGCCCACTTCTACCGCGTCGCCCACCGCCAATGCGCCAGTGTGCTCATCGGCGCCGATCAGTCCGCGGATAAGAAAGTCACCCCGGTCGAACTCCGACTTGTGCTCATCGATCACGACGCCCACATGCAGACCCTTAGCCACTAGTGCCCGGTCGTCTTCGTCCAATCCCAGCAGGGTCTCCCGCAGCCGGTCGACGGCGGTGCGCCCGCCCATCTCGGTCACGATGTTGCCCTCGGACTTGGTCACGGTGAATGGCTGGCCGATGGGTCGGCATCCCTGGGAAACCACAGTGCGGACCTCGACGCCGGGGTCGAGTAGCACGGCCACCGCACCGTCGTCGTAGACCTCGCGATCGAGGATCAGCCGGTTGTCTCCCGGTCGGCTGGCCGCGGAAGCCAGCCCACCCACCACCGTCACCGCGGGCCCCGTTTTCAACAATGCCTCGCTGGGGAACGTGAACGGGTCGGGTACGGCCAGCAGCGTGCCCTCCGCGTCGGCCGGCATACCGCCAACGGCCCATCCCTCGTGGCTGCGGACTGCTTCGAGCCGCACCGGTTGGACCGGACAGTGGGCCGCAGCCCAAAGAGAGACCGCGGGGCGTTCTTCCACTTCGAGGGGGCCGCCGATCACCGACACCGCTGTGGCCCCGACAAGGGCCGAAGGAGCCAGGACCTGGTGAACGGCATCGGCCATCTCCCCGACAGCCTCACGGTGGGCGGCGGAGGCGAACAGCACGGCCAAATCCGGCGATGGGCCTACCGCTTCGAGAATCTCGCCGATCACCTCGCCGACCGCGCTGGCCGAGTCGGGATGCTCAGACAAAGCGGCCCCATACCTGCTCACTCTTCGCACGCTAGTCCGACAGAACGCACCGCCAGTGGAAAAAACAGATTGTTACACAAAAGGGGGTCAATATGGGGGTCTACGAGGGGGTCTTTGGCGGGTCAACCCGGCACAGAAACCGTGGCCCGAGCGGCCAGAGCATCAACATCTGAGTGGCGAATCCGGGCCAAGCCCACGCGGCTGGCCGTGCTGATGAACCACCAGCCCAGGTCGAATTGGTACCAGTGACGGGCGAAGCGGGCTGATGTGGGAGCGGCGTGATGGTTGTTGTGATAACCCTCGCCGCAGGTCAGCCAGGCCAGCCAGGTGACGTTGGTGGCGCTGTTGTCGAACGGTCGGCGCCCGAAGGTGTGGGCCACCCCGTTCACCGAGCCTCCTAGGCCGATATACCCCACGGTGTGGACGACGATGGCCACCACGCCGGGAACCCAGCCCAGCCACAACACCAAGACCGCGATTCCCAAGGCCAATCCGATGATCCCGCGATTGAGCAGCAATCGGTCGGGCAAGGTAATCGGGATGTCCTTGGCGTAGCGCTCGGTGGTTTGGGGATCGCGGGCCGAGCGCCGGTAGAGGGCGGCATTGGTTAGCTGCACCCGCAGCCAGCCCAGCCGAGCCGGGGAGTGGGGGTCTTCGGGAGTATCGGTGAACGCATGGTGCTTGCGGTGAACTGCGGCCCACTGTCGGGCTGAGATCCCGGTCGCTGCCCACAAGAACACCTTGAAGAAGCTGCGGAGCGCGGGATGCAGCTGCACTGCCTTGTGGGCCAGGTCACGGTGCAGATACACAGTGGTGGCCAGATTGGCCAACTGGGTGAGGGCGAGTCCAACAACGATCGCGATCACTATCTGCACGGCTTGAACTCCTGACGGGTCATGACTGCTAGGTCATGGCTGGCCGCCGACTCCGACAGCCACGGGTGTGACCCTAGAAGATAGGAGAGGGTTACATCACATATTCGCTGGCCATACTGGCTGGTACTACTGCCGTCGGAGTGGTGCGGGAGACTCCTGGCGAGCGAGAAACCCGTGATACTGCTACTACTGCCCTGGGAGTGGGGGATTACAGGGCAGCCAGGTAGCTTGTTTTGAGATGGGGGTGTTGTCGGAGTTCGAGTCGAAGCGGCTGCTGGCTAGCCACGGCGTTGTAGTGAGTCGAGACAGTCTGGCTCGGTCGGCGGACGAAGCGGTGGCCGCGGCGAAAGAGGTCGGCGGCCCGGTGGCTCTGAAGCTGTGCGGACCGTCGCTGGCTCACAAGAGCGAGCGGGGGCTGGTGCGGTTGGGGCTGGACGGACCCGACGCGGTGCGGTTCGCCGCTGACGATCTATTGGCCGCGGCCATCGAGGACGACGGCGAGGTGGCCTTGCTGGTGTCGGAGATGGTGATCGGGCATCGGGAGCTCATCGCCGGTGTCGTGCTCACCGAGCAATTCGGCGCCGCTCTCATGCTCGGCCTGGGCGGCGTGCTGGCCGAGGCAATCGGGGAGGCGGTGTTCCGACTGCTTCCGGCAAGTCAGGCCGATTGCCTGGACATGATCGATGACCTGGGGATTCCTGAATTGCTGGGTCCGCTGCGGGGCGAGCCGGCAGTGGACCGAGACGCGCTGACACAGACTCTCTTGGGATTGGCTGAAGCGGCGGGCGGAGACGGCGTCCAGGCAATTGATGTCAACCCCCTGATCATTCGCGACGGCCAGCCGGTGGCGGTGGACGCTCTGGTCGTGGTGAGCAGCCCATGAGCCCCGCGCCGTTCGACCTGTTCTTCAACCCCCGAGGCATCGTGGTGGCCGGTGCTTCCACCCATCCGGGGAAGTTCGGCTTCGTCGCTCTTCACAACGTGTTGGCGGGGGGATTCGACGGACCGGTGTTCGCCACCAATCCCGAGCAGCCGACCATTCTGGGGCTCGACACGCTGGCGTCGGTCGGACAGGTGCCCGCGGGGGCGGCAGACTTGGTTCTGGTCTGCACGCCCCCTAAGACCTGCCCCGACATCCTGCGGTCGGCAGCCAGTCGGGGCATCAGGGCGGCTTTCATCGCGTCAGGCGGTTTCCGGGAAGCCGGCGCCGAGGGTGCCCGGGCCGAGAATGAGCTGATCGATCTGGCCCGCTCTCTGGGCATGACAGTGGCCGGGCCCAACGGACAGGGGTTGATCTCCACCCCGGCCAAGCTGGCCGCTCAGATCGTGGCACCGGTGCCGCCCCCCGGTCCGGTCGCAGTGGCCAGCCAATCGGGCAATCTGGTGTCAGCGTTCATGAACTACGCCGCGCTCAGCGGAGTGGGCATCAGCCGGGCGGTGAGCGCCGGCAACGCGGCCATGGTGGGAGTGGTCGATTACCTGAGTTGGTTTGCCGGCGATCCCCATACCAAGGCCATGGCGGCCTATGTCGAGGGAGTGGGCGACGGCCAGGGGTTCGCGGCCGCCATCCGCAAGGCGTCCGAGGCGAAGCCGGTGGTGCTGGTCAAGGGTGGGACCACTCCTCGGGGTGCGCAGGCTGCGGCCAGCCACACCGGGGCGTTGGCCACCGACGACCGGATTTTCGACGGCATGGTGCGCCAGAACGGCGCAGTGCGGACCGCCACCATCGAAGAGGCGTTCGACGCCGTCGCCGCCTTCGCCACCCAGCCGCTGCCCGCGGGCCCCCGCACGGTCGTGCTGTCCAGCGCGGGAGGGTGGGGCGTCATCGCCGCTGATGCGGTATCGAAATCCAGCCTGGAGCTGATCCCCCTTCCTGCCGATCTGGAGGCGGCCATCGACCGGCTGGTGCCGCCCCGCTGGAGCCGCCACAACCCCATTGACCTGGCCGGGGGCGAGAGCCGCGACACCATCCCGGAGGCGATCCACCTGGTAGCCGAACATCCTGAAGTCGACTCGGTCGTCTATCTGGGGATGGGCATCCAGGCCAATACCGCCTCCCATCTGCGGTCAGGCCCGTACTTCCACTCAGCCGAGCTGGCCCGAATCTGCGACTACCACGAGCGCCAGGACAGCCGCTTTGCCACGGCGGCAGCCGAGGCTTCGGCCCAAACCGGCAAACCCATCCTGGCCGCCACTGAACTGGCCGTCACGCAGCCCGGAAATGCCGGGCCGGCTGCGACAGCGGCCGAAAACCGCTATTGCTTCCCCTCCGCCGACCGGGCCGTGCGAGCGCTGCATCATCTGTGGCGGTACGCCCGATGGCGCAAGCGCCACCTGTGAGCCGAGTCATGATCGGCGAGATGGCCAGCGGCACGCCCGATGTCGCAGGGGCAACCTAGGATACCCGCAGTGCGTCGAATCCTGATGCCCCTTCTGCTGTTGGCGGTCGCCCTCGGGTCGCTTCTCGGCTCCAACTATCTGAGCGACCGGCTTCACGAGAATCTCGGCGAAGTGGCCGCTGACGACTCGGTCCCACCCGGCGTGGGCACGCCTTTGATATCCACCCTTCGCCTGCGAGAGCTGCTGACCCCTTCGCTCACCGAGCCCGACTTCTTCACCACCCTGGACGACCTGATGGCCACCGCCCCCACGGCCGCCTGTCTCTCCATCACCCTTGACGGCCGCGAGCCTCCGTTCTATGAAAGCGGGGCAAACACCCAGGTCATGCCCTCTGAAGCCTTGGTCTTGCTCACCTTGGCCACGGCCCACCAGGTGCTCGGCCCTGAACACACGTTCACCACCTCGGTGCAATCCACCGTTCCGATGGACGGTGGAGTAGTGAACGGCGACATCTACTTGGTGGGCGGGGGCGATCCGCGGCTGTTCACCGACGAATTCCTGGCAACGCTGACCGAGGACCGAGACCGGATTCATACTCCCATCGAAGAGCTGGCCCAGAAGCTGGTGGATGACGGGCTGACCCTGGTGACCGGTGCGGTGGTGGGGGATGCCACTCGCTATGACGATCTCCGTTACGTCCCGTCCTGGCCGGAGAGCGTCATCGACTCCGAGACGATCGGCACCTTGCTAGCGCTGCAATTCGACGACGGCTGGGTGCAGTTCCCCGTCCCGGAATCTGAACAGGCCACCGATGAGGTTGATGGAGCGGGCGAACAAGAAGGGGACAACGAGTATCTGGCCGCAGAGGATCCGCCGTTCTACGCGGCCGCGCTGTTCGACGACATGCTGGAAGCGCGCGACGTGGTCATCCGCCGCAGCCCCCGCTCTGAAGCGGTGCCCGACGATGAAGAGGTCTACGTGATGGCGGCGATCGAGTCGGTACCGCTCTCGGATCTCTATGGCCAGATCCTCGCCAACCGAGATATCGAGACCATCGAGCTGCTGCTCAAGGAGATCGGCTTGGCCGCGATGGGCACCGGCAGCACCAGCGCCGGTTTCCAAGCGGTAGAGAACACGCTCAACAACGCGGGAATCGACCTCGACCAACTCCAACTGCTCCAATTCGACGGCTCGGGACTCGATCCGGCCAACGTCGCGACCTGCCCGGTGTTCACCTCACTGCTGGACAGCGCGGAGTTCAGCCCGCTGTTCCACGAGCTCCTCCCGACCGCAGCTGAAGCCCGCCCGCTTGGGAGTCGGTTTGCCGGTGTCCCAGATCCAGGGCGGATCACGGCGTTCTCGGGCGGAACATCAAGCGTCACCGCAGTGATGGGCTACATCGATATCGGCTTGGGCCAAGAAGTGACGTTTACCTTCATTGCCAACCAGCCCGGCGCCGACGACAACCGAGCCATCCGAAACCTGGAAGAGCAGATCGTGCGCCACCTGGCCACCTTGGCGGCAAAACCAAGCCTCGACGACATCGGCCTCCAACCGATCCGAAACAGCTGACCGGGCTCGGAAAAGACCTTCGCCCAATGACCAGATAAATGACCGAGCCCGAGACCAGCACGATGGCCATGTTCCCGCTGGGAATGGTGCTGATCCCCACGATGGTCGTGCCGATCCACGTGTTCGAGCCCCGTTACCGGCAGATGACCAGGGACTGCCTGGACGGAGCCCGCGAGTTCGGCGTGGTGCTCATCGAGCGGGGTAGCGAAGTAGGCGGCGGTGACATCCGCACCTGGGCGGGGACCGCGGCCAACATCATCGACGCCCAGGAATTCCCCGACGGACGGTGGGGCCTGGTCGTCGGTGGTACGCGCCGAATTCGGGTATCTCGGTGGCTGGAAGACGATCCGTATCCCCGGGCCGAGGTCCAAGACTGGCCCGATGCCTCCGAAAGAGACGACGACAAAGAGGAGATCGCCGCCAGACTCCCTGCGGTAACGGCCACGTGGCGCCGGGTGTTGGCCTTGCAATCCGAATTGGGTGCGCCCGGACTTCCGGCCACCTTCGAGGTGTCCGACGACCCCGCGATCGCGATATGGCAGCTCGCCGCCCTGTCTCCCAATGGACCGCTGGACCGGCAGAGGCTCTTGGCCGCGGAAAGCCCGGCCCGCCGCTTGAGCCTGTTGGCTGAACTCCTGGACGACGCCGAGGAGGTCATCCGAGCCCGAATCGAGATGGGGTAGTGGAAACCACCGGGATAGGCTGACCGATTGCAGGAGGTGGCCGTGGCCAAACGTTCAAAAGCTGCCCGAAAAGGGAACTCGCCCAACGAAGTGTTGTCCGAGCTGAAGACGCTGCTCATCGGCTATGGCCGACAGGAGATCGTTACGCCGCTCACCCAATTGGGCAAGACGCTGAAGCTCGGCATTCTCGGCGCGCTGAGCATCGGCGTGGGACTGGTATTCCTGTCCGTAGCTGGATTGCGCTTGCTCCAGACCGAGGCTTCCGGGGTGTTCGACGGCAACATGAGCGCCCTGCCCTATCTGGTGGTGCTCGTTGGACTGCTTGCCGTGCTGGCGGCACTGGTGGCCGCCAGGACACGCATATCGAGAGGAGGCCGCTGATGAGCGACGTGGATGACGTGGATATGGAACGCGGGTCGATCAACAGGGACGACATCCGGGCAAAGTTTGAAGATCTGAAGCACAGCCTGGACCACACCGCAGAAGCGGCTCGCACGCCGATGCTGGCCTCAGGCATAGCGATCGTGGCGGTAATGGCGGTTTTGGCCTTCCTGCTGGGACGGCGGCGCGGTCGGGCCAGCCGGACCGTGGTCGAAGTCCGCCGGGTCTGATCGGACAGGGAAATCGGACAGGAAAGATGCTTGACCCGTTGGGATATGTGCGCCGGCATGCCATCCGACGCGGGGTAATGGGCGGAAGCCGAGCATGGCTCATCCTGGGCGCGGTGGCCTGGGGGTTCCGCCTGTTG
>JAJDTA010000053.1 GCA_022827405.1 Acidimicrobiia bacterium
GACTCGACTTCGACGCCACCGTGGCCTGGCCGTTCTACAACTGGATGGGGGTGGCCAAGGCGGCCTTCGAGTCCACCGCTCGTTATCTGGCCCGCTCGCTCGGCGAGCAGGGCATCCGGGTGAACCTGGTGGCCGCCGGGCCGGTGCGCACCATGGCCGCCCGCTCCATTCCCAGCTTCGAGGTGTTCGAGGATACCTGGGGCGACAAGGCCCCCCTGGGCTGGGACGTGAAGGACAGCTCAGCGGTGGCCAAGGCCGCGGTGGCGCTGCTGTCGGATTGGTTCCCGATGACCACCGGCGAGATGGTCCACGTGGACGGCGGCTACCACGCCATGGGGGCCTGAGCCTCGAATCGTCTATTCGTCGGCGAGGGGGTGGACGAAGTTGTCGGCGAAGCGGTTGATGGCATCCCGGTAGGCCGATGCGTTTTCCAAAAGGCCCGCCCGGTTGTCGGTGCTGACGTCTTCGAGTTCTGCCCAGGGAAGGGCGTACAGCCCGGTGATGCCCAACTCCTCTTCGGCCCGGCGGTAGAGGTCCAGTGAAGGCGGCTCGTAGAAGCCGGAGATGATGTCGAAGTGGTCGTCGGCCCGACCCTCCTCGGCCAACAGCGTCCGCAGTCGGGCGACGATGCCGGCCAGGGTGTCCCAGTCGTAGGCATTGCCAACCCACCCGTCGGCATGGCGGGCCGCTCGGCGCAAGGCGGGCCCGGAGTGGCCGCCGGTGTAGATGGGGATGGGCTGGTCGGGGGACGGTCCCATCATCATCGCCGGGATGTCGTAATACTCGCCGTGGAACTCCACCCAGCCCGGCTTCCACAGCTCGCGCAGAGCCTCGATCATCTCGTTGGTGCGGGGGCCGCGGTTGTCGAAGTCCTGCCCCATCTGCTCGAACTCCTCGCGCATCCAGCCCGCGGCCATGCCCAGAGCCACCCGGTTTTCGGATATCACCGCGGCGGTCGAGACTTGCTTGGCCACCGCCAGGATGGGTCGGTTGGGGGCGATGTAGATGTTGTTGGAGAAGTGCAGGCGCTCGGTGGCCCCGATCATGGCCCCGATGGTCACCCAGGTATCGGGCCAAGACGTCTCCGGGTCCCAGATGGGCCGGCCGTCTTCGTAGGGCGAATACGGATAGGGGCTGCTGAGCTCTTGGGGATAGAAGATGTGATCGGACAGCACCATTCCGTGATATCCGGCCTCATCCACCATACGGGCGATGGGCACCAGCTCGGTGCTCTTCATGAACGCGGTAACGCACCAGAATTTCATGCCGTCATTATGTCTGATGGTTCGACAGGGCGGGTTCGGTGGGGTCGGTCTCGTCGATGAGGTCGCCCACCAGCACCTCCAGCACGTCCTCCAGGGTGACCAGGCCGATGGTGCGCCGACGAGCGCCTTGGCGGACCACGGCCAGATGGCGGCGGCTACCCCGCATCAGCGCCAGAGCGCCTTCGAGAGAGGTCTCCTCCTCAATCACCGGCACCACCCGGATCAGGTCGTCGCTGAGGGGTTCTGCTGAGCGGGGGCCGGTGGCCCCGAGGAGGTCTTTGGCGTGAAGGAACCCCACCACCTGGTCGATGGAGCCGTTCTGGACCAGGACCCGAGAGTGGCCGCTGGCGTTCATTAGGTCGAGCACCTCGGCCGTCGTGGCCCCTCGCTCCACCGCCACGATCCGGTCGCGGGGCACCATGACCGTGTGAACCGGGCGAGCGGCCAGCTCCAGCGCGCTGGACAGCAGCGACCGGTCGAATTCGTCCAAGAACCCCTCGGCCGCCGAGTGCTCTACCAGGGCGGCGAACTCTTGGGGGGTGCGGGCGGTGGGCAGCTCGTCGACGGGCTCCACGCCGCACAGGCGGACAATGCCCCGGCTGAGCCGGTTCAACAGCCCGATGAGCGGGCCGAAGACGATGGCGTAGAGGCGGTTTACCGGGGCCAGCCACATGGCGGTGCGCTCGGCTCCGGCCAGGGCGATGTTCTTGGGGACCATCTCTCCCAGCACCATGTGCAGGTAGACCACCAAGGCCAGCGACACCGCGAACGAGATGGTGTGCAATGCCCCGGAGGGCAGATGGACGAATGACTCCACCGCCCGCTCGATGAGGCGGGCCACCGCCGGCTCGGCCACGAAGCCCAACCCCAGCGACGCCATGGTGATGCCGAGCTGGGCGCCGGCCAACTGCCGGTTGAGGTCGCTCATGGCGGTCAGAGCCATTCGGGCCCGGCGGTTTCCGGCTTCGGCCAGGGGCTCCAGCCGAGACCGGCGGGCGGCGATGAGCGCGAACTCCACCGCCACGAAGCCGGCATTGGCCAGCAACAGCACCACGGCTACGCAGATATACACCGCAGTCATCGGCTGGCCTGCTCATGGGGAACCGAGGTCACCGGGCGCAGGCGAACGGTGTCGATACGGCGGCGATCCACCCACTCGATCTGGAACTCCCAGCCCTGGTAGCGGAACACCTCGCCGACGGTTGGGAGGCGCTGGAGATGGTCCAAGATGAAGCCGGCCAACGTCTCGTAGTCGCCGTCGGGCACCCGGAGCCCGGTCATGTCCTCCAGCTCGTCGGGATGGATGCCTCCCTGGACCACCAGCTCTCCGGCGTCGCGGGCCACCGGCGGGGGCTCGGTGTCGTCGTGCTCGTCGGCGATCTCGCCCACGATCTCCTCCACCAGATCCTCCTGGGTGACGATGCCCGCGGTGCCGCCGTGCTCGTCCATAACTACCGCCAGCGGGCTGCGCTGCGATCTCATGTCCAGCAGCAGGGAGCGCAGGTTCCGGGTTTCGGGGACGACGAGCGGCGCCCGCATGATCTCGGTGACCGGGGTGGACGCCCACCGCTCGGCCGGCACCTGGTACACGTTTTTGACCAGGGCCACACCCACCACGTCGTCGATGTCGGTCCCGATTACCGGGAAGCGGGAGAATCCGGTTTGGCTCGACAGGGCGACCAGTTCAGCCACCGACTGGTGGTGCTCGATGGGGCACACCGACACCCGGGGGACCAGCACATCGGCGGCGTCTCGCTCTGCGAAGCGGATGGCTCGAGTCAGCAGGCGAACTCGGGCCGGTCGCATCGCTCCCTCTTGTCCCGAGGACCGGATCAGCCAGGCCAGTTCCTCGCGGGAACGGGCCTCGCTGAGCTCCTCGGTGGGTTCGATCCCCAGCCGGGTCACCACCCAGTTGGCCGAGCCGTCCAATAGGCGGATGAACGGCCCGGCTACCGCTTCGAAGCCCCTCATGGGAGCGGCCAGTCTCATCGCGGTGGGCAGCGGTCGGGCAATGGCCAGGGTCTTGGGCACCAGCTCGCCCAGCACCATTTGGACGATCACCGCGATGACCAGTGCGGCGGCGATGGACAGCCCTACAGCCGCCCCCCCTGCGACGCGATCAGCGGCTGGCTCCAGTGCGGCCGCGATAGAGGGCCGGGCGATGAAGCCCAGCGCCAAAGACGTGACGGTGATGCCGAACTGGGCCCCGGACAGTTGGAACGACAGGGTCTTGAGCAGCGACAGGGTGGTCCGAGCCGCTCGGCGGCCCTCGGCGGCCAGCCGTTCGATGCGGATCCGGTCCACCGCCACCAGGGCGAACTCCACCGCCACAAAGACCGCGTTGGCCCCGATCAGGAGCGCGGCAGCCACTAGACCGAGAGCGGTTGTCCAGCTCATCGGGGGTCAACTACCCGGCATTGGGCTTGGCACCATCCATAATCTTTAGGGAAACTAACCATATGAGTCTCAAACAATCACCGACTCGAACTGCTCAAGAAGCAGCTCAGGCGGCGACTCGCCTTGCCCGCCAAGTGGCGGTGGCGTTGGGAGACTTAGACCTTTCACCCTCACAGTATCGCCTGCTGTTGTTCTTATCGGAAGGAAACGCCGCCGCATCGGCGGTGGCCGGTCGGCTGGCGGTGAGCCGGCCCAGCGTGACGGCGCTGGCTGACGGGTTGGAAAGGCGAGGCTTGCTCCAGCGGAAGTCCGATCCCGCCGATCGCCGCAAGGTGGCCCACGAGCTGACCGAGGCCGGGAAATTGGCGCTGGCAGCGGCCGACGACGCGGTGGCTGAGCAGATCACTGCCATCGCGGCCCATCTCGACGCTGACCAGGCCGATCAGGCGCTGACGGGACTGGCCCTTTGGAATGAAGCGCTCAATCGGGCTCGCGGTCAAGGGACAGCTCAAAAGTGACCGCGACCGAGACCGGGCCTGTCGGTATTCCGGAACTCGAGCCCGAACGGACAGGGGCTCAGTCAGAAATACCCGAATTCGAACCGATTGCGGTGGCGGCCGAGTACGAGCCCCCTACCGCGGGGATCGACCCCGACCAGACCAAGGGTTGGATGAAGCGGCTCATGCCGCTGCTTCGGGCCCATCGGCGGACGCTGGTCATCGGGGTGGTCACCGGCGTGTTCGCCCTGGCCACCCAGGTCGCGGTGCCGGCCGCAGGTCGCTCGGCGGTGGACGCAGCCATTACCGGAGATCGCCGGGGTATGTGGATCGTGGCGGTGCTCATCGCGGTGTTTGGCGTCGGCCGGCTGGTGTTCGGCGGGGTCAACCGCTTCTACTTGTTCAAGCTGGGCTGGGACGTTGAGACCGACCTGAGGGCCATCATGTACGAGCACCTCACCCGCCTGTCGTTCTCCTACTACGACCGCACCCAATCGGGCGACGTAATCTCCCGGGCCAACAGCGACATCCGCTCGTTGCAGTTGCTGCTGGCGTTCGGACCGCTCATCAGCATGAACTTATTGATGTTCGTGATGGCCCTGGGCTTCATGCTGTACATCCACCCCTGGCTGGCGCTGGCCGCGCTGGCCCCGCTGCCCGGCGTCTATTGGTTCGGCCTCAAATTCCGCAATCAGGTGTTCCCATTGTCGTGGGTCACCCAGGCTCGCATGACCGATTTGGCCACCATCGTGGACGAGAACGTCAACGGCACCCGGGTGGTGAAGTCGTTCGCCGCCGAGAAGCGCCAGATCGCCCAGCTGGGACGGTCGGCGCAGCGCATCCAATGGACCAACGTGGAGATCGCCAAGAGTCGGTCTCGCTGGAATCCCATCATCGAGTCGCTGCCCCGGCTGGGTACCGCCGTGGTGGTGCTCTACGGCGGCTGGCTGGCCATCGAGGGAAGAGTGTCGATTGGAACCCTGCTGGCCTTCAGCGCCTACGTGATCATGCTGCAAGTGCCCTTCCGCATGGCCGGGTTCGTGCTCATGCAGGGCCAGCGGGCCAGCGCCGCCGCCCAGCGGATCTACGAGATTCTCGACGAGGTGCCCCAGATCGTCGACTCTCCCGGCGCAGTGGACATCGTGCAGCCCCGAGGGCAGGTCGACTTCGAAGCGGTCTGTTTCGGCTACAACCCCGAGACCCCGGTTCTGGACGAGTTCAACCTGCACATCGAGCCCGGCGAGCGGGTGGCCATCGTGGGCAGCACCGGGAGCGGTAAGTCGACGGTGGCCCGGCTCCTCGACCGGTTCTATGACGTGGATGGCGGGTCGGTGCGCATCGACGGCCTCGACGTGAGAGATGTGACCCTGCGCAGCCTGCGCCACACCGTCGGGCTGGTGCTGGACGAGCCGTTCCTGTTCTCGGCATCGGTTCACGAGAACATCGCCTACGGCCGTCCGACCGCCTCCCGCGCCGAGGTGGAGGCCGCGGCGTCGGCCGCCCAGGCCCACGGGTTCATCAGCGAACTGGCCCACGGCTACGACACCGTGGTGGGCGAGCGGGGCTACACCCTGTCGGGCGGCCAGCGCCAGCGCATCGCCATCGCCCGTACGCTGCTGGCCAATCCCAAGGTGCTGGTGCTGGACGACGCCACCAGCGCCATCGACGTGACCGTGGAGGAGGCCATCCACCGGGCGCTGCAAGAGCTCATGGCCGACCGCACCACCATCATCATCGCCCACCGTTTGTCCACTATCAGCCTGGCCGAGCGGGTGGTGGTGCTGGATGGGGGCCGGGTGGCCAATTCGGGGACCCACGCCGAGCTTTTGGCCACCGATCCCCACTATGTGGAGATCCTAGCTCGCCACAGCGACCACGAGTCGGGCGATGTGTCGGGCAACGGCGACGGCTCCATGACTTCTAGGAATGGGCGCTAATGGGGTGGGGAGGATATTTCGGGGGTCCCCAGGCCCAGAGTGCGGCCCGCGACGCGGGGCTCCCCCACGCCGGTGTCCCTGGCAACCTGCGGGTTCAAGTCGAGGAGGTGCTGAGGGACGAGCCCGACTATCCGCCGGTCGAGGTGGACTTCAGCCACCGCCAACCGGCCGATCCGCCGCTGACGCTGCGCTCTCTCCTCTGGCCCTTCCGGCGCCAGCTGGCGGTGGCGCTGCTGCTGGTGGTGATCGAGTCGGCCATGATGCAGTCGGGGCCGCTTTTGGCCCAGATCGGCATCGACCACGGCGTCAGCTCCGGCAACGTGCGGCTGCTGCTGGTGGTGGCCGCCGTGTTCATGGGCACGGTGCTGGCCCATGCGGTGAGCTCATCGCTGCGCATCCGCTACACCGGGCAGCTGGGAGAGCGGCTCATGTATGCCCTGCGGATGCGGGTGTTCTCCCACTACCAGCGGCTGTCGCTGGACTTCTTCACCAGGGAGAAGGCGGGGGTGCTGATGACCCGCATGACCAGCGACATCGAGGCCCTGACCGTGCTGTTCCAAGAGGGACTGGTGAACTTCGCGGTGCAAACGCTGGTGCTCACGGTGATCACCGGCGTGCTGTTCTATCTGAACCCGCTGCTGGCGGTGCTGACCCTCGTGATCGTGGTGCCAGGCACATTTGTGCTCAGCATCTGGTTCCGGAAGGTGTCCAACCTGTACTACGGGCTGGTTCGAGACCGCATCGCCGACGTGCTGGCCGACTTGCAGGAGAGCCTGGCCGGCATCCGGGTGATCACCGCCCACAACCGCCGACGCCACAACATGGTCCACCACACCAACGTGGTCGGGCGGCATAAGGACGCCAATTTGGCCG
>JAJDTA010000085.1 GCA_022827405.1 Acidimicrobiia bacterium
AACAATAGGGCCATGTTCGATTTGTGCCCGACAGCCCGGGTTCACCTCTTGGGGGTGGGCGGGGCAGGGATGTCGGCCATTGCCGTGGTGTTGCACGGGTTGGGATGTCGAGTCAGCGGCAGCGACTCGGCCGACTCAGCCGTGCTCGACCGTCTGCGGGAGATCGGGGTGGACGTTTTCGTCGGCCACCACGCGGCCCAGATTTCCGGTGCTGATTTGGTGGCCCGATCCACCGCCGTGGGCGATGACAACCCCGAGGTGGCCGCGGCTCGGCAGGAGGGCATTCCCGTGTACCGCCGGGCTGAGATCCTGACGGCAATTACCGCGCTGAGGTCCACCGTGGCGGTGGCCGGTACCCACGGAAAAACCACCACCGCGGCCATGCTGTCCCACGTGCTCATGGCGGTGGGGGCTGATCCGGGATTCGTCGTGGGTGCAGTCTTGGCCGACGGCAGCATCGGGGCCCGCTGGTCGGAAGGGCCGTGGCTCGTGGTGGAGGCCGACGAGAGCGACGGAACGTTCGGGGAGCTGATCGTGAGCCGGGCGGTGGTGACCAGCGTCGAGCCCGATCATCTGCGCCGCGACCGCCCGGTGGCCGAGCTGGAGGCGGAATTCGCTCGGTTTTGCGCCGGTGCCGCCGATGGGTTGGTGGTGTGCGCCGACGACGCCGGTGCAGTCAAGGCCTCTGAGAACTGCGACCGGGTTCTCTATGGCACCGGGCCTGAGGCCGACTACCGCTGGACAACCCGGCGCCGCGACCGGAACATGATCGTCGGCGAGGTCACCGGCCGCGACGGGTCGCTGGGACCGGTGACCGTGCCCATGCCCGGAGATCACAACGCCCTCAACGCGTTGGGGGCGCTGGCCATGGCCGGCGAGCTGGGGGTGGACTGGTCTGATGCCGCCAACGCCATGGCCGGGTTCGAAGGGGTGGCCCGGCGGTTCGAGCACCGTGGCACGGCCGCTGGAGTCGACTTCATCGACGACTATGCCCACCTGCCCACCGAAGTGGCTTGTGCGTTGAAGACCGCATCTGAAGGGGGTTGGGATCGGGTGGTGTGCGTGTTCCAGCCCCACCGCTACACCCGGACCTCGCAGCTTTGGACGGAGTTCGCCCACTGCTTCGAGGCCGCCGACGCGGTGATCATCACCGACATCTACGCCGCGGGAGAACCGGCCATCCCCGGGGTTTCCGGGAAGCTCATCTGGCAGGCGGTGACCGATGCCCACCCGGGGTGGGACGCGTCCTATGTGGCGGGCCTCGATGACGCCGCCAACCATCTGGTTGGCGTGCTGCGCCCCGGCGACCTGTGTTTGACCCTGGGGGCCGGTGATCTGACCGAGGTGCCAGAGCGGGTGATCTCAATGCTCGCCGGGCGACGATGAGCATCTGCGACTGGGACCAACTGGCTGAGGATCTGGCTGGGGTTCTGGGGTCAGAAGCGGTGACCCGAGAGCACCCGATCGGTCCCGACACCACGTATCGGGTGGGAGGAGCGGCTCGGGTCAGTGCGACCCTCGCTGTTGACGTCGACTTGACCGCGGTGGCCGAGACACTGGCCGCCCACCGCACAGCTGTGCTGGTGGTGGGCAAGGGTTCCAACTTGCTGGTGGCTGACGCCGGATTCGACGGCGTGGCCGTGGGGCTGGGCGCCGGGCATGACTGGGTAGAGGTCGATGGCCAGCGGCTCAGGGCCGGGGCTGCGGCTGGGCTTCCGGTGTTGGCCCGCCGGAGCGCGGCTGTCGGGTTGACCGGCTTCGAGTGGGCGGTTGGGGTGCCGGGTTCATTGGGAGGCGGGGTCCGCATGAACGCTGGTGGGCACGGTGCCGACATGGCCGCATCCCTGATCCGGGCCGAAGTGGTCGATCTAGGAGTCGGCGGTGTGGAGCAGTGGGATGTGGAGCGGCTCAAGCTGGGTTACCGGAGTTCCGCGTTGGCCGATCACCACTTGGTTGTGTGGGCCGAAATGGGGTTGGCCACCGGGGATGAGGCAGCCTCGCAGGCCCTCATTGCCGACATAGTGGCGTGGAGGCGCGAGAATCAGCCCGGAGGACAGAATGCAGGCTCCGTGTTCACCAACCCCCCCGGCGACCACGCCGGGCGGATCATCGACGCCGCGGGCTTGAAAGGGCGCCGGGTGGGCACTGCCTCGGTCTCAGACAAGCACGCCAACTTCTTCGTCGCCGACCGGGATGGCTCGGCCGACGATGTCTTCGCGCTGATGTGCGATGTCTTCGCGCAAGTCCAGGCGAGGTCCGGAGTCTCATTGCAGCCAGAGACCCGTCTCATCGGTTTCGGTTCAGGCCCGTGGAGTGATCAGGCAGGCTGAGATGTCCTCCGATCAGACGCCTGAAGACGAGCAAAAGGATCAGATCCCTCCGGTTGATCCCCGGATCGAGGCTCGGCGCAATGACGTTCGGTCCCGTCGCCGGCTTCGGGTATGGATCACCGTGGGGGTTGCCGTCGTCTTGGTGGCCGCGGGCTTTGGGATTTCCCAGAGCCCCCTCTTAGATGTAGACGAGATCGAGGTCATCGGCGGGCCGCACACCGGCACCGACCAGATCTTGGAGGCCGCGGGGGTAGAGCTGGGAACTCCGCTCTTGGGGCTGGACTTGTCGGGCCCCCGGAGGTCCATCGCCGCCCTGCCGTGGGTGGATCAAGTTCGGTCCAGCCGGACCTGGGGGGGAAAGGTCACCTTCGATGTCACTGAGCGAGAAGCAGTGGCCCAGATCCCCGTCGATGAGGGATGGGCGCTGGCTGATGGCCAGGGAAGAGTGCTGCAAGTGACCCCGACTTCTGCCAACTTGCCGGAGGTGCTGATCAGCCCGGTTCCCCAACCAGGAGGGTGGCTGCGAAGTGCCGCCCTGCCCCTCTTGGAGGCCAGCGAAGCTCTGATACCTCTTCAAGGGGAAAACATCGGGCCGATTTCTTTGGAGAACGGACAAGTGATCGTGGATCTTCCCGGAGGGGGAGATGTCTTGTGGGGAGGTCGAGACGATCCGCGCGGGAAGGCCATTGCGCTGGCCACCATGTTGGCGAGAGTCGTCGATGAAGACTGTCTGGAGCGGTTGCAGAGGATCGATCTGAGCGTCCCCGAGCTTCCGAGCTTGACCCCAAAGGACGCCTGCCCTTAAGCTGGATATACCTCAACTAGAGGAATAGATTCTAAAGCCTCAATCTCTCATTCAGATAAACCGTTTGTTGAGAGTTAAGGTTTGAGCTTTGGAGTGAGGAATCCCCATGATTGAACCCCAGAACTACTTGGCAGTCATCAAGGTAATTGGCGTGGGCGGCGGCGGTGTCAACGCGGTTGACCGCATGATTGAAGCTGGCTTGCGCGGCGTCGAGTTTGTAGCCGTCAACACCGATGCTCAGGCTCTGCTCATGAGTTCAGCCGAGGTCAAGCTCGACATTGGACGAGAGTTGACTCGAGGGTTGGGCGCAGGCAGCGATCCCGAAGTTGGCGCCCAGGCGGCTACCGATCACCGCAAGGACATCGAAGAGGCGCTCAGCGGTGCCGACATGGTGTTCATTACCGCAGGCGAGGGAGGCGGCACCGGAACCGGGGCTGCCCCGGTAATCGCAGAGATCTCCAAGAGCATCGGAGCGCTCACCATCGCGGTGGTGACTCGGCCATTCGGCTTTGAGGGCCGGCGCCGCTCGGTGCAGGCCGAGGGCGGAATCCAGGCCCTCAGGGACAAGGTTGATACCCAGATCGTCATCCCCAACGACCGGCTGCTGTCCATCTCCGACGACCACACCTCGGTGGTGGACGCGTTCCGCAAGGCCGACGAGGTGCTGCTGCACGGGGTGCAGGGGATCACCGACCTGATCACCACTCCGGGACTCATCAATACCGACTTCGCCGATGTGCGGATGGTGATGCAGGACGCCGGGTCGGCGCTCATGGGCGTCGGCATCTCCTCCGGCGAGGGGAGGGCGGCCAGCGCGGCCCGCAAGGCCATCGCTAGCCCGCTGCTTGAAGCCTCCATCGAGGGCGCCCGCGGGATCCTGTTGAGCATCTCGGGCGGTCCAGATCTCGGCATCTTCGAAGTGAACGAGGCCGCGGAGATCGTCCAGGGAGTTGCCCATCCCGACGCCAACATCATCTTCGGCACGGTGGTGGACGATTCGATGGGCGACCACATCCGGGTGACGGTGATCGCCGCCGGCTTCGATCGGTGGGAAGGCGAGCGGGCCACTCGGATGTCGGTTTCCGAATCTGCGGGCCCGTCGGATGTGGCCGATGTGTTCGGTGGAGCAGACGACGATTTGTTGGCCTCCGATGTCGACGACGAGTTCGACATCCCCTCGTTCCTTCGGTAGCTCGATGGCCAGCCTCGGTTGGCCAATGGATGGTTTCGGTAGCCCGATTGCCAGCCTCGGCTGGCCGATCCTGTGACCAGCGCGTCGGAAGTCACCCAGCACTTGGGCGCCCTGCGAGAGCGGCTGGCTCGGGTCGGGGGCGATCGGGTTCAGGTGGTGGCTGTGACCAAGGGATTCGGCCCCGAGGCGGTGGTCGCCGCGGTGGGGGCCGGCCTTATGGATGTGGGGGAGAACTACGCCCAGGAACTGCTGGCCAAAGCCGACGGTGTTAGTGAAGAGCTGGACGCCGAGTTCCGACCTCGCTGGCACTTCATCGGCCGACTCCAGCGAAACAAGATTCGCAAGATCGCCCACCTGGTGGACTTGTGGCAAAGCGTGGACCGCATCGAGGCGGCGGTCGAGATCGCCCGGCGGGCACCGGGGGCCCGCGTTCTGGTCCAAGTGGACGTCGCCGGTATCGGAGAACGAGGGGGATGCCCGCCAACAGACACCGCTCGACTGGTCACTGGCTGCCAGCGGGCTGGTCTCGAAGTTGCCGGGCTGATGGCGGTGGGGGAGCCCGGCCCTCCAGAGAGCGCTCGTCCTGGTTTCCGACTACTGGCGGCCCAAGCTGCTGATCTTGGCCTTTCCGAGCTGTCCATGGGCATGAGCGGCGACATCGAGATCGCGGTGGAGGAGGGTGCCACTATGGTCAGGGTGGGCACCGCGCTGTTCGGCCCTCGCCCCCGTTGAGGGCTTCGACGCTGTTCAGGGAAGAGGGGTCAGAGCCCTCTGTCCCCGAATTGGGGGCTGCTTCCTGTACCATCGACGGGATCAAGTGAGCGACTGCCGAGAGGGGGATGCGCCTATGTCATCCGTGTGGCAGAAAACAAAGTTTTGGCTCGGGTTCGGGACGGAGGAGGAGTTTCCCTCCGGGGGCTACATGGAGCAGGAGCCCGACATGCGCCTCGTGGCGCCGACACCCGATGACCAGTATTCGCCGGGAGGCGATACCGGCTCGGTCCGACCGATACCCTCGAGCGAGCCGGCCGAGGGCGAGGCCAGGGGCGACCAGCCCCACACCAGCTTTGTCCGCCCCATACCCTCGGTTTCCTCCAAACCGTCAGTGGTGACTCCCACCTCGTTTGACGATGCCAAAGATGTGGGGGACTGCTTCCGAGGTGGTCAGGCGGTCATCGTGAACTTGCAGCACGGCAGCCGGGAAGTTGCTCGGAGGCTCATCGACTTCTCCAGCGGTCTCTGCTATGGGCTGGACGGCCGCATGGAGCGGGTTGCCGACCATGTTTATCTGCTGACCCCTTCCAACGTGGAGGTGTCGGCCGAAGAACGGCGCCGCATGGAGCAGACCGACTACCAAAACAGCTGACTCTCTGTATCGCTACTCAGCTCTTTCCAAGTGGACTTGCAACCGACCCGCGTCTATATCCGTTTCGCCGGCTGACACTGCTTCAACCTCTGCGGCAATGAGCTCTAGTTCGCCGACGGCCAGAACTTGTTCGCATACGTAAGTCTGGTGGACCTTGATGGCTTCAACTATCTCCGTTCCCGCGGTCAGCTTCACCGCGATCCGATCGGTGACGTCCAGGTCTTGATTCTTGCGCTCGGCCTGGATCGCCCGGACCACATCTCGGGCTATCCCCTCGGCGGCCAGTTCAGGGCTGACGGACGTGTCCAGGGCCACCAGGGCATCGTTGGTGCGCAATGCGGCGGCCGTGGTGCCCTTAACCGGGTTGAGGGCCAACTCGAATTCGGCGTCTGACAACGTGTGACCGGCAGCCGTCACGGTGCCGTCGGGACTTTGCTCCCAGCGGCCGGATTTGGCGGCGGCGAACACCTCCTGCACGTCCTGGCCCAAGCGAGGGCCCAACACTTGGCCGTTGGGACGGAGCACGAACTGCCCGTAGGCCGTCAGGTCATCGCTGAGAAGAACCTCCTTCACGTTCACCTCATCGGCAATCAGATAGGTGAAAGGCGCCAAGGTGTCCACTTCCCGGCCGGCCACAGTGAGCGACAGCAGGGGCTGGCGGACCCGTATTCCCTCGTCCTCCCGCACTCTCAGCCCGGTGGAGCACACGTCGCGCGCCCGGTCCATGGCCGCGGCCAACTGAGGGTCAGCTGGCAGTTCGGCAGGGTCGGGCCAATCGCACAGATGGATGCTGGTCTCCCCCGTGAGACCCCGGTGGATTTCCTCGGACACCAGGGGCAGAAATGGGGCGAGCAGTCGGGTCAGGGTGGTGAGCACGGTGTACAGCGTGTCGTAGGCGTCTTGCTTGTTATCGGCCGACGATGGGCGGGCTGGTGCCCAGAATCGATCTCGGCTGCGACGGATGTACCAGTTGTTGAGCGAGTCTATGAACCCCTCCAGCTCGGAGGCCGCGCCAGGCAGGTCGTAGGCGTCCATGCGCTGGGTGACGGCTTCGACCAACTGACGGGTCTTGGCCAAGATGTAGCGGTCCAAAAGTTCTTCGGAGCCGGTTCGGGCCTTGGCCTGGATGCCGTCGGCATTGGCGTACAGCGCGAAGAAGTAATAGGCGTTCCAGATGGGGATGATCACCTGACGGAGCACGTCGTCGATCCCCGAGTCGTCCAGGCGGAGGTCGCCGCCCCGGACGATGGGCGAGCCCATCAGGTACCAACGTAGGGCGTCAGCCCCCTTGGTCTCGAAAATCTCCTCGGGCTCGGTGTAGTTCCTGAGCTTCTTGGACAGCTTCCGTCCCTTGG
>JAJDTA010000028.1 GCA_022827405.1 Acidimicrobiia bacterium
GGGCAGCCGGTGTGGTGTTGAACCGCCCGTCGGGGATGCTGGTCAGCGACGCCCTGCCCCAATGGGCCCCGCACCTGGCCCCGCCGCCCACCATGTTCATCGGCGGGCCGGTGTCCAATGAGTCGGTGGTGGCCCTAGCCCGGGTACGCCAAGACCCCCACCAAGGGTGGTGGACCCCCGTGCTCGGCCTGGTGGGCACCCTCGATTTGGAAGCCGACGCCGACGAGGTGGCCAGCGCAGTAGACAGAGTCCGCCTGTTCGCCGGCTACGCCGGCTGGTCGCCCGGCCAACTCGAGGACGAGATCGAATCCGGCGCCTGGTTTGTGGTCGACGCCGACCCCGCCGACCCCTTAAACGAAGAACCCGGCGACCTCTGGCCCGCCGTCCTCGCCCGCCAACCCTCCCCCATCTCCTGGTTCACCCACTACCCCACCCACCCCAGCCACAACTGAGCAAAGAGAGTGGCTGGACAAGAGCTTGTTCATGATGGAGAAGTTGATGCCAGCGGATGAATGGGTGGTGGTATTCCGCGACGAGGAGACATACCTTTCCTTCGGCCACGACTAGGACCGCCAATTAGCAGCGCAGAGGTGAACTTCCACTTGTCTCCGGTGGCTTTTGCCAGGGGGGTCGGAGGTAGTTGCGATTGGTATCGGGATGTTTCTCGACCGCCCAATTGTTGTGGTGAATCTTGTCGTGGCAAGAGTGGCAGACGAGCACGAGGTTGTCGGGTTGGGTAGGTCCGCCGTGTTGCCATTCGACGATGTGGTGAGACACACACCATTCAGGCCCTGCCCGACAGCCCACGCAGCCGCCGTCGCGGGCTTCCAGGGCTGCTCTGAGAGCGAAATTCGGGTGGCGGCTGGTGGTTCCCATCCAGATGGGCTCGGTGTCGGCCTCGCGGAACAGACCACAGAGGATGTCGGCGTCGCAAGCCAGCGAGTGGAACTCCGATGGCGGGAGCGGAGTGCCGTCAGCTAGGCGAGGGTTCCCCATCTTGTTGTCGACGAGGTCGTAGTCGGCCATCAGCACCAGCGTGGTGCCCTGGGGCTGGCCATTACCGTCACCATTGGCCTGGCGGGTGATGAGCTGCTCAAGCGCATCGGCCCTGCGGTGCCCTTGCGAGATGTGCTCTTTGCCCCGGCGACTGTTGTCGAGGCGCCAATCGGCATCAGTCTTAGCGCACAGCGCTTTACGGATACGGGCCGCCGCGGTCGGGTCGAACAAGGCGAACAGCTGCCACATCCCGTCGTCGCGCTCAGAAAAGCTAGCTGTGCGGGCCTGGCGCTGACGCTCCCGGCGGGCCTCCCCATCGTCACCGGCCAACTCGCTCTGGTGGTCCCGCATCGTCTTGCGGAACTGATCCGGCGATTCAGCCTCCGCGGCGGCCAGCATCTTCTTCTCATTCAGCGGACCGTTCTGCGACGCAGTGCCCATGATCCGGGCGTGCTCCGGCGTGATCCGGCTGTCCACCAACGCATCACGGGTTGCTGCGAGCTTCTCAAGTTGCGCGGCCTCGTTCATCGTCCTGCGAGCCTGATGCGATGACATCCGCAACCCACCCAACAACCCGTCCACCGTGTCGCCCACCCGCGACCTGCGCTTTTTCTCCGCGACCACCTCGGAAATCAATCCCGCAACCCGGCTTTGCACCCGTCCCAACGCCCTTAACCGAGCATCCAAACTAGCCGAGTCCAGTCCCCGCACATCCACCGCCGTCAACACCGCGACATCAACTCCATCAGCAGCGTTACCCCTGGTCAAAGCCCCTACAGCCATGTCACAAGTCTACCGACACCAGTGACAACTTGATCCTTGCTAGGGCGGCGACATACTCATGGTCGTGGAGCCACAACTAGGCAACAAGGGAACTCTCGTCGAGGACCGCTGAACGGTTGGCTGGCTTACCCATCGAATCCTCGATCTGGGCAACAAGCCGCTCGAATCGCTGGTTGAAGAAGGACTTGAAGTCGTTCCGGCGCAGCGCCGGTGAGTCCACGTCATGCGACTGCAAGATTGCATCAAGCTCAATTGGATCCTTGACATAGCGCTCCTCCAATCTCTCCAGATACTGACTCGGCGCATCCCCTCCGATGATCCTGTTGATCCGCGCGTCTATAGCGGTCTTGTTCACGACGCTGTCGGCAATGCGAGAGTCAATCTCCTTTTGCGTGCACCATCTCTTGGGGAAGAGGTGATGCACATCAACGCAAGTCATCAACCAGGCGGGCAACCGCCGGGGACGGATTGAGGGTGTCGAGTTAGTCGAGGTCGGTGCGGGCCTGGTCGGTTTGGCCGAGGCCGATGGCCAACCACACCTACCAGCGACGGGCTTTTGGATAGTCGGGGGTAGTTCGTGAGATTGAGATGAACATGGGTCTGGCCGTATTGCTGATAAGGACATTTGTGTGTAATTGAGACTTGCTTGCAGCAAGCAAGTCGATATTCTGGACAATGCACCTGCGTAGGAGCGACTCTCCCCCGTTGGCTTGAACCGAGGCCCCATCCATGACACCCAATACGACCCCCACCGCAACCCGGAGACTGGTCGACGCGGCGACATCGTCTCTTGACTCGCTCTTGCCTCCCGGTTGGAGCCTCAAGGTGGTCGACCGCTCCAGCACTGGCGGTGTGATCCAACTGTCTACACCCGACGGCCTTACCGGCAAGCTGTCGGTGCTGGTTCGTGACAGGCTTGCCCCTAGAGAAGCATTTGCGTTACCGGTGCCCGAGGAACCGGCCATTGTTGCCGCAAGTTGGCTTAGCCCTCGGACCCGTGAACTGCTTATCGAGATTGGCTACGGCTATATCGACCAGACCGGCAATACAAAGGTGACGGTTGGCCGGCCAGGGCTCGTCGTCTGCACAGACGGTGCCAGGCGCGACCCATCCCCCAAGCCAGTGCCGGAGCCCAATATCCGAGGCCCCCGAGCGTGGGCGCTGCTGCGCACGCTGGCCGAGGTGTTGCCCCCGTACGGAGTGGGCGAACTCGCTAAGGCCATTGATGCTGACCCCGGCTATGTCTCCCGGTTGCTAGAAGCCATCAGCGACGAACTGCTCATCAGCCGGAAACCCCGAAGACCTGTTGAGCGCGTGGAGTGGCAGCCCGTTCTTCGCCAGATGGCCACCAGCTACTCGCTGCTCCGCTCCAACGAGACTTCCAACTGGATCGCCTCAGCAGGTCCCAACCAACTGCTGAAGGACCTGGCAAGAAGCAGAACACGGGGCTGGGCAGTCACAGGATCGTTCGGTGCCGTGCCACTGGTCTCGGTGACCGCGCCAGAAATCGCCGTCGTCTACTCCGACGACCCTGAGCTCATAGCCAACCTCGCGAAGCTCCAACCTGTCCGGACTGGAGGCAATATTGTCATTGCTCGTCCTTATGATCAGATCGTGTTCAGACGCACTTGGAACAGAGATGGCATCACCTATGCCTCGCCCGCCCAGATAGCTGTCGATTGCCTGACCGGACCCGGACGCATGCCTGCCGAGGGCGATGCCCTACTCGAATGGATGGACACCAGAGCACCTGGCTGGCAGGCAGCATCTCTACACAATGCTGCTGAACTGCCGTGACTGCCGATGGCAACCTCCGCATTGAGTACGTAGAAGCCCGCCGCGTATTGCTTGAGGCGCTCGTTGCGCTTCAGCCCCACGCTGAAGCAGAAATCCTCATCGGGGCGCAAGCGGTCTACCTCAAAACGGCCGACCGTATGCCCTCCTATCAGGCCTTCACCACCGACGCCGACCTGGCCATCGACCCTGGGCAGCTTGCCGCCACGCCGCTGTTAGAAGACGCCCTGGCCGCCGCTGGGTTCAACTACAGCGGCGAACCTGGCATCTGGACAAAGAGAGTGCAACGTCCCAACGAGGCAGGAGACCAACGCCGAGTAAATGTGAGGGTAGCTGGCCCAGCAGCCCTAACTGTGGCCAAGGCTCATAAGCTGGGAGAGAGGCTCGACACGCCACACCGGCTTCAAGCCAAGGACGCCGGAGATGTCTACCGGCTATTCGACGCAACCTCCGTGGCTGACATGGCAGTCACCGCTAGACGGCTCCTAGCAGACGAGCGTTCGGCTTCTACCGTGCTGAAGGCATTGGACTACCTGCGCCAACTGTTTGCAACACCCCGAAGCCCCGGTACCCAACTTGCTACCCAAGCCCTCTCCACCATCATCGACGAATCCACCGCGACAACATTCGTGACCGGCTACACCCAAGAGCTAATCCACCAAATCCAGCCTTGAGATCCCTCTACAACCGCGAGCGGAGGTCGGCGGCGAGGCGCGCTGTCTCGGGAGAAGGATTGAGGGTGTCTAGGTGGTTGAGGTCGGCTTCGGCTTGGTTGGATTGGCCGAGGCCGATAGAGAGCCAGGCTCGCCAGAGACGGGCTTCGGGATTGTTGGGGGCTACCTCAACCGCTTGGTTTACCCGGCGGGTGCCTTCGGCGATCTGGTCGTCGAGGCCGGTCTGGGTGAGCATCACGCCGCTGTAGGTCAAAGCCCCGGGGTGGTCGGGGTGGTCGGCCAGCACTGCTTCATATACCCGCAACGCCAGCGCCGGGTCGCCCTGGTCCGGGGTGGTGGGATCCCACAGGGTGCGGGCCGCGGCCAACGCGTCGTCGGCGGCAAGGCCGAGGTCAGACAGGGTCCGGAATCGCTCCGGAGCCTGCAACGCGATCTGACAAAGCGCGATGTTGGTTCGCAGGCCCTGGGACTCCACTAGCTGGTTGATGAACTCAGGCGGGTTGGCGGCATCAAAGGCAACCAGTTCGGCCGCGGCACCGGAGCAGTCGCCGGTGCGATAGAGCAAGATGGCATGAAACGCCCGGGCATCGGGATAGTCGGGGGCGGCCACCACCGCATCGGCCAGCACATCGGCGGCCTCGGCCTCTCGACCCTCCAACGCCAAGAACCACCCCTTGTAGGCCAGCGCGGTCGGATTCGACGGCGACCGCTCCAACACCCGGTCGTAGATGGCAATGGCCTCCGTTAAGTCTCCAGCCGCGGCCGACTCCTCGGCGTTTCTCAGCAGGCTGGGCACACTGGCAACCGCGTCGTTTCCCGTGATGGTGTCCCCTGAGTGTCGCGACCCCACCGCCCGTGCCAAGAACACCCCGGCCACCGCACCCACCACCACCAGCGCGGCCACCACTGCGACCAACTTTCCCCGCCCCCCGCCCTCTGACACATCGGACGGCCCTTGATCGCCCCGAAGCGCCTCCGCCGCCTTGCGGGTATAGCTCCGGCTTAGAACCTCGTGATCCTCAGGCTCCAAGTCACCCGCCGCCAGCTCATCGTCGAGGTCGTCAAGCGACTCCAGCCAGAACTCCCGCTCCTCATCCATCGGGCCGCTCTCTCATACCGGCGCGGGCCGACTCGACAAGGGTGCGGTCCTGATCCGTGACTTCTTCACCGGTCATGCTCGCTCGACGCCAGCGGCTCAGCGTTACTCCGAGCAATCCCACACCAACGACTAGTCCCACCACCGGAATGATCCAAACCAAACCGCTCACCCCCGACCGCGACGGCGTCAGGATCACCCAGTCGCCATAGCGCTCAGCGAATCGGGCTCGGATGTCGTCGTCGCTGTGCCCGGCAACTACCAGCCGCCCGATCTCCGCCCGGATCTCCCGGGCAATAGCGACGTCGGACTCCACCACCGACTGCCCTACGCACTGGGGGCAGGCAATGGTGGCGCCGATGTCGTGGGCCCTCTCGGCATTGGTGCGGTCGTCGCGACCATCCACGACACCGAACGCCAGCATGGTGACCGCCGCCACCCCCACCAGGAGCCAAGACAAGATCACCTTTCGGCGGCGGGAGATCACAACGGCGCCCCTGCCCGCGAGAGCTGGGCCTCAAGCCCATCAAGAGTCACACCGCCGGTGAACTTGGACACCACCCGGCCGAGGGGATCCACCAGATAGGTCTCCGGCACCGCGGTCACTCCGAAATCAATGGCAATCCGACCGGTGTTGCTGGTCACCACCGGCCAGTCGCCGCCCCTGTCGGCAAAGAACTGGGCGATCACGTCCGCCTCGTCCTGGAAGACCACGCTCACCAGCCGCACATCGGGGTCGCCGCGGTAGCGCTCCTGGAAGGCCACCAGTTCGGGATGCTCCACCACGCACTGCACGCACCAAGTGGAGAAGAAGTTGACGACAACCCATCGGCCTCTCTGCGCGGCCATGTCGAAGCTGCTTCCGTCGAGGGTCTCACCGGAGAACTCGGGGGCGAAGTCGGGCACCGGCGGCCCCCTCCGGTCGCGCTCAGACACCGCGAACACCACAACCAGAGCCGCAGCCAGCACGCCGACGGCCAGCACCACCCATCGAACCGTTCGCAGCCGGGGCGACGAATCGGGCTGATCGGAATCGACCGGCTGGTCGGCGGGCTGCGACGGCTCAGGCAACCGGCACCTCGCGATCTCGAAGGGGAATTCCCGGCACCGGCGCCGACACTGGCTGGGTAGGTGAGCGACGTCGGCCAGGAAACGCCGAGAACACCGCGCCCAGCAGCATGATTGCGCCGCCGATCCACAGCCACAGGGTCAGGGGCTGAACGGTCACCCGCAATCCGGCTGGTCCTTCGGGGCCGTCGGGCAGATCCAGCACCGCCACTTGGATGTCTCTCACCGGCGATGACTTGGTGCCGGGGGTGCGCACCACACCGCCGTTGGCAAACCGGCTCACCCCGGGCCGCACCACCGAGCCGTCTACCAGCACTACCGCCTCGATCTTGGTCTTGTTGTCGAAAACCTTCTCCTGGGTGCCCACATACACGATCTCATGGCCGCTGACGTAGGCCGCCTCCCCGGGCGCGACGGTCAGCTCGCTCTGATGTAGATAGCTGTTGCTGGCGGCCAGCGCCACCGCGACTACCACCACGCCGATGTGTACCACCATGCCGCCGTTGGCCCGGCCCACCAGTCCTCGCCATCCCTGGCGCCGGGAGGCCAATACCAACTGGCGCACCGCCGCGCCGCCCGCGAACCCGGCCAGTCCGAACGCCAGCAGCGGGGCCAGCCCCCGCGCTCCCACCAAAAGGGCAATCAACAGGCCGGCCACCGCCGCCCATCCTGGCCACATCAGTCGCTCTGACAGCCGTTCGGCGGTGGTCTTGCGCCAGGGCAGCACCGGGGCCACCGCCATCAGGAACAACAGCAGCAGCCCGACCGGCATCGTCATACGGTCGAAGAACGGGGTGCCCACGCTGATCCGGTCGCCGTTGAGCGCCTCCACAATGAGGGGAAACACCGTGCCCAAGAGCACCACGAAGGCGAACACTCCGAACAGCAGGTTGTTGGCCAAGAACGAGGCCTCCCGCGACAGGGTCGAGTCGATCTGCCCCGGCGAGCGCAGCCGGTCGCCCCGCCAGGCGATGAGCCCCACCGTGACCACCACGATCAAGGCGAAGAACACCAGCAGAGCCGGGCCCACGGCATCGGCCGAGAAGGCGTGGACCGAGTCCACCAGCCCCGAACGGGTCAAGAACGTGCCCAAGATGGTGAGCGCGAACGTGGCGCACACCAGCGACAGGTTCCACACCCGCAGCATCCCCCGGCGCTCCTGCACCATCACTGAGTGCAGGTACGCGGTGCCGGTGAGCCACGGCAGCAGCGAGGCATTCTCCACTGGGTCCCAGCCCCAATAGCCGCCCCAGCCCAGAACGTCCCACGACCACCACGCCCCCAAAATGATCCCCGCAGTGAGGAAGGCCCAGGCGAACAGGGTCCACCGCCGGGTCTCCACCAGCCACCCCTCCCCCAAGCGCCCGGTGGCCAGCGCGGCCACCGCGAAGGCGAACGGCACGGTGAAGCCCACATAGCCCAGGTACAGCATCGGGGGGTGTACGGCCATCAGCCAGTGGTTCTGCAACAGTGGGTTGGGGCCAGGGCCGTTGTAGCCCGGCGGCACGTCTACCTTTCGGAAGGGCTGGGCCAGGTCGAGGTTGGGCCAGTTGAACATCAGCACGAAGAAGAACAGACAAACGACGAACAGCACGGCCATGGCCCATCCCACCAGCGGATCCTGGAGACGGTGGCGGAACTTGGTGGCCACCAACACCAGATATCCGGACAGGATTAGGGCCCACAGCAAGATGGAACCCTCCAGCGCGGCCCACAGGGTGGCAACGTTGAACAGCGCAGGCGTGGCATGGCTGCCGTTCTCGGCCACATACGACACCGAGAAGTCCCGGGTGATGAGGGCCCGCTCCATGGCGAACACCGACAGCGCCGCTCCGCCCAGCACCAGCCAAGCGCAAAGCTGTACCCGCTCCAGGCGGCGGGCGGCCACCATGAACACCCCGATGGCCGACGAAGCCATCGCCACCGCGATGCCCAAAACCCCGAGGGTTATGTTCATCGCCTCAGATCACCCGTACTGGCCGCGCTCTTCGGCGTCGTCGATGCGGTCTTGGTTCTCCACTCGATAGTCGTTGTCGTGTTTGACCAGCATCCGGTCACTGGCGAAGTACCAGCCGTCGTCGGCCGCTCCGGCATAGGCGCTGCTTCGTACCCAATGGCCGTCTATGACCACGGGCACCTCGGGTTGGAATTGGTCGGACGTCGCACCGGTGTGGACCACGTCGGCCACCACCCCGTCGAGGGTCACCGAGAAGGCCACCGCCGGGCGGCCGTCCTCCAGGCTCACCTCTTGCACCGAGCCGCTCACCGGCGAGCCGATCATGCGGAACCGGTCGTCGCCCAACTCCTCCCGGCGCTCCACCGCATCGTCCACCTCGCGGAACACCAGGGTGGCGTCGGCCAACACTCTCCACAGAACAATCCCGATCACCAGCACGACTAGGGCAATCACCAGCACCGGGCCCCACCGCCGGATGCCCCGACGGGCGGGCCGAGCCGGTCGGGGACTGAGATCCATCTCCTCGTCGAGGTCCATTGGCCCCTCAGCCCCAGAATCAGTCATCGGGCATCATCCACCGGCGTCGATTCTCGGGCACTCGCCGGCTCAGCAACCGACCCCGAACCAACACCCAACCGGCATACAGCACCACTGCGGCCACCGTGATGCTCCACCCGGCAACCAGATAGCCCACGTGGGTCATGGCTTCTCGCTTCCGTACTCAGGCAGATCTGCTTCCGCCCGCCGTTCTTCGAGCGCCTCGTCCACCTCTCGCTGTTCGAGCTGGCTCTCGAGATAGGCCAGGCGGAATCGGTGCAGCAATAGCCAGGCGAACAGCACCAAGCCCACCGCGAACGAGAACGACAGGGTGAACAGGGTCTCATCTCTGATCTTGCGGGCGGTGAGGGTGGACTGCTGGTGCAGGGTGCGGTTCTCCCACCAGTCCACCGACCGGTTCACGATCACGATGTTCACCGCCCCCACCAGGGCGATCACCGCCGAACGCCGGGCCTTCACTACGACGTCGGCCGGGATGCGGCGCACAGCCAGATAACCGATGAACACCAGCACCATCACCAGGGCGGTCACCTGCCGCACGTCGCCCCACTCCCACCAGGTTTGCCAGGTGGGGCGGCCCCAAATGGAGCCGGTCACCAGGGTCAGCACCCCGAACACCACGCCGATCTCGGCCGAGGAGTGGGCCATCATGTCCCACCAGTCGGTGTGCCACCGTAGATAGGCCAAGCTGGCCAGGAACGTAAACCCGAAACCGGTGTAGGCCAAGATGGCCGACGGCACATGGACGAACATCAGCCGCACCGCGTCGAACTGGCCCACCACGTCGCCCTGTTCGGTGATGCGGATGTCCTCGGGCACCCAGGCGAAGGCCAGCGCCACCAACACCGCGAATCCACCAAGCGCCAACCAGCCCAGCACCTTCGTCGCTCGTGACGACGTGGTCGCCGGGATCTGGTCGGTGGTCCCCGTCGACGAGGTGGTTGCCGTGGTCACGCTTCCTCCAAAAGAGCCCCGTAGCTCAAGGCTCCGAACACCCCATAGATTGCGGCGAAACCGGCCAGAAGGCCCAACCAGGCCCACCCTTCGGCCCCGGCCACGCCGAACGCGTCCTGAAACGCCCGGGTGGCCCCGATGAGCACCGGCGCCACCACCGGCAACAACAGCAGCGGCAAAAGGGTCTCCCGCACCCCAAGTCCGGCCACCAGCGCCCCGTATAGCGTGCCCGCGGTGGCCACTCCGGCGGCCGCGGCCAGCCCGGCGCACACCAGCAAGCCGTAGCGGTGCACGGTCACGTCGAACAGCAGAACGACACCGGCCCCCAACAGCACTTGCAGCACCACCAGTTGAATGGCGATGGCCGCCGCCTTGCCCCCGAATACGGCAATGGGGTCGATCCCCGACAAAAGCAGCCGGTCGGAGGCCCCGTCGGCCAAATCCACCGCAAACGAACGGCCGATGGCCAACAGCGAGGCCAGCAACACCGTCACCCAGAACAACCCGGGCGCATAGGTGCGCAGAGCCTCCTGATCGGTGTCCAGGGTGAAGGCGAACAACACCAATACCGTCACCGCGAACGGGACAATCTGGTTGATCCCCACCCGAGCACGCAGCTCGATCTTCAGGTCTTTGCCCGCGATCAGCCACGCATCACGAACCACGGCGGACTCCCTCGGTGGAGGCTTCCCCGCCGTTTGGCCCATCGGCCGAGCCGCTCCCGGGGCGCACCATCCCGCCCACCACGCTCACCACCCGGGGTTCGAGCACCTGAATGCGCTCTAGTTCGTGGGTGGCCAATACCACCGTGGCGCCGGCGGCCGCAGCTCCGCGTACCAGCATGTCGATGGTGTCGCGCGACTGCTGATCCAAGCCGGCGTGGGGCTCGTCCAACAGCCACAACTCTGGGCGCCGCACCACCAGCGAGGCGATAGAGGCCCGGCGACGCTGCCCGGCAGACAGCCGGCCCACCCGGGTGTCGGCCAAGCGGCCGGTGAGCGAGAGCCGCTCCAATGACTCGTCCATCTCGGCTTGGCCGGCCCCCGCAGCCCGAGCCCAAAAGGCCACGTTCTCAGCCACCGTCAGATCGTCATAGAGCCCGGTGCGATGGCCCAACAGGGCCACCCGGCGGCGCACCATTTGCCGCTCCGAGTTCAAATCGTGGCCCAGCACCCAGCCCTGGCCGGTGGACAGCGAGCAGAGTCCAGCGCACAGACGCAGCAGGGTGGTCTTGCCCGCTCCGTTAGGCCCCTTGAGCAGAACGATCTCCCCCGGCGAGATGTCGAGATCAATTCCGGCCAAGGCGGGAAACCGCCCCAATAACGTCACAGCGGACCGGAGCCGGACAGCAGATTCCACAACTCCACTCAGGCTACAGGGGTGCTCTCTCATCCCAGAAACCAAGCAACTCGCGGCAGCCCCCATCGACGGGCTTATGATCGGCGTGATGTACGGCCTGGTGACTGAGAAGGCGTATGAGCAGCACCGGCGTCATTTCGACACGTTGGAAAGCGAAGGGCACAGCCTCCAGTGGTTGCGCCTGGCTGACGACGGCCAGCTAAACGGTCCGTCCGATGCCCATCCCGAGGTGGCGTGGCTATCGAGCGATCTATTTTTTGGCGGGATTCTGGACCGGTTCTTCGAGATCGTGGAAGGAGCGCCCGATTTCCGCTGGCTTCAGTCGGCTGCCGCCGGGGTAGATCTGGACGGGTACCGGCGGTTGATGGACCGAGGCGCCCGAATATGCAATGCCCACCTCACCGCCATCCCCATTGCTGAGTTCGTGCTGCGAGCAGTGCTCGACGTGTTTCAAGACGCCGGGCGCTGGCGGACCGCCCAGGCCGATGGCCGATGGGAACACCACAACTTCCGGGAAGTGTGGCGATCCCGCTGGCTGGTCATCGGGCTGGGGGCTATTGGCGCAGAGACCGCTCGCCGAGCCAGGGCGTTCGAGGCTCACGTGACCGGCGTGCGCCGCCACCCCTCTGGCGACGAGCCGGTGGACGCCATGATCGCCCCAGCCGAAGTACCCGCCGCCCTCCCCGAGGCCGACGTGGTGGTATTGGCCGCTCCGGCCACCGCTGAAACCGAGAACTTGGTGGACGACGAATTCCTGTCGGCCATGAAACCGAGCGCGGTGCTGGTGAACATCGCCCGGGGCAAGCTGGTGGACGACAAGGCGCTGCTCCGGGCTCTGAACGATGACCGCTTGGCCGTCGCCATCCTTGATGTGTTCAATACCGAGCCTCTAGGTCCCGACCACCCCTATTGGTCTCATTCCAAAGTGGTGCTCACCCCCCACTCCTCCGGTGGGGGCACCGGGCGGTGGGACCGGGGAGCCGAGTTGTTCTGCGACAACTTGCGTCGCCTGCTGGCTGGCGAGCCGCTCGTCAACGAGGTGACCGCCATGCAGCTACCCACCGACCTCCCCTTCGTCACCGGCAGGGACAAGCAATGAGCCCAAACACAGGAGCATTGGCCGGACTCCGAGTCTTGGACATCTCGTCGTTCCTGGCCGCGCCCCAGGTAGCCACCTTCTTGGGCGATTTCGGCGCCGACGTCATCAAGGTCGAGCCGCCGTCGGGCGAGGCCCTGCGCCGTATCGGGGCCAGCCGCAACGGCGAGTCGCTGGTGTGGGCCATGGTGTCGCGCAACAAGCGGGTCATCACCTGCGACCTGAACCAGCCTGAGGGCCGCGACATCCTCCGCCAGCTCGTGGCCGAGATCAACGTGCTGGTCCACAACTACTCCCCCACCATGCTGGAGCGTTGGGACTGCACCTGGGAACAGATGCGGGCCATCAATCCCGGCCTGATCATGGTGTCGGTCAGCCCCTACGGACACACCGGCCCACTGGCCGACCGACCCGGGGCGGGCACCATGGCCGAGGCCTTCGCCGGCCTCACCCACATGACCGGCGAGGCCGACGGCCCGCCCATGCTCACCTCCATCACGCTGGGCGACACCCTTACCGGGATCTTCGGCCTAATCGGCGCGCTGGTGGCCTGCTACGGCCGGGATGTGAACGGCCTCGGCGGCCAGCATGTGGATGTATCCATGTACGAGCCCATCTTGACGCTGATGGGCAGCACCCTGGCCGCCTGGGACCCCGATGGCGACGACCCGCCCCCCGCCCGATTCGGTTCACGCCTAGAGACCGGAGTGCCTCGCAACATCTACCGCACGTCCGACGACCGCTACCTCTGCCTGTCGGGCACCACTGACCGCCAGGTAGAGCGCATTCTGTCCCTGACCGGGCGTGACGGCCCCGAGGACCAGGCCAAATTCGCCCGCATGGCCGACCGCCTGGCCCACAACGACGAGCTCGACACCCTGGTAGCCGACTGGATCGCCCAGCGCCCGCTAGAAGAAGCCGTCGCCGTTTTCGTCGAGGCTCGCATCCCGGTAGCCCCCGTCCACGATCTCCCCGGCCTGCTGGCCGACGCCCAAGTGCAGGCCCGCAACAGCGTCACCCTGGTACCCCACGAACTACTGGGATCGGTGCCCATGCCCACCCCCGCCCCCATACTCAGCGAGACCCCCGGCACCATCAACCACCCCGGCCCCCCCATAGGCGCCCACAACGCCGAGGTATACGCCGAACTGCTGAACTGGAACACCAACCGCCTATCCCAAGCACGAAACGCCGGTCTGGTCTGACTAATCTTCGCACACCGCTCAAGACGCGCCCGGCATAGGCCAGCATAGAAAGGTGCAGAAATGACCCCAGAGGAAGTGGCCGCGGCCACAGCGCTCCCTATTGCCAGTCTCGGCCGAAGTTATTACTTCCACGAAACAACGAACGCGGCTTTGGCGGAAGCTGGCTTTTCCGGGCTGTCTGGATATGTAGGAGGCCGAGGCGGAGTCTTGGGCGACGTGGCGACCGACGTGGTGGTGTCGGCCTTCGCCCTGTTCAGCCCATCTTTTGTCGAGATGGGCTGGAGCCAGACCAAGGAGCAGGGGGCACCGTCGGATGCGGCTGCGGCTCTTGCCGAAGGCATTGGCCGGTGGGCCGCGGAGACTTTCGGCCACCTCGACGGCCTGGCCGACTTCGCCGCCGCAGCCCGGGCGCTGTTCGATGCCACCGAGCCGATGAGCCAGGTTATGTATGCCGGGTGGAAGGCCATGCCCGTGCCCAATGATCCAGCCGCGGCCACCGGCCTCGCACTGAAGATTTTGCGAGAGCTGCGATTCGGATTCCACGTGCATGGGTTGAGCGCGGTGGGCATGACTCCGGTCGAGGCCGTGGTCGCCCAGCTCGGCCCCGAGCAGGCTCAGATGTTCGGTTGGGGCGGACCCTTCCCCGATCCCGAGCCTCTCAAGGCGGTACACCGGCAGGCTGAGGAGATCACATCAGCCCGGATGAACGAGGTCTACGAGGCCATCGACGCCGACCAGCGGGCCCACATGGCGGCCACCGTGGCGGCCATCGCCGCTGTCGTTCTGGGCTAGGCGTCTTGGGCTAGCTCGCCCAGCCAGGCCTAGACCTCCAGCACCGACAGGCGGCCCCGGGCCTCGAACTCAGCCCTGATGGCGTCAACATCCCCCGGGACCAGCCGGCGGTAGCGATCGCCGTCAAATACCCACGTCTCGTCGTCTGACTCCCAGCGCTCCCGGCGCAAGGTGCGCTTGAGGATCTTGTTGGTCTCGGTTTGGGGCAACGTGTCGGCCCAGCGCACATAACGAGGTGCCCACTTGGTGCCCAGATCGTCTTGACCGGCCAAGAACCCCGCGAACCCATCCGGGTCGAAGCCCGCTCCCGGCCGGCGAACCACCGCGGCCATCACATCGTCGCCCACTGTCGGGCTGGGCACGGCGAACACCGCAGCCAAGTCGATGTCGGGGTGGCGCACCAAGATCCGCTCGACGGGGGCAGCCGCGAAGTTCTCCCCGTCCACCCGCAGCCAGTCGAAGTTCCGACCGGCGAAATACACAAACCCCTCGGCGTCCCGATAGGCCAGATCGCCCGACCAGTAGATGCCACCGTGGGTGCGCTCGTCGTCGGCCTCGGGGTTGTTCCAGTAGCCCTCGAACATCGGCGCGGCGGCCATCGACACCAGCTCGCCGATGGCCTCATCGGGGTTGAGCAGCTTGCCGGTGTCGTCGAACACGGCCAGCGGCGCTTCTTCGCCCGTGTCGGGATCGAGGATCTTCACGCTGTCGTCGGCCCGGCCCAAGGCATTGGATGGCGTGTCGGGGGTGCGGCTCACCGATACTCCCCCCTCGGTAGAGCCATAGGAGTCCTCCACCGGCACCCCGAAGCGTTGGGAGAACCGCTCCAGATCATGAACCGCGCCCTCGTTGCCGAACACGATCCGCAGAGTGTTGTCGGCGTCGTCGGGCTGCTCGGGAGTGGCCAAGATGTAGGTGAGGGGCTTGCCCACATAGTTGAAGTAGGTGACACCGAACCGGCGCACGTCGGGCAGAAAGCCCGATGCCGAGAACCGCCGCCGGAAGCCGGCGACGCCCCCCGCGGTCAGGCACGGCACCCAACCCGCCATCAGTGCGTTGGAGTGGAACATCGGCATGGCCTGGTAGAACACGTCGTCGGACGTCAGCTTCCGCATCTCGGCGATGACCTCGCCGATCCGAGCCAGCCGAGCCTGCGAGCAGATGGCCGCCTTGGGGTCGCCGGTGGTGCCCGACGTGAACAGCAAGAGGTAGGGAGCCAGCGGGTCGATGTCGGCCTCCGGCGGCTGGGCATCAGCGTAGGGGGCTAGGGCCGCGGCCCACTCCGTTGAGTCCACATCCAGCACCCGGCCGTTGGCGGCACCGAGGTCCAGACCCTCCAAGAGCCCCCGGTGGCGGCTCTCCGTGACGATTAAGCCACAATCGGCATGGGTGATGTCTCGGGCCAACTCCGCACCCTGTCGAGTGGGGTTGATGCCCACCACCGCTGCTCCAGCCACGGCGGCCCCGCCCAGCAGCATGGAATACTCCGGCCCGTTGTCCAGCAGCGCGCCCACGTGGAACGGCCCCTCCCTCCGGCGGTCCAGCAGCAAGTGGGCCCGGGCGATGCACCCGGCGGTGAACTCTCGGTAGGTGTGCTGCTCGTCTTCGAACAGCATGGCCAGGCCGTCGTCATCGGCCCGGCTCAATACCAGGTCTCGCACAGTGGGCGGGGCGTCGGTGGGGGCGTTCATGACTTGATGGTAGGCAGGCAGTGAGAAGAGCTAGAAAGCTGAGGGGTCGAGGGCGACAGGATCGAAGGGGACAGCGCTTCCTGAGGCCGATCCGGTCCCGACCCGAGCCAGCAGCGAGCGGCTCACCGCCACCGGCTGGCTGGCCTCTACCAGCAAGGCGTAGGCGTCGCCGTCGGCCAACCGGTCTACCGGCACCACCAAACGGCCGTGCGGCGCCACCTCTAGGGGATCGAGCTGGGCGATCGGGGAAAGCCGGCCGTCGGCGATCTTCGACACGGTGACCAGCGCGATGGAGTCGGGCGAGGGATTGACTACGGCCAAAGCCACTTCGGTCCCATCGGCCCGATTGCCCGCGATCAGGTGCCGGACTGCGGTGACCGGGACCCCCGGCGCGGTGGCCACCCCCGCCCCTAACGACAACGCTGGCGCGGCAGCCACCCGCTCAGCCACGATGGGCACTCCGTTGTACACCTGCACCGCCGTCCAAAACCCGATCCCGTCAGGCAACAAGCTCGCGGCGTTATAGGAGAAGGGAGCGGGGGGAAGCGGGTAAGCCCCCATATCTCCGAACACCAGGGCGATCTGCTGCCGTGGGGGCACGGACACCTCGAAGGGCGCCGGCCCGCCACCGGCGTCGATGGCGTCCAACCGGATGCCGACGTGGGCCGACGCCTCATTCTCCGAAGGGTTGTACAAGACGATGTGCTCGACCATGCCGGAGTCAGCCGGTCCAGCCGGGAATACCCACTGCATCTGCGGCTCCGGGATCCCCGGGCCCGCAGTCAAGCCCTCCAGGCCGTCGGCGCCGTCAAAGAGCTGGAGCCTCCCGGCGACGATCCGCCCGACCTGCGACTCGATGGTGGTGGAGACCGACAAGAACCGGGGCACCACCTCGGAGGCATCGACCACCACTAAAGACCGAGCCGGCACCAAGACCCCTCGAAGCGACTGAGGCTTGCGGATTCCCTCGTCGGTGGAGAAGGTGAACTGCACCACGGCGCGGTCGGGAAATGGGTTGAACAGGGTGAACACCAACCGGGTATCTCGCCGAGTCGATCCGGCGGCAAAGTGCCAGACTGACGACGAACGGGTCGCACAAGGCATGACGTCGAGGCCTGTGGGACCCTGCACTCGCTGCTCGACAATTGCCTGGCCTGAGTCGATCTCGACCAGCGCCGCGGTGTACTGAGACTCCACCACTTCGGCCAACCGCAGGGTTGCCTCCGATTTGGCGGCCACCGCCAGCGTCACCTCTCGGGGTGCCGCCGACGGCGACACCGAGCCCACCGGCGTTTCCGGGAATACCGACACCGCGGCGGTGATCGGAGTGTCGGTGGGATTGGCCACGATCACCGAGTGATCGGCGAACTCCCCCGGCATCGACGTTCCCTCCCCGCAGTACCAAACCCCACCCTCCGCGTCGGGACCGGGCGCCGTGCTGGTGACCCCCAGGCCAACTAGAGGGGCACCAGGTGTGGAATCGTCACCACCCCGGTCCGCCACTGCCAGCCCGACCACCATCACCATGGCCACCACCACCAATGGCCAGCGCACTACCCTGCCGCGCCCATTCCCGCCGTTCACTGCGTCTCTCCCCGGGAGGATCTTCGGCGGCCTTCATCATCGGTGCTGAGGCGGGCCAGCCCGATCAGAGCCACTACCCACAGGGCCAGCTGCGCCGCCAACAGTAGCCGGGTCGGTCCCGAGGTGCGGTCGTCGGATGACACGGCCACCGGGAGTTCGGCCGTCGGCGGCATCGGGGTGGTGTTGTGATACGTGGCGATGCCTGCGGTCAGACTGCCAGGGGCCAAATCGAGCTGGCCGTCGAGCATGTCGAACAGCCACTCAGGCGCAGGCTGCGACAGGTCGCCATAGGGAGCAGGGGCAAGGCGCTCAGCCACCAGAATGGTGTCAATCCCCCACTGGGCGAGCTCGGCGCCCAACCGCTTCGTGCCCGCCGTCGGCGCTCCGACGACCGCTTGCCCCACTTGGTGGGTGCGGTCGTCTACTGCACCGACCCATCGCTGAGCCACCGTGGGAAAAGCGCCGCTCTCCGACACGGCAAACGACAAGCCATCGTTCAGCTTCCAACTGCCCAGCGGCAGGACGTCAGGATGGCCGATCCACAAAACCCGGCTCTCTCCGCCGCCATCTCCCGCAGGATTGTCAGAGAACGGAACGACGTCGGTGTAATCGTCGTCGGTGGCGTTCCAGTGACCGCCAGCGACTATGGCCAGCAGTGGGAGCATGGCCGCCACCAGGGCTACGAGCGCGGTGAGCGGGACAAACTGTCGCCACCCAAATCGATAGCGCCGCACGTCCACTTGAAATGCGGCCACTCCCATGGCTGCGGCGATCGCTAGGCCCACGGCGCCGGGCACCTGAATGACCTCGGGCCGAGGCAGTGGCACCGGGGACCAATCTTGCTCAGCGGCCAGAGCGACCGCCGCGGTCCCCAAGTACAGCGCCCACCCCCGCACCGCCCAAGCCAGGCGATAGTCGTCGGCCAAAGCCAAAGGGAGCACCGCGGCAACCGGCAGAGCCCAGCCGAGGCGGTCGTCACCGAAAGGCCCGGTGTCAAACCGGAGGAGCTCCGCCCAGGAGCTTCCGTGGCCACCTCCCGGCCGGTCGCCGAACAACGGCGATAAACCGTCCAACAGCCATGGCAGATTCAGCACCGCGGCAACGGCCGCACCGGCCACCACCACCAGTACTATCCGCGCCGCCCCTTCGGCAGTCCCAGCCAGAAACGATCCCAGAAGCAGACAAGCCAGCAGCAGAGCCACCACAACCAATGCCTCCGTCACCACGGCAAGGGTCAAACCAAACAGCAGGCCGACGGCCAGGACTTGCCGCACGACCAAAGGCCGTTGCATCGACGACCACGAGCCGGGTAGCCAAGTACGGGCCCCTCTCAAGGGTGTTGGCTGGCGCACTTCAGGGCCCGGGATGTTCTCCGACGAGCCGAAGGGGGTGAGTCTCCCCCCGACGAGCGCAGCCCCCATAAGCCAGGGAACCGCCCCGTACAGCAGCAGTGCATCCCAGACTCCGTTGGCCAACGCGTTGTACGGCACGGGATTGGCCAGATACACCGCGAGGGCCACCACCTGGATCCAAAGGGCGCCGAACGGGCGCATGAGCCGCCACACGCCCCATCCGCCCAGCGGAACCATCCCCACGATCAACACAGTGCGCAGTAGGCCGGTCTCCCCTAAGAACAGCCAGCTCAGCAGGGTCAAGACTCCCAATCCGGTGGGAGCGAACCCTTCTTGGCCCAGTCCTACCGGGCGGAATTCGCTCCACCAGCCGTTCAAGAGGTCGGAACTGGATCCAAGCCGGGTCAACCCGCCCGCCACGGGAATGCCCCCGGTAATGAGGCCGCGGGCCCCCAGCAAGACCAAGACCAATGCGGCAAGCCACACCACCACCGATACCCGTGAGCGGCTCAATCGGGATAAAAGGGCGTTTCGAGCCGACGGCCTGCGTCCGAATTCAGAACTGCCCGCCCTGCCCCCGCGGTCGGTCAGAAACGACGCCAGCTGGGCGTAGCCCCGAGCCTGGGACAGCCGAATATGGGCGTCTCCGACATGGCGGACGCGGTTGATCTCCTGTCGCCGCTGCCTGATGGATCTCAAACGCACCAGGTTGTAGCCCCACGATCCCGCGATCTCGCGGGCCCGGCTCACGTGCCCAGTAAGCAGCGCCGCCAGCAGACCTATCGCCGCCAGCATCATCGCTTGGGGAACCACCCGCAGCGAGTGCCACATCCCGTATACCGACAGCAGGGTCCGCACTCGGTGACGGCGGTAGAGCCGGCCGACTAGCGCGGGGGTGAGGCGCTCGTGCAGCCGTTGTCGGTGGCGGACTACCGCCGAGGGCACCACCATGACCCGCGCTCCCACGGTGCGGGCTCGCCAGCACAGGTCTACATGCTCGTAGCAAAACGACATCTTCGGATCGAAGCCGCCAACAGCCCGAAACAGGTCTTCGCGCACCAGCACGCACCCCCCCGGTACTGCGAACATGTCCTGAACGGCATCGTGCTGTTGTTGATCCAGCTCTCCCGGCTCCACCGTGGAGACCGGAGTTCCGGTCTTGTCCACCAGAAGGCCCACCTGTCGAATGACGGAGGAATCATCCCAGTCCACATACTTGGGACCGACAATCCCAGCGTTGGAGCGAACCGCCTCCTCGGCCAGCAAACGAAGCGCATTGGGCGCCAGCACCACATCGTCGTGGCACACCGCGACGAAACCTGGGGCAGGATCGGCGTCCAGCACGCGGTTGGCCGCCGAAGCGAATCCGGAATCGGGGTCCAGCCGATGGACGGTGGCCTGGGGCAGGAAGCGGTGAACCCGAGCCGTCGGGTCGGCCTCGCTGCCGGTGTCCACCACGGTGACATTCACCACTTGAAGGTCTTGGGCGGCCACCGACTCCAGCATTTCGTCGAACCACAAGCCCGGATCGTGGCTCACGATTACGACTTGGATTCTGATGTCGGGTTTGGCTGTCATCAGGATTCGGTGCGACTGAGGAATTCTCGCAGGGCGGCCGCAAGGGCAGGGGCTTGGTCGACGGCATCAGACAACACGGTGCGGACGGAATCGGGAAGCTGTCGGGCCAGGTCAGCAACGGCGTATCGGACGTCGTCGGGTATCTGCTCGGCTAGATCAGCGAACGCATCTCGCAAGTCGTCAGGCATCTGCCCGGACAGGTCCCGCCGAGCAGCCTGTATACGATTGATGGCCAGCAGTCCAAGGCCCACCGCGGTGTAAATGGCGTTTTGGATGCACTCGACCAGCGGGTCGTCTTCGGTTCCTAATTCCTGATCCGACCGCGCTTCGCCCACCTCACCACCGTACCGGCCCGCCCGACGGCAAAAGGGGCACGGCTTTGACCTCTCGGTGACTCGTCACCGAGTACGGCACACACACGCCCGAAGTGGCACACTCGTGGCGATGCGAGCCCTGGTCACCGGGTCGCGGGGTTTTGTGGGAACTCACCTCGTCGCTCATCTGAATGCCTGTGCCGATGACGTGATCGAGGTGGACCGCGTCATCGGCAGTCCCCCCATTGAAGACGCCGGCGCGGTGTCCGAGTTGATCGCGGAGGCAAAGCCGGACGCGGTATACCACTTGGCCGGCCAAAGCGACGTGGCCGGCTCGTGGGACGACCCATTGGGCACATTCCAGACCAACGCCGACGGCACCCTGCATGTGGTCCGCGCTTGCATCGACGCCGGCGTCGAGCGCTTGCTTTCAGTGACCAGCAGCGACATCTACGGAATGGTCGGTTCCGACGAGCTGCCCATCACCGAACATGCCCCCCTCCGGCCGGTCAATCCCTACGCCGCCAGCAAGGCTGCTGCTGAAATGGTGTGCATCCAGGGATTCTTGGGCCACGGTCTGGGGGTGATCCGAGCCCGAGCCTTCAACCACCTGGGCCCTGGTCAGAGCGAGCGCTTCCTGGCCCCAGCCTTGGCGGCCCGCATAGCACGCAATGAGCAATCCGGCAGCTCCGCGGTCCCGGTGGGGAACCTATCGGTCCGCCGAGACTTCACCGACGTGCGCGATGTTGTCAAGGCCTACCGCCTGCTGGTGGTCGACGGTGAGCCCGGCGAGGCCTACAACGTGTGCTCGGGCCGCGATGTGGCCGTGTCCGATATCGCCGAAATCCTGCTGGACCTGGCCAAGTTCCCCATGAGCCTGGAACAAGACGACCGCCTTTTCCGCCCGGTCGATCTGCCGGTACAGCGGGGCGACAGCGCCAAGATCCGGGCGACCACCGGCTGGGCCCCAGAAATCGACTTGGCCGTCACCCTGACAGACACCCTTGAAGATGCCCGCAACGGCCAAACCAGCCAAACTGATGAGTCCCATGACTAGACCACAGCCCTGCGAAGCTGCCCAGGCGACCGGGGTCGCTGTCCAGCGAAGAAAGTCCCATGACTGAACGGCGGGCGCTTATCACCGGGGTCACCGGTCAAGACGGCTCCTATCTGGCTGAGTTCCTGCTCGACAAGGGATACGAGGTGGTGGGACTGGTCCGGCGGTCCAGCATGGTCAGCTTCGAGCGCATCGCCCATCTCCAGAACCAGATCACCATCGCCAGCGGCGACCTGCTGGACGAGGCATCTCTCATCGAGGCACTGCAACATCACCGCCCCGCCGAGGTGTACAACTTGGCGGCCCAGTCGTTCGTGCAGACCTCGTTCGGCCAGCCGGTGCTCACCGGCGAGACCACCGCTTTGGGAGTCACCCGCCTGCTCGACGCCATCCGTATCGTCGACCCTTCCATCCGCTTCTACCAAGCGTCCAGCAGCGAGATGTTCGGCAAGGTGCGGGAGGTTCCCCAAACCGAGGACACCCCTTTCCATCCCCGCAGCCCCTATGGGGTGGCCAAGGTGTACGGCCATTGGATCACGGTCAACTACCGGGAGAGCTACGGGCTGCACGCCAGCTCGGGCATCTTGTTCAACCACGAGTCCCCTCGGCGGGGCCTGGAATTCGTCACCAGAAAGATCACTCACGCGGTGGCCTCGATATTTCTGGGCCGCCAAAGCGAGCTGCGACTCGGAAACCTCGACTCCAAGCGCGACTGGGGATTCGCCGGCGATTACGTGAAGGCCATGTGGTTGATGCTCCAGCAAGAAGAGCCCGGCGACTATGTGGTGTGCTCGGGAGAGACCCACTCGGTTCGGGAGTTCTGCGAGCTGGCCTTCGCCCACCTGGGCATGGACTACCAAGAATACGTGGTGATCGACGAGGCCTTTTTCCGCCCTGCCGAAGTCGACATGCTGGTGGGCGATCCCAGCCGGGCTACCTCTGTTTTGGGATGGCACCGAGAGGTTGGGTTCCAAGACTTGGTGGCCATGATGGTGGACGCCGATCTCGACCTGCTCCAGGGAAAGCTAAAGGGGATTTCTTGACTGGTCCCCCTCCCGACCTTCTTGGGGAGGTCTTTTGACCCAAAGCGTGGTCACGCTGGCCGGAGGGGTGGGAGCAGCCAAACTGCTCGCCGGTCTGGTCCGGGTCCATCCCCCCGGCGACCTGCTCGCCGTGGTGAACACCGCCGACGACACCGTGCTGCACGGCCTGCATGTGAGCCCCGACTTGGACACCGTGGTCTACACGCTGGCCGGTGCGGTCAACCCCGACACCGGTTGGGGCCTGGCCGGCGAAACCTGGCAGGCCATGGACGCCCTGGACCGCTACGGCGGAATCACCTGGTTCCGGTTGGGCGACCGCGACCTGGCCACCCACCTGTACCGGACCCACCGGCTGGGGCAAGGGGCCGATCTGGCTGCGGTCACCGCGGAGATCGCCGCGGCCTGGGGCTTGGAGCTGGCCATTGTCCCGGTCACCAACGACCGGATCGAAACGCGGGTCACAACTGCTGATGAGGGCGAGATCGGTTTCCAGGACTATTTCGTGCGCCGCCGCCACAATGTTGCGGTCACCGCCGTGAGGGTGGCTGGTTCGCAGACCGCCCATCCCACGCCGGGACTCATCGAGAGTCTGGCCGCCGCCCGAACCATCGTCATCGCCCCCTCCAATCCCATCGTCTCCATCGGGCCGGTGCTGGAAGTGCCCGGCGTGCGCCCGGCGATGGCCGCCCGTCGGGACTCAGTGGTGGCGGTTTCGCCCATCGTGGGCGGCGCTGCCCTCAAGGGCCCGGCCGACCGGCTCATGCGGGAGCTTGGCCATGAGTGCTCGGTGGTGGGGGTGGCCCGGCTATACCGGGATGTAGCCGCCACTTTGGTGATCGACGAGGTCGACGCCCACCTGGCCGACGATGTGGAATCCGTCGGGGTGTCCTGCGTGGTGGCCCCGACCGTGATGCATGGAGTCGAGTCGGCCGCTGATTTGGCCCGCATTGTCTTGAAGTGCGCCGATGGCTAGGCCCATGAGGCTCGAGATATTCGGGGTAGAGGGATTGCCGGAGATCGAGGCGGGAGAAGACTTGGCCGGGTTGATCG
>JAJDTA010000039.1 GCA_022827405.1 Acidimicrobiia bacterium
CGATCCGCCTCCCGGAGCTTGCGCACAATCTGCTCCGGCGTGTGCCGCCTCCGCTTGGCCATACTCGTGATCCTCCTCCATCCAGCAATACTGGACAACGAACTCTCACAACAGGCGGACCAAACTCAAGGGGTCACGCCAAGGTCAGGCGCGCCAAAATTGCAGGAGTTCGTCGGCGGCGTACCAGCATCGGGCTCGGCCGACCCCGCGGGCACTGATGTCAATCTCGGAGACTACGTTTGCCTTCGCTGAGCTCGCGAGCAAGGTGGCCGCTACAGCGCGGAGTGGCGGCTCACGGCGTCGTATTGCTTCAGACGATCATTTATGCCGTCAATCACAGATTCCCGGAAGTGGTCTCGCAAGATGCAGAGTTTCTTCGATTCGTCGACCTTTAGCTCGAACTTGCGCGGCGACTGAGACAGGAAGCGTTGCGCCGTAGACTTCAAGAGGTCGACTAGGTCCAGGGTCTCGTACTCGGTCGTCCTGGCGGGGCCAGCGACATATCTGAGAGATCCACCATGCTCTTCGGAATTTTCTACCCTTATGGGTCCAATTAATTCGGGATAGTTCGCTCCGGACTCAAATCTCGGAATGCCCGGGCATCTGTGATCCCGATACTCGAACTGACACTCGGTGTGGTGGTCTACGAGCTCAGCCAGGCGGTCGTGTGCCTTGCAGCATGGGCCTTCTTGTCGACCTACCCGCTTGCACTTGCGAGACTTGCGTAGCTCGCAATGGGACAACAGGGCTGTGACAGCGGCGCTCATGACTGGTTCGTAATCGCGTAACCACTCATAGACAACGAGGGCGTCTGAGGGGTCTCGCAGTTGCTCTTGTAGGCTATTCTCCAATTCGTCGAGTGCGAGTCCCAAGTGCTCCTCGTAGAGGCTCACCAACTCTAAGAGCATGTCAAGCTGTGTCGCCGGATGTCCCAGCAACTTCGCAGACTCCTTTGCCCGACCCTCGAGATAATCCGCTGAGTAGGGGTAATGGGATTTCGCACATCGGCCCAATTTGAGGATCTCTTCACTCAGATCGATTTTCAAATGAGTGTGTGCGTCTTTTTCCAAAGCAGAGAGCCGTTTCCACTCCTTCTCCACAGTAGCCCTAACGTACTTACGCACTTCGCTAACGGGCTGAATAGGTAGGGCCGATGCGGGCGGACCTTCTTCGTAGGCTAGGGACAACTCTTCAAATCGTTTGTCCAGCTCAGGATTCCAATTGAGTTCCATCATGCGCTGTACTGGGGTTCTCGTGGGCGTACGTCGTGGCCCATTTGGCCCGCTGCCTTCACTTCCTACAGGTTACTGGCTCACCTCGGCATCAACTGTCACCGGCAGCGTGAATCCAACTTCCACCGCCACCAAGCCCAGGGACCGCTAGAGCCTGCGCAATACCCGGGGAGGTTCAGGAGTTGCGGTTCGGTCGGTGTGGTTCCGGGCGGAGTGGGTGCCGTTTTGGTGATTGGTGTCGGCGACGGGAGCTCCTGTCTGGAGTTTCTCTTCTCTGGAGATGAGGGTTGTGAACAGGCCGATTACTAGCCCGATTGCCATGAATGTTCCGACGACGGCACCAGCTTTGATTGGCCCTTCGGATATTCCAAGGGTCACCGTACAGGAAATGAAGGCAACGATTGTGGCAGGCGCGCAAGTTTTGACGGTGTTTATGAGCCTCTCGTATTGGGAGAGGAATTGTCTTTGGGCATTTTCGGGGCTTGGTGCAGACACGGCGAGGACTACGGCGGAAAAGACCCCGAGAGGTGTCATGGCTGATTGCAGGACCATGTCGGCTCGCGAGAAGTCGGAGTTGGACAGGTACCAGCCGAAGTAGCCGCCGGCTACACCCAGGATGAGGCCTGACAAACCCATCCCCGACCAGACTGTTCGTCCTTGTTGAACAAACTCCCTCACGGCTTGGGGACAATTGGGTGAATTGGTTCTATTTGGCATGGGCTGACACTAGGAACGCCCTATGACAGTTTGGTCTGGCAATGGCGAGCACAGGTATCCGAACTGCACAATGCGGCAGCGTCATTTGGGGACAGTTGTGGAACTGAGATGACCCATTAACAGGACGAATGTGTCGCAGGCGTCGATACCTTGGTGAGGTGACCAGGTTGGAGGGGCTCTTGGAGGGGCTGAATGAGCGCCAGCGGGCGGCGGTGGAGGCGCCGGGGACTCCGCTGTGCATCCGGGCGGGGGCGGGCACGGGCAAGACCAGGGTGCTCACCCGCCGAATCGCCCACCAGGCTGACATCGGAGCTATCGACCCCAAGCGCACGCTGGCCCTCACCTTTACCCGCAAGGCGGCCGACGAACTGCGAGACCGCCTGGCTGGGCTGGGGTTGCGGGGCTCGGTGAACGCGGGCACCTTCCACAGTGCGGCGTTTGCCCAACTGCGCACCCGTTGGGCCGAGCGAGGGATCCGGCCCCCCGAGCTGGTCAAAGACAAGCGAGGCTTGGTGGCCCGGGCGGCAAAGCAAGCCGGTATGCGGCTGGCCAAAGCCGATGTGCAGGACGCCATGACCGAGATCGAATGGGCCAAAGCCCGCCGCATCACCCCCGACGGCTACCCCGCCGCGGCGGCCGGCCTCCGCCGATGGCCGGCTTTGGATCACGCCAGGATCGTCGACCTGTACCGGCAATACGAGGCCGAGAAGACCAAGCGGCGGGTGGTGGACTTCGACGACCTGCTGATTCTGGCGCGGCGGGATCTGGACGGAGATGCTGACTACGCCGAAGCCCGCCGGTGGACGCACCAGCATGTGTTCGTCGACGAGTTCCAGGACGTGAACCGGCTACAGTTCGACCTGCTGAGGGCTTGGCTGGGAGATCGCAACGATCTCTGTGCGGTGGGCGACCCCAACCAGGCCATCTATAGCTGGAACGGCGCCGACTCAGGCTATATTGAGCAGTTCGCCGACTGGTTCGACGGAGCCGAAGTGCTCGATCTGGTGGACAACTACCGCTCCACCCCCCAAATTCTGGCCGCGGGCCGGGCGGTGCTGGATTCGGAGACGGCCCCGCTGATCTCTCACAGTCTCGACGGTCCCCGGCCCACGGTGAGCACCCACGTTGACGACTTCGACGAGTCTGTGTCCATTGCCCGAGCCCTGCGCGACGCCAAGGGACCCGAGACGGCCTGGTCTTCAATGGCCGTGCTGGCCCGCACGAACGCCCAGACCGCCAAGTTGGCGATCGCCCTGCGCCAGGCAGAGATCCCCTATCGGCTTCGCGCCGACGCCCATCGCACCGAAGCCGACGACGGTGCCAGCCCCAGCGACGGAGCCGGCCCGCCCACCGGGGCCGACGCGGTCGACATCGCCACCTTCCACGCCGCCAAGGGTTTGGAGTGGCCCATCGTCCACTTGGCCGGAATGGAGCAGGGTCTAGTGCCCATCAGCCGGGCTCAGACACCGGCCGAGGTCGCCGAGGAGCAGCGGCTGCTCTACGTGGCCATCACCAGGGCCGAGCGTGAGCTGCACTGCCACTGGGCTACGCAGCGGGCTTTTGGGGAGCGGACCGCCGACCGCTCCCCCTCTCCTTATCTCAACAACATCCTTAGTGCGCCCTAGAGGTCGAACGGGATAAGCACCACCACCACAGTGGCGTCGCAGTCTCGGAGCACCTGCTCTACCCGGTGGCCCAAGAACGGCCGGTCGCCCACCCGGCGGAGGTTGGCCCCCATGACCACCAGATCGGCCTCTATGTCTCGGGACAGCTTCAATATCTCGTCGGCTGGCGAGGTGCCGTCCATGACGACCGTCCGCGTTGTTGCCCCCAGTTCAGTGGCGAGCGTCTCGGCTTGGGCTACCACCTGCACGCCGATGACAGAGCCGGTGCGGGCCATAATTCGGCGGCTGAACAGCGACGGCAGCCCGGCGGGTTCGCTACGAACGGTGTTGACGTGGGTGAGGTGCAATTCGGTGCCGAGTTGGGCGCTGAGGTTGAAGGCCACCTCTTGGGCGGCCCGCGACACCGGGCTGCCGGTCACCGGCACCACCGCCCGGCTGTACGCCCCCGGCAGAGGCCGGTCGAGGTTTCTCGCCCGGCGCACCACCACCACCGGGATGGGGCTCTCCGACAAGACCCCGTCTACCAGAGGCGAGATCACCTGCATGGTGTCGGCATAGTCCTGAGCACCCAGCCCGATGACGCCGAATCCCAGCCGGCTCTCATCGATGATGGCCCGCACCGGGTCGTCGTGGCGCACGCGCCGGTGCTCCAAGGCCCTGTCGTGCAGCACGTTGCGCAGTGGCGTGATGTCTATCTCGGCATCGCGGTCGGCCACCGTGAGCACGGTGGCCCCAGCTTCAATCGGCCAGGCGAAGTGCAGTACCTGGGCGGCGGCGATGGACTCCGGGCCGCCCCGGCTGGGCAGCAGGAGCCGAGAGGTTCGCACCACCAGATTGCGGCTCAGCGCCTGCTCCCGACCCAGCCTCTCCTGCTCGTCGGGGGTTCCCTGCCAGTTGTTCACCACCCCTCGCAGCGTGGCCGAGGCGAACAGAGAGGTGAGCACCGGCACCAACACGATCACCGAGAAGGCTGTGGGGCTGAACACCCCGACGCTCAACCCCACCGTGGCGATGACGATCTCCAGCGCCCCCCGGGCGTTGAGCCCCGCCCCCAGGGCCAGCCCGGCCCGGTGGGTGCGACCGGCGAGCCGGGCGCCGCCATAGGCGCCGGCGAACTTGAAGACGATGGCCACCAGCAGGATGACCAGCGCCCACAACAGCGCCTCGGAGTCGTTCAGCAGGCGGAGGTCTACCTGCAACCCAGCGGTGGCGAAGAACACCGGCGCGAACAGCGCCCCGGTAAGGCCCTCCAAGTGGTGGATGACCTCCTCGTGCTGGAATCGGGACCGGTGCAGCACCACCCCGGCCACGAACGCCCCCAACACGGCCTCTACCCCTAGCCACTCGGTGGCCACCCCGAAGCCCAGCATGATCACCATGCACACCATCAGCGCAGCGGCCAGACTGCCCCCGGTGCGCCGCACCCTGCGCAAGGAGAGGTCGACGATGCGCTGTCCAACGGTGAGGGCCAGCACACCGAAGGCCAGGATCCCCCCCAGCGTGGCCAGCACTTGCAGGGCTGAAATCTCGCCAGAGGTGGCCAAGCCGGTGAACACACCCAACATGACCCAGCCGACCACGTCGTTGGCCATGCCGGCGGCCACGGTGATCTGGCCGAAGTCCCGCCGCATCAGCCCCAACTCGCTGAGGATCTTGGCCACCACCGCCAGCGAGGACACGCTCAGCGCCAAAGCCACGAACAGGGTAAACGTGAGCCTCTCGGCGCCGGCGGCCAAGAACACCGACGGCAACAACAGCCCGACCACCACGCCCCCGATCAAAGGCACCACCAGGCTTCCGGTGGTGACCAGAAGGGCGGGCCGGCCCAGTTTGGAGATCAGGCCCAAGTCGGTCTCGAATCCGGTCACCACCAACAACAGCGCCACGCCGACCCAACTCACCGCCTGGAGAGCCGCGGTTTGCTCGCTGTTCTCGGGAAGGAACCACTCAAACCCCGATTCCCATACCACGCCGAACACCGACGGTCCCAACACCAGACCAGCCAGCAGCGCCCCCACCACCGAAGGCAGTCCTATCTTTCTCATCACCACCCCGAAGAGGTGGGCGGCAGTCACCAGAGCCAGAATCTGAACCCAAAAGACTAGGAGGTCGAACCCTCCCGTTTCAGCGGCAAAAACCATCGCGGTCTCAGCCGCCCCCGGCGGCTTCATCCCAGTCGAAGTCCACCACCACCGGAGCGTGGTCCGACGGCTTCTCCCCCTTGCGAGCGTTGCGGTCCATGAGCACCGTGGTCACCCGTTGGGCCAGCGGCTCGGTGGCCATCACCATGTCGATGCGCATCCCCTGGCGCTTGTGGAACCGCCCGGCCTGGTAGTCCCAGAAGGTGTAGAGACCGTCGTCGGCCCACCGCCGGCGGAACACGTCCACCAGTCCCCAGTCTTCCACCGCGCCAAACGCGTCGCGCTCGGGCCGGCTCATGTGGGTGAGCCCCTCGAAGGCGGCGATGTCCCAGAAGTCGTTGTCGGCCGGAGCCACGTTGAAATCGCCGGCCACCACCACCGGAGCGCCGGCATCGGCGTTGGCCTCCAGATGGGACCGGAGCCGGCCCAGCCAATCGAGCTTGTAGTGGTAGTGATCGTGGCCCAGCTCCCGTCCGTTGGGGATGTAGGCGCTGGCCACCCGCACTCCCCCGCACGTGGCCCACACGATGCGGGCGTCGGGGTCGGCCGCTCGGCCGTCGGCGAAGCCATTGGCGGGGTCGACCAGCCCCACCCGGCTCAAGATGGCCACCCCGTTCCAGCGCCCCTGGCCGTGATGGGCCCACTCGTAGCCCATGGCCTCAAAGGCCAGGCCAGGGAAGGCGTTGTCGGCCATTTTGGTCTCTTGCATGCACAACACATCGGGGTCGGCCAGCTCCAGCCACTCTTGAACTCTGGGCATGCGGGCATTCAGCGAATTCACGTTCCAAGTGGCCAACCGCACCAGCAGAACCCTAGTGCTTCAGAAGTCCATAGACTCTCCCCATGGCTCCCGAAGCCGAGCAGATCGTCGGTCAGAACGCCTGGCTGGTAGATGAGATGCACCGACAGTATCTGGACGACCCAAAGTCGGTCAGCGAGAGCTGGCAAGACTTCTTCTCCGACTACCGCCCCGACCGAGTGCTGCCCGACCAAGCCGCCCCATCGGAGCCCGTCCCGCCCGCCCCCGAGGCCGACGAGGCCCCGGAGCCCTCGCCCGGCGCCCCGCTGCGAGGGGCGGCGGCCCGCATCGCCCGCAACATGGAGGCCAGCCTGGCCGTCCCCACCGCCACCAGCTTCCGGGAGGTTCCGGCCAAGCTGCTCGACGTCAACCGCCGGATCATCAACGGCTATCTGGGGCGCACCGATGGGCGCAAGGTGTCGTACACCCACTTGATCGCCTACGCCGTGGTGCAGGCCATCGCCCACCACATGCCGGTGATGAACTCCACCTTCGTGGATGCCGACAACGGCCCCCGGGTGGTGCGCCATCCCCACATCGGCCTGGGCATCGCGGTAGACGTGGAGAAGGCCGACGGGTCACGCTCGCTTCTGGTGCCGTGCCTGCCCGAAGCCGACACGCTGGACTTCCCCAACTTCGTCGAGCTCTACGACACCATGATCCGCAAGGTGCGGAGCAATGACTTGAGCCCCGACGACTTCGCGGGCGTCACCGTCAGCATCACCAACCCCGGCACCATCGGCACGGTGCAGTCGGTGCCCCGGCTCATGCCCGGCCAAGGGGTCATCGTGGGCGTGGGCACCATCGACTACCCCACGGCCTATCAGGCCGCCGACTCCCGCACGCTGGCCGATCTGGGGGTGTCGAAGGTGATCACCCTGTCGTCCACCTACGATCACCGCATCATCCAGGGCGCCGAGTCGGGGATGTTCCTGGGCGCGGTCCACGAGCTCTTGCTGGGCAAGCACGCCTTCTACGAGGACATGTTCCGGGAGGTGGGCGTGCCCTATGAGGCGGTGCGCTGGCGGCCCGACATCTTGCCCCTCGATCGGGAACAGGCGGTGATCACCAAGCAGGTGCAGGTGAACGCGCTCATCAACATGCACCGGGTGCGGGGCCACCTGATCGCCGACCTCGACCCGCTGTCGGCCAACGAGCCCGAGATGCACGCCGAGCTCGACCCGGCCACCTACGGCCTGACCATCTGGGACCTCGATCGGGAGTTCCTCACCACCGGGCTGGGCGGCATCGACATGGGCCAGCCCGACGGCAAGATGCCGCTGGGAGAGATCCTGCACGTGCTCCGCAACGCCTACTGCCGGACAGTGGGCGTGGAGTACATGCATATCCAGGATCCCGACGAGAAGCAGTGGATCCAGGAGCAGGTGGAAGGGACAGGCGCCCCGGTGGGACTGGGAGAGAAGCTGCACATTCTGGATCGGTTGAACGCGGCCGAAGCCCTAGAGCGATTCTTGGACACCAAGTACGTGGGCCAGAAGCGCTTCGGGATTGAGGGGGCCGAGAGCGCCATCGTGGTGCTCGACGCGGTGCTGGGCAAAGCCGCCGACCTGGGCATGGCCTCGGCGATCATGGGCATGGCCCATCGGGGGCGCCTCAACGTGCTGGTGAACATCGTGGGCAAGGACTATGGCCAGCTCTTCGGCGAGTTCGAGGGGAATCTGGACGAGTCGTCCACCCAGGGGTCCGGCGACGTCAAGTACCACCTGGGGATGACCTCGGAGTTCGAGAGCGTGGCCGGCAACCGCATCCCGGTGGAGCTGGCCGCCAACCCATCGCACCTGGAAGCGGTGAACCCGGTGGTGGAGGGCATGGTTCGAGCCCGCTTGGACCAAATCGGCAACGCCCAGAGCGAGCACAGCCCGGTCAGCGGGCTGGTGCGGGGCCAGGCGGCCAGCGAGGAGAACCGCTACCCGGTACTGCCCCTTTTGGTACACGGCGACGCTGCCTTCGCCGGCCAGGGGGTGGTGAGCGAGACATTGAACCTGTCGCTGATCCAGGGGTACCTGACCGGGGGCACGGTGCATTTGGTTATCAACAACCAGGTGGGGTTCACCACCACCGCCGAGGCGGCACGCTCCAGCTACTACTGCACCGACGTGGCCAAGATGATCCAGGCCCCCATCTTCCACGTCAACGGCGACGATCCCGAGGCCTGCGCCCGAGTGGCCCTGTTGGCGCTGGCCTACCGCAACCACTTCCACAAAGACGTGGTGATCGACATGTGGTGCTACCGCCGACAGGGGCACAACGAGGCCGACGACCCCAGCTACACCCAACCGGAGATGTACCGGCGGATCGAGGGCCACCGCTCGGTGCGAAAGCGGTACGTGGAGTCGCTGGTCAAGCGGGGTGACATCACCCTGGAAGAGGCCGAGCAGGCCATGGACGAGTTCCGAGCCAAGCTCCAAAAGGCGCTGGAGGAAACCCGCGACCGCACTTCCGACGATTCACCGGGAAAAACCGTTGGATCTGCGAATGCCGCCAGCAGAGACCTTCTGCTTTCGATTTCGGAAGGGCTGGCCGACCCCACACCCCATGTTGCGCCCCCAGTGGACACCGGCGTTTCGGAAAGGCAGATCAGGAGGGTGTTCGACGTGCTCACCTCGGTGCCCGACGGGTTTGAGCTCCACCCCAAGCTGGCCCGCCAGTTCGAGGCCCGAGACAAGATGATGGCCGAGGGCATGGTGGACTGGGGGCTGGCCGAGGCGCTGGCCTTCGGCACCCTGCTTGATGAGGGAACATCGATCCGCCTGGCGGGCCAGGACTCTCGCCGGGGCACGTTCTCCCATCGCCACAGCACCCTGGTGTGCAACCAAACGGCCCGCGAGCACTGCCCGCTGGCCGAGTTGGCCCGCGGCGGGACCAAGTTGTGGGTGTACGACTCGCTGCTGTCGGAATATGCCGCGTTGGGCTTCGAATACGGCTACTCGGTGGGCGACACCAGTGCGCTGGTGCTTTGGGAAGCCCAATTCGGGGACTTCGTCAATGGTGCGCAGATCATCATCGACCAGTTCGTCATGTCGGCCGAGGACAAGTGGAACCAGCGCTCGGGGCTGGTGATGCTTCTTCCCCACGGTTTCGAGGGTCAGGGGCCGGAGCACTCCTCGGGGCGGATCGAGCGGTTCTTGCAGTCGGTGGCCGAGAACAACATCCGAGTGGCCAACCTGTCTACTGCGGCTCAGTACTTCCACCTGCTCCGAGACCAGGCGAGGCGCTCGAAACGCAAACCGCTGGTGCTGTTCACCCCCAAATCGCTGCTGCGCCATCGAGATGCCCGGTCACCGGTGGGCGATTTGACCGACGGCTGGTTCTCCCCGGTGCTGTCCGATCCCGGTGACTTCGATCCCCGGCAAGTCACCGGTGTTGTGCTGGCCAGCGGCAAGATCAGCCATGAGGCCATTGCGGCGCGAGACCGGGTGGGCGCCCCCGCCGCGGTTGTGCGAGTGGAGCAGCTCTACCCCTGGCCGACCATCGCCCTGGCCGAAGTGCTCGGCCACTACCCCCAAATGGACAAGATCGTCTGGCTCCAAGAGGAACCCCAGAACATGGGGCCGTGGAATTACGCGAAGGGCCACCTCCACGAGGCGTTCGCCGACCGATGCAACATCGTTCGGGCCAGCCGCGACGAGTCGTCCAGCCCGGCCACCGGAAGCGCCGCCGTTCACACCCAGGAGCAGGCCGAGCTCATTGCCGGAACCCTTGACCTGCTGAATTCCTAGTCCTCGAGGAGCCGCCTGGCCACCTCTCGGGCTTCGTCCAGATCTCCGACGATCTGGTCTTGGGGAACCCGCTGGAGGGCGTCAAGGGACCACAGGGTCCGGGCGGGCAAACCTGAGAGAGACATCACAATGCACTCGGTGTCCTGGTCGATGGCTGCGTCGATGAGCTGCTCGAGAACCAATGCCGCGCTGTCGTCCATGTAGATGGTCTCGGAGAAGTCAAAGATCACCACTTCATGGTCCCGGATGTCCACGCTGACGGTGTTGGTGATCTTGTTGGACGACGCCACCGAGAAGCTGCCCCGGAAGGCGACCATGCCGACTCGGGCGGCGTGGGGATCCGCCTCACCTTCAGATGGCGTGCCCTCGCCTTCGAAGAACACCTGGTCCAAGATCGGCACAGAGACCACGTTGTCCATCTCCAGGCGCTCGAACTGCCGAGAGCGGGTCATGCCGGCGATGATCAGCCCGATGGCCACCGCGGTGATCAAGTCGACGAACACCGTCAGGCCGAACGTGGCGAACATTATGAACAGGTGCTCTCGGTGCAGGCGGGTGACCCGGGTCAAGAACCGCCAGTCCATGATGTCCCAGCCCACCTTCATCAAGATGCCGGCCAGAGCGGCATGGGGAATCTCCTCCACGTACGCTCCCAGGCCGAGAACCAGGGCCAGCAAGATCAAGGCTCGCAGCACGCCAGAGACCCGACTGTGGCCGCCGGCCCGGATATTGACCACTGTGCCCATGGTCGCCCCAGCCCCCGGCGTTCCACCGATGAATCCGACCATCATGTTGCCTATGCCCTGGCCGATCAGCTCTCGATTGGGCTGATGGCTGGTGCGGGTCATCGAATCGGCCACCAGCGATGTGAGCAGGCTGTCGATCGAGCCCAACAGGGCGATGGTCAGCGCCGGTTGCACGGCCCGGGCCAGCACATCGCCCGATAGCTCGGGCAGCTCGAAGTCGGGCAATCCGGTGGGCACATCTCCGATCACGGGGGTGTTGTCCAGCCACAGCAAGCTGAGCAGCGTCCCGATGACCAGCGCCATCAGCATGGAGGGAACTAAGGCCCGGAGGCGGAGGGGCCAGAAAATGCAGACGCCCAGCGAGACTGCGGCGATGGCCAGCGAACTGAAGTTGACATCGCCGAACACATCGGGCCAGGAGCGAACCGCGTCGATCGGCCCACCGAGCTCCACTTCTGCCCCCAAGAAGGGCAGGGTCTGCACCAAGATGATGATCACGCCGATCCCGGACATGAACCCCGACACCACCGAGTACGGCGTGTACACCACGAAACGGCCGATTCTCAGCAATCCCAGGCAGATCTGCAACAAGCCCGCCATGACGACGATGGTGAACGCCTCTTCGAGGCTCTCGGCGTGGCTGGTCACCACTACCGCCATGGCCAGCGCCATCGGGCCGGTGGGCCCGGAGATCTGAGCCCGGGTGCCTCCGAAGACCGCGGCGAACAGACCCAGACCGATCGCCCCGTACATGCCCGCCATCGGCCCCAACCCGGAAGCCACGCCGAACGCCAGCGCCGTGGGGAGCCCGACCACCGCAGCGGTGATGCCCCCGAACGAGTCTTCGCGAAAGCTGTGCAGGTTGTAGCGCATACACCAGGCCATTAAGGCCTAGCTGAGCTTAGGCCATTTCAGTCAATGTCAAGATTGAGAAGTCGGGCGGCGTTGCCCCGCACCAGCTTGTGGACCACGTCGGGGGGCAGGTGCCC
>JAJDTA010000143.1 GCA_022827405.1 Acidimicrobiia bacterium
GCGCCCTGAGCCGGGCCACCCCCCACCCCGCCTCCGCTAGTGGCGAACGCCACTCGCCGCCCCACCTCGGTTGGGATCGCCATCTAGAGGTGAAGGGAGGAGGGGGTGGGTGGCGGGTTATTCGAGGGACATTCCGAATTCGCGGAAGTCTTCTAGGAGGGCGTCGTCTACGTCGGGGGCCGGGGGGCCGGGGGTGTAGGTCACCAGACTTAGAGTGCCGGTGTAGGGGAAGGTGCGGTGGCGTTGGTAGAGGTCCCATGACACCGGGGACCGGCGGTTGAGTCCGACGTCGATGCCTTGCCAGGGTAGGAAGCCGATCATCTGGGGGACTTCGGCGAGCGTGGGGCCTTCTTGGCCGTCGGCGCTGACCGTGAAATTCCAGATGCGGCCTCCGGGGGCGGCGGCGTCGACCACAACTTGGCGGCACTCCCCCGGTAATTCCATTGGCTCGGCGGCTAGGTATCGGCCGGAGCTGTTTACCACGAAGTGCAGGGCGTCGTTTTCGATGTAGAGCACGTAGCCCGACGCCTGGCTGCCGTGGGCCACCAGCACTCCTTGGTCGCCGGGGCGGTGGTGCAGATCTACGGTGACGGTGAAGTTGCCCCCGGCGATGAGCCGGGACGACCGCAATCTCTCTACGGTGGGCGATCCGGGCAGGATGCGCAGCTCCCGGGTGAGCTTGGCGTGCTCGGGCGGCTTCACGGTGCGGAACAGCCCGGAGGCCTCATCGAGGGGGAAGACCCGGTTGCGCCAGGCGGCCTCTTCCCAGGCCTCCACCATTTCGGCCAGCTTCTCGGGCTCGGCGTCGGCCAGGTCGTTGCGCTCGTTGAAATCGTCGGCCAGGTTGAACAGCTCCCAGCGGTCCTCGCTGAACGGGGTGTGGTGCTCGTGGAAGATGGCCGCCCCCCAGCCGTCGCGGTACATGCCCCGGTGGCCGATGCACTCGATGTACTGCTCGGTGTGGTCGGACGGGGAGTCGGCGTCGCTCAGGGTGGCCGCGAACGACACCCCGTCGGGGGCGTCAGAGGCCTGTCCCTGGCGCTCGGTGGGCACATCTAATCCCAGTAGATCGGCCAGAGTGGGCAGCAGGTCGGTGATGTGGGTGTACTGATGGCGGAGTTCCCCCCCGACGGCCGCGGTGTGGGCTGGCCACGACAGCACCATGGGCACCGAGTGGCCACCTCGGTGGGCGGTGATTTTGTAAAGCCGGAAAGGCGTGTTGCAGGCCATAGCCCAGCCCCGGGGGTAGTGGGGCCAGGTGGTGGGGCCGCCGATGGCGTCGGCCTCAAGGGCTTCGATCTCGAATTCGCCCACGTCGGGCGAGGGCCGGGCACCGGTGCCGCTGTGGGTGAAATACGAGGTGCTGCCCTGGGCCCGGCCTTCCCGGGACGCCCCGTTGTCACTGGTGAACACGAAGATGGTGTTGTCGAGCTGGCCAAGGGCCTCCAGTTCGGCTGAGATGCGGGCCACGCTCTCGTCGATCGTCTCCACCATGGCGGCGTAAACCTCCATGTAGCGGGCCATCACCCGGCGCTCGGGCTCGGCGTAGCTGTCCCAGGCCCGCACGTCCTCGTTGGGCTCGGTATTGCGGGGGGGCAGCTCGGCGTCGGCGGGAACGATGCCCATCTCCTTTTGGCGGGCCAGGCGCTCCTCGCGCAGCTGATCCCAGCCCTTGTCGTAGTTGCCCCGGTGGCGGGCGGTGTCGGTGGCTTTGGCGTGCAGCGGAGCGTGGACCGCCCCGTGCGCGTAGTACAAAAAGAGCGGCTTGTCGGGGTCGGTGGTCTTGACCTCGCGGATCATGCGGCACGCCCGGTCGGTGAGGTCGTCGGTGAGGTAGTAGCCCTCGGGATACTCGTCCACGTGTACGGGGTTGTTGCCCTCATAAAGCTGGTGGGGGAAGTGGAAGTCGGTGAGGGCCTCCAAGAACCCGTAGTACTGGTCGAAGCCCCGCTGGAGCGGCCACGAGTGGGTGTCGCCGGCGATCGACAGGTCGGACTCCAAACACAGATGCCACTTGCCCACCGCCGCGGTGGCGTAGCCGTTGGCCTTGAGCATCTCGGCCAGCGTTGATTGGTTGTGGGGCAGCTCGCCGGCATAGCCGGGAAAGCCGGGGTTGGCATTGGCCACGAACCCCATCCCGGCGTGATGGGAGTTGAGCCCGGTCAACAGGGCGGCCCGGGTGGGCGAGCACAACGGGGTGACGTGGAAGTTGGTGTAGCGCACGCCGGAGGCGGCCAACGCGTCAATTGCCGGGGTGGGGATCTCTGAGCCGTAGCAGCCCAGATCGGAGAAGCCCAGATCGTCGGCCAGCACGACCACGATGTTGGGGGCATCGGCCGGTGGCGTGGGCTTGGGCGGCCACCACGACTCTGAGGTGGCGATGATGCGTCCGATCTTGCCCCCGAATCCGGGATAATGCTCTTGCTGGCGCTGATCGGTCATGGAAGGTCTCCTAGTCAATACCGACGGTGAGAGTAGCGCCTGAGCGAGAGCACGAGCCGGGCAATCCGGCGATCAACCCGTGCGGATGCTTGAATGGGGCCATGCCTGTGGAGGTGACCCCGCTATCGCCGGTGCTGGGGGGCGTAGTCCACGGAGTAGACCTTTCGGCGCCCCTTGACGACAACACGGCATCGGCCTTGCGAGACGCCTGGCATCGCCACGGAGTGTTGTTCTTTCGAGACCAAGAGATGACCGACGACCAACAGTTGGCCGCCGCTTCCGCTTTCGGCACCCCTGAGGAGTTTTGCTTCTCGCCCCCGGTGCGCCACGACCTCCCCTTGGTCCACATCATCCACGAAGAAGGCGCCCGGCGAGGTGCCGGTGTGGCCATCTGGCACAGCGATGCCACCTGGATGGCGCAACCCCCCATCGGCACCATGCTCCGGGCAATGCAACTGCCCCCTAGCGGGGGCGACACGTGCTTTTCCCACGCGGGGGCGGCCTACGACGACCTATCGGCGCCCCTGAGGGCCATGGCTGATGGGCTGACCGCGGTTCACGAAGGGGGTCCGCACCTGGCCCGCAGTGCTGCCATGGTGGGTGTGGACATGCCGGAGCAGCCGATTAATCACCCCGTGGTGCGTACCCATCCAGCCACTGGTCGAAAGTGCCTGTTTGTGAATCGGCTCTTCACCGCCAAGATCAATGAGCTGGCCGAAGAGGAGAGCCGGGTGGTGCTAGGCCTACTGTGCGATCAGTTGCGGCTTCCCGACACTCAGATTCGCTGGCAGTGGCGGCCAGGCGATGTCGTGGTGTGGGACAACCGCTGCCTTCAGCATTATGCAGTGCAGGACTACGGCTCTGCTCGAACCATGCACAGGGTCACGCTGGCCGGTGAACCGGTGCGATGAGCAAGGGCTGGCTGATTCGACAATGAGCACCCTTCCAAATCGGCGATGGGTTCTGCGGGCTCGGCCCCAGGGGGACATCACCGCCGACGACTTGGAGTTGACCGAATTGCCGGTGGCCACGCCGAGCGATGGCCAGATGTTGGTGCGGAATACCTATCTGTCGATGGACCCCACCCACCGGATCTGGATGAGCGACTTGGATGCCTACATGCCTCCCATTGAGGTGGGCGAGCCCATGCGGGGGCGCACGTGGGGCACGGTTATCGAGTCTCGCCATCCGGGGTTTGAGCCTGGCGACGTGGTAACCGGCGGGCTGATCTGGGAGGAGTACTCGGTGCTGGATCGAGCCGAGACCATTCCCATGGACTTGGGGGTGCCGCTGGAGGCGTTCACCAGCGTGCTCGGCCCAACCGGGATGACGGCCTACTGGAGCCTGCTCGACATCGGCGAGCCCCGACCTGGGGACACTCTGGTGGTTTCGGCCGCCGCGGGGGCCACTGGCTCGGTCGCGGGCCAGATTGGCAAGATCACAGGCTGCCGGGTGGTGGGCGTGGCCGGCGGGCCGGAGAAGTGCCGGTTCGTGACCGAGGAGCTGGGTTTCGACGCCTGCGTGGACCACAAGGCCGGCAACCTCGACGAGCAGTTCCGGGCGGCGTGCCCTGATGGGATAGACGTGGATTTCGAGAACGTGGGCGGCGAGGTGATGGACGCTGTTCTGGGCCTGGTGAACAACCATGCCCGGGTGGTGCTGTGCGGCATGATCTCCACCTACAACGCCGAGGGCGACTGGTGGTCGCCCCGGCTGTTTCGAAATATCTTGTTTCGGCGGCTCAAGGTGCAGGGCGTGATCATCACCGACTACTTCCACCGTTTCGGCGAGGCGCTCCCCATCCTGGCCCAGTGGGTGCGCGACGGGCGCATCCGCTACCGGGTAGACGTGGTGGACGGCATCGAGAACGTCCCCCAGGCGCTGGCCCGGCTCTTCGAGGGACACAACATCGGCAAACAGCTTGTGAGGGTTTCAGCCGACTAGCGTGCCAGCCATGACTCCTGAGGACTTGGTTGAGATTGAGGCCATTCGCCAGCTCAAGGCCCGGTACTTCCGGTTTATGGACCAGAAGCGGTGGGACGAGTGGGAGGACGTGTTCTGCGACGACGTGGTGATCTCTACTCCCGATGACACTGGTGAGGGGTCGGACATCCACGGCAACAAGGCCTTCCGGGTGTATCTGGAGCCCATCTTGGCCCCGATCATCACCACCCATCATGGGCACATGAGCGAGATCAGCATCGACGGGCCGGATACTGCCTCGGCTGTGTGGTCGATGGAGGACCACCTCGACTGGCCGCCGGAGAGCGGGGTGGGGCAGATGTGGGGTACGGGGTGGTACGAGGAGACCTACCGCAAGTGCGACGATGGACAGTGGCGGATTGCTTCGCTGCTTCTGCGGCGGCAGCGGGTTGAGGTCGAGGGGAATCGGGTGTTTCCGGCGGAGCGGCCTACGGGATAACCGCCAGCACCACTCCCTCGGACACTGTTATCTGAGGAGTGGGGGTGGTGGCTTGGTTGCTTACTCCCCTGCTTGTGAGAGGTTCCAGAACCTCGTCGTTTAGGGGCCAGGCTAAGCCTTTGGTGGTTATCTCAGCAGGCCCGCCTAGGGCGAATAGGGAGATGGTGGCTCCTGGTTCAGTTTCTAGGGTGCGGTGGTTGTGGATTACTAGGGCTTGGGCGTCGTTTAGCCAGGCTTCTATTTGGACTCCTGACCATTGGGGAGAGGCTAGAACTGCCAGGTTGCCGATTAGGTGGTCTAGGCGGCCTCCGCCGGCGCCGATCACGACCACTCGGTCGGCAAGGCGGGCGGATAGTTCTAGGGCTAGTTCTAGGTCGGTTTGGTCTTTGTCGGGGGGGTGGCGTTCTATTCGGGTTCCGGACTTTTCGGCTTTGGTTAGGGCTTCTGGGGATACGGAGTCCATGTCGCCTACTGCTACTGCCACCGTCAGTCCGGCGGCGTGGGCGTGGTCTAGGCCGTGGTCGGCGGCTACCACTATTGGGTTGGCGGGGAGGCGGGCGATTTCTTCGGGGGTTGGGGGGTCGCCGCCGGCTACTACGACCACGGTTACCTTGGGGTCGGTTGGCGGGGTCATCAGAATGGGCGGGTGATGGCTCGGGTGGGGCCGAAGTTGTGGAGGCCGCCGGCGTGGAGGTTGCCGAGGCCGCCGGCGCACATCACGATTACGTCGGTGGGGTGCTCCACTATGTAGGCGGTGCCGTCGGGGCTGATCCGGTCGCGCTCGGCCAGCCAGTGCTTGTGGGTTTCGGGGAAGTCCCCCACCTTGTGGCAGGCGTTTTGCCACAGGGCCTCTTGCACGTCTTCGAGGGTGGGGTAGGCGGCGGCCAGCATGTCAGCCCAGGGCGGGGGCACCACCACCATGACCTCGGCGCCCCAATGGGAGATATAGGCGTTGGTGCCCACATAGGCCAGCGACTGGCCGATGACCCAGGCCAGCGAGCGGCCGTCGTCGGCCGCGATATCGGCGATGTCCATGGTGCCGATGGTGCCGTAAACAGTGACCGCGTCGCCGCTCACCCCTCGGCGCTCGGCCAACGGTGCCCACGGGGAGCGCTCCTCCCACTCCCCCATCACCAGGC
>JAJDTA010000133.1 GCA_022827405.1 Acidimicrobiia bacterium
GCGGCGACTTCGGCGTGGGTCCGCCCCTCCACAACGACAGCAGTGACCACAAGGCGGTTCCTCGACATCGCCCACCCTGCAACACCGCCGCGATGTTCCTATGTCTCGCGACATAAGGTTCCTATGTCCTGAAACAACACACCGCCTGCCCGACCCAGGTTTTCCTTGTTTCGATAGTGTCAGGCTCAAGGAGGCCGACATGACTGAGCATTATTTGGTTATTTCCTCGGACTGCCATGCGGGGTTGCCGAATTTGGAGTATCGGGACTATTTGGAATCGAAGTACCACGGTGCCTTCGATGATTTCTTGGTGAAGCGGGAGGCGATCCGCAACCAGGGCAACATCATGGGCAATGCCGAGTTTGAAGAGGAGTGGTTCGGCGAGAACGAGGAGGGGCTGCGAGGAGGCTGGAATGCGGCCCGACGGGATACTGAGTTGGACGGCGACGGCGTTGCCGGCGAGGTGATCTTTCCCGATGCCGACGCAGTGACCGGGGGTGCTTCGGCCCCGTTCGGGGCCGGGCTGGGCATGTCGTTTGCCGAGGATCCCGAGCTGTTGATGGCCGGGGCTCGGGCCCACAACCGGTGGTTGGCCGAGCTGTGCAACGACAGCCCCGACCGGCGGGCCGGGGTGGCGGTGGTGCCGATCATCGATGATGTGGAAGCGGCGGTGGCTGAGATCACCCGAGCCCGAGAGTCGGGGCTGCGGGGCGGCATCCTCATAGCCTCGATGTGGAATGAGGGTCCCGGCTACCACGAGCGGCGCTACGACCCGGTGTGGGCGGCCTGCCAAGACCTGGAGATGCCGGTTCACACCCACTCGGGGGCCGCTCCTCGGGCCGAATACGGCACCGGTCCCGGATTCATCGGCATGTATGTGGCTGAAGTGCGGTGGTGGACCACCCGTCCGGTTTGGTTCTTGCTGTACTCGGGGGTGTTCGAGCGGTATCCGGGGTTGCGGTATGCGGTCACCGAATGCGGCTGCTTCTGGGCGGCCGACATGCTGTGGACCATGGATGCCACCTACTCCCGGGAGCACGGCGGGGCCCAGAAACTGGCCGCCGACGCCTACGGCCACCTGAGCCTGAGCCCCAGCGATTACTTCGACCGCAACTGCGCCATCGGGGCGTCGAACACCCGGCGTCGGGAGCTGGCCCGGCGATTCGAGATCGGTGTGGGCAACATCATGTGGGGCAACGACTTCCCCCACCCCGAGGGCACGTGGCCGCACACCCGCAAGTCGCTGGCCCAGGCCTTCTGGGACATCCCCGCCGACGACACCGCCGCCATCTTGGGGCTGAATGCCGCCGAGTTCTACGGCTTCGACACCGAGGCGCTGGCTCCGCTGGTGAACATCATCGGCCCGACGCCCGAGGAGTTGGGCCAAACCGACCCTGCGGGCAACGCCGCCAAATGGGAAGCGCTCGCTGCGGCGGGGCGGCCATGGGTTACTGGGGTTGAGGCGGTTCCTCTGTCGATGGATTGAAGTGGGGCATCACCGTGTTTTGCATGTGGTCGTTGGTTGATTTGGGGACGGTGAAGCCGGTTAGGTCCATAATCTGATCCCAGTGGTCGCGGTAGGACTCGGGGGTGGGGGTTGGGTCGGTGTGGCCTTGGCTGGCTATCCAGGCGAGGCGGGCCATGCGGGGGCCGTCTACGGTGAACGACTCGCCGGAGGCGGGGCAGTCTTGGTGGGCTAGCCAGATCACGGCGGGGGCGACGTTTTCGGGGTGGATGTGGGCGTCGATGATGGGGCCAAACTCCTCGCCGGAGCGGTCGGGGCTCTGGTCGGTTACCGCCCAGGGGAGCACGCAGTTGACCCGTACGCCGTGGTAGCGGCCTTCTCGGGCCAGCGTTCGGGTGAGGCCCATGATCCCGGCCTTGCAGGCGGCGTAGGCGGCTTGGCCCCGCAGGCCCCAGACTGCGCCGGAGGCGACGTTCACCACCCGGCCGTAGCCCTGCTCCACCATGGCGGGCCACAGCGGCCATAAGACGTGGCACGGTCCGAGCAGGTGGATGGCGATCATCTCATCGAATAACTCAGGCGTCAGGTCGGCGAACTCGGCGGGCCGGTTCACGCCGGCGTTGTTGATCACGATGTGTACGGCACCGAAGGCGTCTTGGGCCTCCGTAGCCAGGGCGACGCCCCCTTCAGGGGTGGAGACGCTGTGGTGGTCGGCGATGGCTATGCCGCCCGCGTCGGTGATTTCCTCAACCACACCGTCGGCGGCTGCGACATTGATGTCGTTCACCACCACCTGGGCGCCCCGCCCGGCCAGCAGTAGGGCGTAGGCCCGGCCCAAGCCCTGGCCCGCCCCGGTGACTATGGCAGTCCGCTGCTCAAAGCGAAGCGGGGGCGAGGCCATCAACCGATGACGCCGTTGGCCCGCAGCTCAGCGAGCGCCTCGTCGCTCAATCCAAGCTCGGAGGCCAGCACTTCGTCGGTGTGCTCGCCCAGCCACGGGGGGCGGGTGTCGGGGCCCTCGCTGACCGCCGACATCTTCACTGGGTTGCCGGGCGTTAGCACCGGCGTGTCGGCGTCGGTGCGGGGGATTTCCACCATCATGTGGCGGGTGGCCACGTGGGGGTCGTCAATCACGTCGGGGGCCTCGAACACCGGGGCGGCGGCCAGTCCGGCCCCGGCCAAGTCGTTGGCCGCTTCGACGGTGGTTCGGTCACCGGCCCAGGCGCGGACCGCAGCCCGAATCTCGTCGAGATGCTCCCGCCAGCCGTCGCGGGAGGAGAACCGCTCGTCATCCAGCCACTCGGGGCGGCCGATGAGATGGCACAGGCGCTCGAACTGGTGCTCACGGCCCACCTGCATTACCAGCTCGCCGGAGTTGATGGGGAAGCCGTCGTTGATGATGGCGGTGGGAATCCGGGGGTCGGCGCCCAGCGACCAGTAGTTGGGCACCATGTCGCCGAAGGCCACCATGGCGTCGAACATGGCGATGTCCACGTGCTGGCCGTGGCCGTGGCGCTCCCGTTGGCGCAACGCCATGAGCACCCCGATCACCGCGTAGAGACCCGAGCCGGTGTCGCCCAGCGCCCCCACGGGGGACACCTTCACGTTCTCTCCTTCGGCTCGATTGATGGAGTAGAGACCGCCCATGGCCTCGGCGATGGGGGCATAGGCCGGCCAATGGCCGTAGGGAGAGTCGTTCAGGTTTCCGAACCCCGAAACCGACAGGTAGATGAGGCCGGGGTGCAGTTGGGCCAGATCGTCATAGCCCAAACCGCTCCTGTCCAGGGTTCCGGGCTTGAGGTTCTCGGCCAGCACATCGAAGTTGGTGATCATCTGGCGGATGAGGTCGATGGCTTTGGGATTCTTCAGATCCATCCCCACCGAGCGCTTGTTTAGGTTGTTCCGCAGGTAGGTGTTGCCCACAGGCCGGCCGTCGGGATCGACAATGCTGGGTGTCGAGCCTCGGCCGAGGTCGCCCCGCACCGGGTGCTCGATCTTGACCACCTCTGCGCCCATGCGGGCCAAGAGCTGCGTGGCATAGGGCAGCGACTGCATCTGCTCGATGGCCAGCACCCGGATGCCGTCGAGGGGTTTGCCGTTAGCCGCGTGCTCGGGGGCGGTGATGTCGCCGACCTTCATCAGCTCGCTCCTTGTCGATAGGTGCGCAGGGCGTTCACACCTGTGCCTTTTCTCCGTAAATCCTGAGGGCGTTGCCCGCCAAGATGGCGTGGCGTTCGTCGTCGGGGACGCCGTCGAAATGGCTGTCAATAGTGCTGTGGGATTCAGGCCAATCCGACCCGCCGTGGGGGAAGTCGCTGGACCACATCATCTGGGTGACGCCGATGTGGTGGCGATTGATGACGCCATAGCGGTCGGTGATGAACGTGGAGGCGATGTTGGTGTCGAAGTAGTCGCCGGGCTGGCGTTGGATGGGGGCTCGGGTGGCGGGGTTGGCCCGGCGGAACCGGTCGTCCATCTGCTCTCTGAGGTAGGGGAACCACGAGCTGTCGGTTTCCACCGCCAAAAGCTGGAGGTCGCCGAAGCGGTCGAACACTCCGCCCTCGATGAGCTGGGTGATTCGTACCGGCATGTCGAAGAAGCGCATGGAGCCGGTGAGCTTCATCTTGGCCACGTCGCCCTGGGCGTGGGTGGCGAAGCCCACATGGATGGAGAGGGGCAGACCGGCTTCTGCCGTGGCGGCGAACACCGGGTCGTCATCGGCCGACAGCACCTCGTCGCCGCTGGGCCACCGGCCGAGCATCACTCCCCTGATTCCGGCCAGGGCGGCCACTCGATGCAACTCGTCCACCGCGGTATCGGCCCCGACGTTGGGCAGAATCGCCACCCCCCACAAACGATTGGGATCGTGGGCGCAGAACTCGGCCAGCCAGTCGTTGTAGGCCTGTATACAGGCAATATGAAAGTCGGCGTCGTCGCGGTGCCACACCAGTTGGTTGCCGATCCGAGGGGTGGGATACAGGATCTCGAGGTCCACTCCGTCTTGGTCTTGTTCGGTGATCCGGGCCGCCGGTTCATAGCCGCCGGCTCGCACGTCCTCCCAGCGGACCCAGCCCGAGCGCTGGTCGGCCGGGAGGCCCGCCGAGCAGTTGCCGCCGAAGTTGATGGGGTCATGGGCTCCTTCGATAACCCAGGCATCGCCCTGCTCGAAGCTCTCCATGCGGGGGGCCCGGTCTTTGAAGCGGGCAGGTACTCGATCGAACCACAAATCAGGCGGCTCATTCACATGAGAGTCCGCCGACACCAGCTCATACTGCACGCTCTGCTTCTCCTGCATCCTCAACAGAACTCCCTCGGGCACGACTTTGGATACGCCGACACCGTACCCGCCCCACCAAGAGGCGTACTAAGAGGTCAGCTCAGGCCCAGAGGAGGGTATTTGTCGGTAAGGAGGGACCAATAGGCGCTTGTGCGGACGCTGAAGCGGTTGACCCCAACTATGAAATTGAGCAGCCCTTTGGGCCAGCGGCCGAGGATGAGCACGGCGAAGAAAGCAACAATTGCAGCCAGCTCCGCCAGAATCCCCCCAGAGCATTCCCACGATGACGACCGGGATCAGGAGAATGAATCGGAAGAAGACGCTCAGGCGGCTGCGACCCTCCAACTCCGGCTCGAAGTTCACTACGACCTCTGGATCTTTGCCGTTGTCCTGGGTTGAGGTGTCGAAGTCGAACGGCGGGTAAGACGACCGCATGAAAACAATGAACGCCCCGACTCGAGTCTGATAGCGGATCAGCATGCAGCTGACCCCGGCCAGGCCGGCGGGCAGCTTTCCGGTCAACACGATGACAATCCAGGAGAGGATGTCGATCACCGTGCCCACAATCCCCAAGAGGTAGACCACGATGATGTGGGGAATCGACAGGATCAAATTGCCGATAACCCTCCAGCGGGCCACCTTCTCAGGTGCGTTGAACTCGAATGTCGCGGGATAATCCATGACCGTCTCCTCTCAGTCACGCCCAGTCTTTCAGACTCTAAGGATCAACACTCCGAAGGCCTGATCAGCGCCGCAGAGCAGGGCGGCGGGGGAGGGATAGGGCTACGAGTACGCCTAATACTGAGAGGACCACCAATACGGTCCAGATCTGTTGGAAGCGGTCGAAGAGCTCGGCATCGGACACGTTGCCCAGGAGGCCGAAGGCGACAGCCAGGCCGGTCAGCGCTCCTACTTGGCGGGCGGTCGAGAGCACTCCCATGCCCAGGCTGTAGGTCTCATTGTCGAGGTCTCGGGCGCCGATGGCGTTGATCATGGGCAGTCCCATTCCCCAGCCGCCGATGCCGCCCAACAAGATGGGCACGAAGAACGCCGTCCAGTAGGCCGGCTCGGGGCCGGGCACCACACGCAGCCACACCACCGCCACCGTGGTGGTGGCCATGGCGGCTACCGCAATGGTGCGCTCGTCGAAGCGCCGGCTCAACCGTCCGGCCAAAACGCTGGCCAGGGTGGCCGCCGCGGGGAAAGGCAGCAGGGCAAGCCCGGCTCTCAGCGGCCGGTAGTCCCATACCAGCTCGAGGTACTGCACCATCATCACGAAGTAGGGGAACAGGAAGCTGGGAATGGCGATGGCGATGAACAGCGCCCGCCGATAGGTCCGCAGCTTCAGCAGCCGCGGCTCAACGATGGGGGCCGGATGACCCAAGATGCGGTGCCGGATAAGTGGCACCAGCACAATGGCCAGGGCGAAGGCCACGATTATGCGGCTGTCGGTCCAACCCCACGTCCGGCCCTGCACCAGGCTAAGGGTCAACAGCCCAAGGCTGGCTGCGACCATGAGCGCTCCCACGAAGTCGGGCAGCCGAGAGACAACCTTGCGTTCGGTTTCGGTAAGCAGGGCACGGGCGGCGATAAACGACGGCACCCCGATGACCACGCTCAGCCCGTAGGCCGCTCGCCAGCCCCAGACGTCGATGAGCAAACCCCCCAAGGTAGGGGCCAGGGCGCCAGCAACGCCGCCTACCGCGGTCCATGCGGTTATGGCCCGGGTCTGGTCGTTTTCGGGCCACACTGCCAAGATCAAACCGAGTGATGCCGGCATCACGAATGCCGCCCCTGCCCCTTGCAGCGCCCGGCACAACACCAGCACCCACAATTCGGGCGCCAGCCAACCCCCCACCGAGCCGAGAACATACAGAGCCAAGCCGACAAGGAAACTCTGTCGACGACCGGTCCGGTCGGCGAGGCGCCCGGCGGCTACAACAAACGTGGCCAGCGAGATGGAGAAGGCGCTCAGCACCCAGGCGGTCGAGGGGCGGCTGGCACCAAAGCTCTCCCCGATGCTCACCAGGGCCAGCGGTTGCAGAGTGGCGTCCAGGGTGACGAGGAACACCGCCCCCATACACACCCAAAAGACCGCCCAGTGACGCGCCCGCACGGCCCAACCGTACGCGCCCCGCGATGTCAGCTAATCAACCGTCGCGGGTGAAGGGGCGGGTGAGGGCGGCTGGTTGGCCAATGCGCCGGCTCACCACCACCAGCACGATCACGGTCAAAACCGCCGGGGCCATGTTGGCGATGGATGCCACTGATCCGGAGATGACGTCTTGCACCTGGAGTTGCAGCACCGTGGACGACACGATGCCGAACAGCAGGGAGCCGGCCATGACCCCAACAGGCCGCCACGCCCCGAAGTACACCAGGGCGATGGCGATGAACCCCCGGCCGGCGGTGAGGTTCTGCTGGAAGATCCCGATCTCCAGAGCCAGAGCCGCTCCGGCCAACCCGGCCATGGTGTTGCCGATGATGATGGCGACGGTGCGGATGCGGTTCACGCTCACGCCCAGCGTGTCGGCCGCTTGGGGGTTTTCCCCCACGGCTCGCACATTGAGGCCGAAGGTGGTTCGGGTGATGAGGAAATAGATCACGGGAACCAGCAAGAAAGCGACATAGGTCAAGACGGTGTGGCTGAACAGCAGTTCGCCCGCCCGCCCGGTGTCGTCGGCCAGCCAGTCGAAGGGCTTGGCCTGCAACCCGCTGATGGGCCTCGGGGTTCCCACCTGCTTTTGGAACAGCAAGTCGGTGAATCCCAAACCGAACAGATAGATCCCGATTCCGCTGATGCCCTGTTCGGCGTGCATCACCACGGTGATGAAGGCATAGATGAGCCCCATGACCGCCCCCACCACCAGGCCCATCAGGAGGCCGAAGGCGGCGCTGCCCGATTCCAAAGCGGTGTAATAGGCGGCGAATGCGCCGATGAGCATGACGCCTTCCACCCCCAGGTTGAGCACCCCGGCCCGCTGGCCCACGGCTTCGCCGAGTGCGGCCAACAAGAAGGGAACAGCCAGCCGGATGCCCGACGCCAAGGTGGCGGTGATGATGGCGACGGTGAAGAAGTCGTTCATGCCCGATCCTCCATCTGGATATCCCCCTCAGCCCAGCGCTGCACCCGGGATCGCAGCTTCAGGCTGCCCACGACGAACACCACCACCACACCGTTGAGCGCGATGACCAGGGCTTGGGGCACCTGCACCGCCCGCTGAAGGGATATGCCCCCGGCCAGCATTCCGCCGAACAGATATGACGACAGCACGGTGAACAGCGGGTGCAGCCCCCCGAACAGCGCGGTGACGATGCCGTTGAATCCGGCGCTCTGGGTGAAGGCCAACGGCCCCCCTTCGCCGATCAGGCGATGCGATTCGCTCCCGAACACCAGCACCGCACCGGCGATGCCGGCACAGGCGCCGCTGAAGGCCAGAGCCTGGGTGATGCTGAGCTCCACCTTCATGCCAGCGGCCCGCGACGCATGGGGATTGTGGCCCACCGCCCGCAAGCGCATGCCCAAGCTGCTGCGGAACAGCAGGAGATATCCCAGAATGGCCACGATCAAGGCCACCACGATGCCAAGGTGCAGGCGTGTCCCGCCCGGCAGGAGGGGCAAGTCGGCATTGTGACTCAGGCGCTTGGTCTGCTGGATTCTGATGGCGCCGGGCTCGATGAGCCAGTCTTCGAGCAAGAAGCTCATGAAGAACCCGGCGATGATGTTCATCATGATGGTGCTGAGGATCTCATTGACCCCGCTGTAGGCCTTCAGTGCGCCGGGAATGGCCCCCCAGATCCCCCCGCCGACGCCTCCGGCGATCATCACCAGCGGCACCAGGATCGGGCGGGGGACATCAGGAAGGGCCAGGGCCACCAGCGTGGCCAAAATGGCCCCCATAATGATCTGGCCCTCTCCACCGATGTTGATGACGCCGGTGCGAAAGGCAATGCAGATGCCAACGCCCACCAGCATCAGGGGAATGGACTTCAGCGCGGTGGCGGCCAATTCATCGGAGCCACCGAACGCCCCGGTGAACAGCTCCCGATAACCGGTGAGCGGGTTGGCCCCGAACACCCCCAACAGGATGGCCCCCACCGCCAGAGCGGCGATCACGGCGCTGATAGGCACAACTAGCCCGGCAAACGGCCGGAGCATACGACCTATCTCGTGCCCTCCAGAAAATCTCTGTTGATTATCGGACATTTTCAACATAGATTGTTCTGAGTTCCCCTCTGTCCGCCGAAGCGATCAAGTCGCGGAGGTTTCCATGTTGGTGACCTGTTGGTCAACCAAGGGGGGTTCTGGCACAACTGTGATCGCGGCTCTCGCCAGCCTACATGCTGCCCATGAACGCCACCGGCCTGTTCTGCTGATTGATCTCTGCGGCGACCTGCCCGCGGTGTTCGGCTGCGCCGAGGCGTCGTCGGGGTTGGCCGAGTGGCTCCGCAGCGATCTCGCCCCTTGCTCCCTCGAACGGGTGCTCGAAGAGCTGACCCCCAGCTTGTCGCTGCTTCCTCGGGGACAGGGCCCGATGGGCACTCGACGAGCCGACGACCTTGTGGAATGGCTGACCACCGACGCCGTCGTCGTGGTCGATGCGGGTGTGTTGTATCCGCCGACCGAGCCTTTGGGCGGCGGTTCGGGCGATGACGAGCTTCGCTGGCGGCTGGCCGCCGAAGCCGACCGGTCGATACTGGTCACCCGGGCGTGCTACCTGGCCCTGCGCCGCACGGTCTCGCTCCCGGTGCGGCCTAGCGGCGTGGTGCTGGTTGCTGAAGCCGGTCGGGCCCTGACTCGATCCGACTGCGAGCGGGCCATCGGCGCGCCGGTGCTCACGACGGTGGCCATCGATCCTGACATCGCCCGAGCGGTAGACGCCGGAATGCTGAGGACGCGGGTGCCCAAAGGCGCGATCAAAGCCCTCGGTCGGCTGACCGAGGAAATCTGAGGCGGTTCAGCGGTGGCCTGGAGTCGCAGTGGGGGAGGGCGGGAGGCCATCGAGCCGTTTCTGCGCGATCCATCTGTGTCGGAGATCATGGTGAACGGTCCCGGTCCGGTGTGGGTCGAGCGCCTCGGCCGCTTGCAGGCCACCGCCACGATCCTCGACACCGAGACCATCGAGCTGCTCATCGAGCAGGCGGTGGCGCCGTTGGGACGCCGCATCGACCGCAGTTCCCCGATGGTGGATGCCCGCCTCGCCGACGGCTCGCGCCTCAACGCAGTGGTGCCGCCAGTGGCGGTTGACGGCCCCTATGTGACCATCCGCCGCTTCTCCGTCCGCCCGGTTCCCCTGGAGGACTTCGCCCCCTCGGGGGTGGTGGCGGCCCTGCGCTGGGCGGTGGCCGCTCGCTGCAACCTTGTGGTGTCGGGCGGCGCTGGCGCCGGCAAGACCACGCTTTTGAACGCGTTGGCCGCCTCCATTGCCCCCGGCGAGCGGTTGGTCACGGTTGAGGACGCCGCCGAGCTGGCCTTGGCCAGCGACCACGTGGTTCGCCTCGAGGCCCGGCCGGCCGACAGCGATGGGGTGGCATCGGTCACTATCCGCCAACTGGTGCGCAACGCCCTGAGGATGCGGCCCGACCGCATCATCGTCGGCGAGGTTCGAGGGGCGGAGAGCCTGGACATGCTCCAGGCCATGAACACCGGCCATGAGGGCTCGCTGTCCACCTGCCACGCCAACAGCCCGGCCGACGCGATGAGCCGTCTGGAGACCATGGTGCTCTTGGACGGCGGCGCGGTGCCGCTTGCCGCAGTGCGCGAGCAGATCATTGCCGCGGTCGACATGGTGGTCCATGTTTCCCGCCGTCCCGACGGCCGACGGCGCATTACGTCGGTGGCGGTCATCGACCGCTCTGAAGGCGGCGACGGCAGCCGTCCCCGGCTGCGTCAGATCGCCGACGAGCACCGGTTGCACAGCCTGCCAGCGGTGACGCCCCGAATACCCGACGCCCCAGAACCCGATCCCCGATGGTTGAAACGATGATCGGGGCCACATCCGCTTTGGCCGCCATCGCCGGTCGGGTTCAAGCCATGGCCACTCAGGCCGATCTGAGCCTGACCTCGGCTCAGGTTTGGCAGGGATTGGGAGCGGTGACCGCGTTCGGAGCCGGGTTTGGCGCGGTTCAGGCCGGTGTCGTGGGAGTTCCGGTGGGCGCGGCTTGCTTTGCGGCCGGCGCCCTCATTGCGTTGAGGGCCAACCGACACCGCCGCGATCGGATACTCGACGGGCAGCTGCCCGGCTTCTTGGAGGCCATCGCCCGCGGCTTGCGCACCGGCCTTCAAATCGGCCCGGCCACCGTCGAAGCGGCGGCCAACACGCCATCTCCTCTGCACGACGAGGTCGCACCCTTGGCCGAAGAGCTTCAGCGCGGACTCCGCAGCGCCGATGTGTTCGACCGGTGGGCCCGTCGCCGCCCCAATAGCGGCGCCGGTTTGGCTGCGGCCGCCATGGCGTTCGCCGCTACTGCCGGCGGGGCTCGGGCTCAGGCCATCGACGGTGTGGCGGCCACGCTGCGGGATCGGTCGGCTCTCAACCTCGAGGTGCGCTCCCTGACGTCACAAGCGCGGGTCTCGGCCATGATGATCGCGGCCCTGCCCGTGGGGTTCATGCTTGTGTCCGCCGGTGTTGGTGATCAGGCCATGGGTTTCTTGTTCACCACCCGCCTCGGGTTGGCGGTTCTGGTCGCCGGTTTGGGCCTCGATGCGATCGGTGCGCTGTGGATGCACCGGATCGTCAATCCCCGCGATTGAAATGGGTCTTCCCATCGCCTTGGGTCTGCTGTGGACGGCGGTGGTGGTGCTGTGGGGATGGCAGATACGACCCCGCCAAGTTCGGTCCCCCGCCCCGGCTCCGCCCCGGGTCCGCTCGTCGAAGACCGTGCCTGCGGTCGGCTTCGCGCTGGCCGGGGTAATGGCGTTGGCTGTGCATCCCGTGCTGGGAGTCGGCATGGGACTGCTGGTATGGGTGGCCCCCCACCGCCGGCAGGCCCGGCAGCGCCGCCGGCTACAGACTGCGATCATCGAAGAGCTGCCCGAAGCAGTGGATCTGCTCCGCCTGGCTGTCTCATCGGGCCTCAACGTCCACTTGGCCGTGGCGGCGGTGGGAGACAGACTCACCGGCCCGGTGGGGCGGGGTTTGGCCGACGCGGCGCACCAGGCCCAGGCTGGCTTGCGGCTCGCCGATGCGTTGGAACCGCTGCCCGACCGCGTTGGCGAACCGGTGCGGCCCCTGGTGCGGGTGCTGATCGACGGCGACCGCTACGGCACCGAATTGGGACCTGCGTTGGAGCAGGTGGCCGCCGACAGCCGACTGCTGCGCCGCCGCCAGGCCGAAGAGCACGCCCGCCGCTTGCCCCTGCGGCTCCTGCTCCCGCTGGTGGGCTGCATCCTGCCCGCCTTCATCCTCCTCACGCTGGCCCCGGTCATTGCCGAGACTCTGGTCGCGATGCGCCGATGACCGGGCCTTCTTCTTCCCCCTCGGAATCCTTCCCGCACTGGAGTCCCCCATGATCCTTCTTCGACTGTTGATGAGCTTGAACGCCTGGCTGATCCGCGGCCGCGGCGAGCGAGGCCAGGCCACCGCGGAGTACGCCCTCGTCTTGTTGGGCGCGGCCGCGGTGGCCATGCTGCTGGTGTCCTGGGTCACCAAGACCAATCGCATCTCCAACCTGCTCGACGCTGTCTTTCGCCACATCACCGGCCTGGTGAGCTGACCGGGGCCGCGGAGTTGCCGACGAGGGCCGGCGTTTCGGGCCGTGACCGAGGCCAAGCCGCCGCCGAGACCGCCTTGGTGCTTCCGCTGCTCTTGGCCGTGGTGCTGGCGCTGGTTCAGGTGGGCCTTTTGGTGCGCGACCATGTGCTGGTGGTTCACGCCGCTCGAGAGGCGGCGCGGGCCGCGGCGGTCGATCCCACCGTTGAGACGGCCACCGCCGCGGCCACCGCCGCGACCGAACTGGACCCCGCCCGGCTGCACGTGGGCATAACGGGCAGCCGGAGCGCCGGCGGCCGTCTTCGGATCGCGGTGAGCTACCGCCCCAAACTCGAGGTTCCCATCGTGGGCCGCCTGTTTCCCGAGGTGAGCATCCGGGAGGAATTGACCGTGCGGGTGGAATAGCGGCGTCACCGGAAACGAATTGGGGTGGCCGCTAGTCTGATATTTCGTGGAATTCGGTGTAGCGGTTGCCTCACGCGGTGAGTGGCAGGTGTTAACCGTTACCGGCGAGATCGACATGGCCACGGCCCCTCGGTTCCGACAGCGGCTTCTGTCGGTGATCAGCACCGGCGCCCAGAACGTGGTGATCGACCTTTCCAGCGTGGATTTCATCGATTCCACTGGACTGGGCGTGCTGATGGGTGCGGCCAAGCGCGTCCGGAGCGCGGGCGGGGACATCCGGTTGGTCTCGGTGGGATCGCGCCTCGCCGATCTCATCGAGCTGACCAGGCTCGACCGCGTCATCGATGTGTTTGACTCAGTAGCCGCCGCCACCGATCAGCCGGGCTCGTGACCACCGATCCCACCAGCATCGACTTCGAGGTGCCCGCTCGCCCGGAGTACCTGTCGCTGGTCCGCTCTTTGGTGGTCGAGGCTGCCGACATGGACTCTGCTCTGAGTCGAGAGCGGTTGGAAGACCTGAAAGTGGCCGTCTCCGAGGCGGCCACCAACGCCATGGAGGCCCACGCTCGAGCCTGTCTGGACGATTCCATCCAGATTCGCTGCACGCTGGCCGCCGATCGCATCGAAGTGCACATCACCGATCGTGGCTCTGGCTTCTACCCCGATCAGGTTGAGGTCCTCCCCGAGCCCGACGATCCCACCCGCCTGGAATACGAGCGGGGCCTCGGGCTGTATCTCATGCGGGTTCTGACCGACAAGGCCGAGATTCACAGCAGCCCCGACGGAACGGAGGTGTGTCTGATCATGCGCCTGCCAACCAACAACTCAGATGCCTGAGCGGGCTGTGACTGAGTAAGCCAAGCCCAAAGGCGCTACGTTCGACCCCGGTGGCTGACAAGAACCTTCTCAGCGATCTGACCTTCCTGGGCGGCCCCAGTCGGTTGGCTCGTTATATCGGCCGTCCCATCCACCATTTCGCGGCCATCGAAGCCGCCGGCGGCGTTCTCATGCTGATCGCCACCGTGGCTGCCCTCGTCTGGGTCAACTCTCCCTGGCAGGACTCCTATAGCGACTTCTGGCACACCTACGTGACGTTCTCGGTGGGCGACTACCAATTTGAGCAGAACCTCGAGCACATCGTCCAAGACGGTCTCATGGCCGTGTTCTTCTTTGTGATCGGGCTGGAGATCAAACGGGAGATGGTAACTGGCCAGCTCCGGGATCCCCGCTTTGCCGCGCTCCCCGCGGTAGCCGCCCTAGGCGGCATGGTCGTGCCTGCCCTCATCTACTTCGCCTTCAATGCCGGAGGACCGGGTCAAGACGGCTGGGGTATACCCATGGCCACCGACATTGCCTTTGCCATCGGCGTCTTGTCGCTACTCGGCAATCGCATTTCCCGTCAGATGAAGGTGTTCTTGCTGACCCTGGCCATCGTGGACGACATCGGGGCCATTCTTGTGATTGCCATCTTCTACACCAGCGATCTCTCGAGCAATTGGCTGCTCACCGCCGCCATACTGCTGGCGGGCATTGTCGTTCTTCGCCTACTCAATGTCTGGTACCTGCCGGTTTACCTCGTCATCGGAGTGGCCTTCTGGCTGGCCGTGCTGGAATCAGGGGTCCACGCCACCATCGCCGGAGTGGTCCTCGGTCTGATCACGCCGGCCAAACCCCTCCAATCCGAAGACGAGGCTCGTCGCTGGGCGAATTGGCTCCAAATGCAAGATCACATACACACCGACGATGTGCGCCGGGTGGGGTTCCACATCCGCGAGTCGCAGCCGGTCAGCCTGCGGATTGAAGAGCTGCTTCACCCCATCGCCGGCTACATCATCATTCCTCTCTTTGCTCTGTCTGCCGCCGGGGTCGAGCTTTCTGGAGGAGTGCTCTCCGACGCGGTGACCTCGCCGGTGACCCTGGGAGTGGTAATCGGGCTGGTGGTGGGCAAGACCGCGGGCATCTCGTTGTTCTCATGGATCGCGCACCGGTTGGGATGGGTCACCATTCCCAAGTCGCTGGCTGGTAGCCACATGGTGGGGCTGGCCATGGTGGCCGGCATCGGCTTCACCGTGTCGCTGTTCATATCCCGTTTGGCCTTTGATGATCCCTCCGTCGCCGATGAGTCCAGGATCGGCATTCTGGCGGGATCGCTGATCGCCGCGGTTGTCGGCGTGGTGATTCTGTCCCGTACTGAGTCCCCCCCGAAGTACGCCGACAAAGCCTGATCCTCCGATTTGTCGCTCATTCGGTTTAGGGTCTGCTTGACATCCACTCCTTCTCACCCCCTAGCTTCTCCCCGTGTCCAATGCCCTCGTTATCGTCGAGTCTCCGGCCAAGGCCAAGACCATCGCGGGCTATTTGGGAAGCGGATACGTAGTTGAATCCTCCATCGGGCACATCCGCGACCTGCCCAGCAATGCCAGCGAAGTGCCCGAGGCGTATAGGGGCGAGTCGTGGTCTCGGCTGGGAATCGACGTAGACAACGACTTCAAACCGCTGTATGTGGTGCCCTCCGACAAGAAGGCTCAGATTCGCAAGTTGAAGCAGCTGCTCAAGGAGGCCGACGAGCTGTACCTCGCCACCGACGAAGACCGCGAGGGAGAGGCCATCGCCTGGCACCTGCTCGAAGTCCTCTCACCGAAGGCCGCCGTCAGCGTTAAGCGGATGGTGTTCCACGAGATCACCCCGTCGGCCATACGGTCGGCCATAGAATCGCCCCGGGACCTGGACCGCCGGTTGGTGGACGCCCAAGAGGCCCGGCGGCTGCTAGACCGCCTGTACGGCTACGAGGTGTCCCCCGTGCTGTGGAAGAAGGTGCTGCCCCGCCTCTCGGCCGGCCGAGTGCAGAGCGTGGCCACCCGCATCGTGGTCGAGCGCGAGCGCGAGCGCATGGCCTTCACCGCGGCCGACTACTGGAGCTTGAGCGCGGTTTTCCGGGTACAAGGCGACCTCGATCCCGGCGAGCCCTCAACCTTCGGCGCATCGCTCGCCGCAGTGGACGGGGCCAAGGTGGCTGTGGGCAAGGACTTTGCCAGCGACGGCCAACTCCGCAGCTCCGATGCCTTTCACCTCGACGAGGAGGCGGCCCAAGCTCTGGCCCGAGGCTTGGCCGACGCCGAGATCAGCGTCCGGGGCGTCGAGGTCAAGCCCTACCGCCGCCGGCCGGCGGCCCCGTTCATGACCTCCACCTTCCAGCAGGAGGCCGGTCGCAAGCTGCGCCTGTCGGCGGCCATGGCCATGAGAGGGGCCCAGTCGCTGTACGAGAAGGGCTACATCACCTATATGCGCACCGACAGCACCACCTTGTCGGACGCCGCCTTGCGGGCCGCTCGCGCCGCGGTATCCGAGCGCTTCGGCGCCTCCTACTTGCCCGACGAGCCTCGCCGATACGCCAAGAAGGTCAAGAACGCACAGGAGGCCCACGAGGCCATCCGTCCGTCGGGCGACCAATTCCGCTCTCCTGAGGACGTGAGGGCTGAAGTGCCCCAGATGGAGGCCCAGGTCTACGAGCTGATATGGCAGCGAACTGTGGCCTCGCAGATGACCGACACGGTGGGCGAGACCGTCCATGTCGACCTCGGCGGGACAACCGACGACGGGCGGGACGCCGCCTTTTCCGCCGCGGGCACGGTGATTACCCACGAGGGCTTCCGCCGGGTGTACACCGAGGGCACCGACGAGGAGGCCGACCAGGAAGAGGCAGAGCGTCGCATGCCGTCGCTGGCCGCCGGAGACCCGCTTTCCATCGAAGAGCTGTCTCCCTCCGGCCACTCCACCCAGCCCCCGGCCCGCTATACCGAGGCATCGCTGGTGCGGAGGCTGGAGGAGGTGGGCGTCGGTCGGCCATCAACCTATGCCGCCATCATGAACACCATCGTCGACCGGGGCTATGTGTGGAAGAAGGGGACTGCCCTCGTTCCGTCGTTTACGGCGTTCTCGGTGGTCACCCTGTTGGAGCAGCACTTCCCCAACCTGGTGGACTACGCCTTCACCGCACGGATGGAGGACGACCTCGACGGCATTGCCTCCGGCGACCGGGAGTCCATCCCCTGGTTGAGCCGGTTCTATTTCGGTCCGGCTGAGGGCGAGCCTGACGACGCCTCCGCCCACGGCGTTGCCAAGTACGGGTTGCGCACCGCGGTGTCTGATCGCCTGGGCGACATCGACGCCCGGGCGGTGAACTCCATTCCCCTCGGCGCGGACGAGAACGGCGAGCCGGTGGTGGTCAGGGTCGGGCGCTATGGACCCTATGTGCAACGCGGCGAAGACCGGGCCAGCCTTCCCGACGACCTGCCCCCCGACGAGCTGACCTTGGATCGGGCGCTGGATTACATCGCGGCGCCCTCGGGAGACCGCACGCTGGGCGACGACCCCGAAACCGGACTGCCGGTAGTGGTTCGCTCCGGTCGTTTCGGCCCCTATGTCCAGATTGGAGAGGAAGCCGACAACGACGGGGAAAAGCCCAAGCGGGCGTCTCTGCTGGCCGACATGCAGCCTGACACGATCACGCTCGACGACGCTCTCAAGGTGCTGTCGCTGCCCCGGGTGGTGGGCACCGATCCTGCCGACGACACCGAGGTTGTGGTCCAAAACGGGCGCTATGGCCCCTACGTCACCAAAGGCAAGGAGAACCGGAGCCTCGAATCCGAAGATCAGCTGTTCACCATCACCTTGGAGCAGTGCCTGGAGCTGCTGGCCCAACCCCGGCGCCGACGGGGCCAAACGGCCAAGCCGCCCCTTCGGGACCTGGGCCTCGACCCGGCCACCGAAAAGCCGATGCTGGTCAAAGACGGCCGATATGGCCCCTATGTGACCGACGGCGACGTGAACGCTTCGCTGGGCAAAGCCGACTCGGTGGAGACCTTGACCGTTGAGCGGGCATCGGAACTGCTCCAGAGACGGCGCGACAAGATCGCTGCTGGCGGTGGCAAACCCCCAGCTCGGCGGAAGTCCACGGCCAAGAAGAAGACCGCGGCCAAATCAGGGGCGGCCAAGAAGAAGACCGCGGCAAAATCAGGGGCGGCAAAGAAAAAGCCGTCGCCTGGGTCGGAATCGTAAGCCAGTAGCTACCCTGAGCGGGTGGAGGCGGCCCGGCATGGCTTTTGACGAGTCCTCTGCGGTTGCGTCTACTCGAGTTGACCGGATTTTCGGCAGCGCCCAGTACTTCAGGCTGTGGATTGCCCAGATCTTCTCCTCCGGCGGCGACTGGCTGGCCCTTTTCGCCATCCTCATCACCGCCAACCGCGTCGGCGGCGGCACCCCGGAGGCCTCGGTGGCCTATGTGATGATCGCCCGCTTCCTGCCCGGTCTCATCTTCGGCTCGGCCGCCGGAGTTCTGGTAGACCGATGGGACCGCAAACGGACGATGGTGGTGTGCGATCTGGGCCGGGCCGCCACTTTGCTCTGGCTGCCGTTTGTGGACTTCGTCTGGCAGCTCGTGCTGGCCTCGCTGATCCTGGAGGGATTCGCCCTGCTGTGGGCCCCGGCCAAAGAGGCCTCGGTACCCAATCTGGTGCCCCGGGAGAAGCTGACCGCAGTCAACTCCCTCTCCCTGGTTGCCGCCTATGGCACGTTCCCGATTGCCGCGGGCATCTTCATCGGCCTCGCTGATTTGGCCAACGTCATCGATGACATCGGCGCCGTCGATTTTCTGCGCATTGACACAGAGTCGATTGCGTTCTACCTCGATGCCGCGTCATTCGCGGCGGCCGCGGCGATTATCTCTCGACTCGCCCTGCCCCGGGGCCCTCAGTCAACCGGTGCTCAGCCCGACGACTCAACCCGGCTGTGGGCTCCCGAACAGGTCTTTCAAGACTTGCGGGAAGGCTGGAGCTTCATCTTCGTGAACCCCACCGTTCGAACGGTGAACGTTGCTCTCGCGGTGGGGTTGATCGGCGGGGGAATGATCATTCCCTTGGGTCCCGTGTTCGCCGAAGACGTGCTCAACGTGGATGGTGGTGACGGGTTCCTTACCTTTATGGTGGCTCTGGGAATCGGCGTGGCTCTGGGAATTGCCGGGTTGGCCGCGGGTCAGAGCAAGTTGCACAAAGAGCGGGTCTTCGTGGCCGCGGTATTCGGGGCCGGCATCTGCCTCTTCGTTGCTACATCGATGTGGACGCTGCTCGGGGCAGCCCTGCTTGTGGGCGGGCTCGGCGTGTGCGCGGGGACGGTCTACGTCTTGGGGATCACCCTCCTCCAGGAGAACGCCACCGAGGAGCTGCGAGCTCGGGTCTTTGCCGGGCTGTTCACGCTGGTGCGGTCGTCGGTGATGCTCGCGCTGCTTCTCGGCCCCGCGCTGGCCCTGTTCCTGAACGGGCTGTCGGACAAGTTCTTCGACAAGGATGTGAACATTCTCGGCTTTGACGTGATCATCCCCGGCGTCCGCCTCACGTTGTGGCTGGCCGCACTCATCATGGTGGCTGCTGGATTCTTGACCCTGGTATCCAGGCGAGGGGCCAAGTCATGACCGGCCGCCTGATTGCCTTCGAAGGCGGCGAGGCCGTGGGCAAGAGCACGCAGGCCAAGCTGCTGGCTGAGCGGCTGGGGGCCAAGCTCACATTCGAACCCGGCGCCACTGATTCAGGGGCACAGATTCGCTCGCTGGTGTTGGATTCGCCCGAGCTGGCGCTGTCGTCCCATGCCGAGGCCCTGCTGATGGCCGCCGACCGGGCCCAGCACGTCGCCGAGGTGATCCGCCCTGCTTTGGACGCGGGGATTCATGTGGTCACCGACCGGTTCATCGGGTCATCGCTGGCCTATCAGGGCTTCGGACGCCACTTGGGGGTGGACGATGTCCTGACCCTGTCGCTTTTTGCCACCGGCGGCCTCCAAAGCGACCTGAACGTGCTGCTGGTGGTGTCCGAGGAGGTGGCCCGGTCCCGTCGGTCATCGCCCGGCGACCGAATCGAAGCCGAGGATGCCGATTTCCACCAGCGGGTGCTCGACGGGTTCCGGACCCTGGCCGAGCAGAACCCCGACCAGTGGGTGGTAGTCGACGGGAGTGGCCCGGTCGGCGAAGTAGCTGAGGCGGTGTACGCCGCGGTTCGGGATCGACTCGGTGTCTGACCTGCTGAGCCAGGACGAGCGGCACTCCGATTCGCCGGGCGACTCGCTGCCCGGTATCGACGATGCCGTTGACGACGTCTGGGCTGCCTTGGAAGGACAGCCCCGGGTAGCCGAGCTCTTGGCCTCAGCCGCGGCCCAGCCGGTGCACGCCTATCTGTTCTGCGGCCCGCGGGGTACCGGCAAGCGCACCGCCGCCTTGGCCTTTGCCGCCGCGTTGATCGGAGACGATTCCCGAAGCCGTCGCTTGGCTTTGGCCGGTCGCCACCCTGACGTGGCCATCCACGAGCCCGAGGGCCGGACTCTGAGGGTGGCTGAGGCCGACGAGATCATCTTCGAGGCGTCCCGCAGCCCGGTGGAAGGCCGCCTCAAGGTGATTGTCTGCGACCGGTTCCAAACCGCCGAGCCCGAAGCCGTGGCCAGTCTGCTCAAGACCATCGAAGAGCCGCCCCCCACCGCGGTCATCGTGCTGCTGAGCGAGGAGATCCCCCCCGATCACACCACCGTGGCCTCCCGCTGCGTCATCGTGGAGTTCGACCCGGTGCCCGACGACGATGTGCGCCGCATTCTCGAGCGCGAGGGGGTGAGCTCCGAGGGCCTGGACGACATCGTGGCCGCCGCGGCTGGCGACGTGAGTCGGGCTCGGCTGTTGGCCACCGACGAAGGCCTCGGTGCCCGCCGCCAGGCATGGGCCGCGGCGCCATCTCGGCTAGACGGCACCGGTGCCACGGTGTCGGCCCTGGTCGACGAATTGCGATCGCTCATCGACGAAGCCCAAGCCCCCTTGACTGCTCGCCAGCAGGCCGAGTCCGAAGACCTGGCCCGAATCGAAGCCGACGTGGGCGCCCAAGCCCGACTGCGCCGGGAAATGGACGCCCGCCACCGCCGAGAACAGCGCCTCCTGCGAGCCGACGAACTCCGCTTCGGCCTAGCTACCCTGGCCGCCTTCTACCGCAAACAAATGGCCGACGGGCACCACGCCCCCGAGGCCGTCGCCGCCATAACCCGCATCCGCGAAACCCACGCCTGCCTGGTGAGAAACCCCAACGAACCCCTCCTCCTCCAGTCCCTTTTCCTCTCTCTCCCCCGCCAATAGGGCTGGTAGCCTGACCCCTGCGCCCGAGTAGCTCAGTCGGTAGAGCAATTCATTCGTAATGAATAGGTCAGGAGTTCGATTCTCCTCTCGGGCTCTGCGGGGCACGTCATCGGTGCAGACGGGAGGCCCGACTTGCCCGACTCAGGATCGCCCTGAATCAGTGGCTGGTACTGTCTCCCGCTATGTCTTCCACAGACGATTTCGTGCTAATCGACCACCCCCCCGGCCCGACATCGCGCTGGTCACGCTGAACCGGCCCGAGCGCATGAACGCCATGGCCTTCGATGTGATGGTGCCCCTCGCTGATGCCCTGCGGGCCGTCAACAACGACAACGACATTCGGGCGGTTGTGGTCACCGGTGCCGGCCACGGCTTTTGTTCCGGCGCTGACCTGGTGAGCGCGGGCCGGGTGCCTTACATCGATGGTCTCACTCCTTCAACGATCGCCCACCGGGCCGCCGACCGTCTCCACGAGGTCATCGAATTGATAGGCGACCTGCACCAGCCGGTGATTGCTGCCATCAACGGCGCGGCCATCGGCGGGGGGATGTGCCTCGCTCTGGCCTGCGACATACGCATTGCGTCCACCGAGGCCTACTTCCGTGCTGCTGGCATCAACAACGGCCTCACTGCGGCCGAGCTGGGCCTCAGTTTCACGTTGCCCAGGGCGATCGGTTCGTCGCGTGCCTTTGAGATAATGCTCACCGGAAGAGACGTCGATGCCGATGAAGCGGCCCGCATCGGCCTCGTGAGCGAGACGGTGCCGCCGGCCGACCTGTTGGAGCGTTGCTACGAGATCGGCACCGGCATCGCCGCCTTCAGCCGTCCCGGCACCGAGCTAACCAAGCGAATGCTCTGGGCCGGCCTGGAGGCGTCCAGCTACGCGGCCCACATGCGCTCGGAGATGAACGCACAGCTGCTGGTGCGAATGACCACCCGCAACTTCGAAGAAGCCGTTTTGGCCCGTTCCGAGAATCGCCCACCGGTCTTCGAGGACTGACCCCCACAACGCGCCGCCTTTTGCTGGTCGTTCCGGAATTCAGGATGAATCGCAGATTCACCTGCATCGACGGCACCCGTCAATATTGTTGTTCCCCAATTGGGGAACAGATAGGCTCGAGACAGGAGGTGCAGTTGTGGCTAAGACCGAGATGATTCGGGCCCGAGTGGAACCGGAGTTGAAGCGCGAGGTTGAGGAGGTGCTTGGTGAGCTAGGCATGTCCGCAACAGAGGCCATCACCTTGTTCTACACGCAGGTGGCCATGCAGCGGGGGCTGCCGTTTGACGTGAGACTTCCCAACGCCGAAACCGTCGAGGCTCTTCAGCAGGCCCAAGACGGGACCGATCTTGTGGAGTACCTGACGCTAGAGGATCTCAAGGCCAAGGCGTAGACGCCGGTGCGCCTGCTTACAACAACCCGCTTCGAAAGAGACCTCAAGCGGGCCAGCAGGCGAGGCAAGGACCTAGACAGGCTTTGGGCCGTTGTCCAGACACTTCAATCGGGTCAAGATCTCCATATCCGCTACCGACCCCATCGCCTTTCCGGCCAGTGGTCGTCACATTGAGAATGCCACATCGAACCGGATTGGCTGCTGATCTGGGGATACCGAGACGATGCGCTGGTGTTGGTGAGAACCGGAACGCACGCAGATTTGTTTGGGTAGAGGAGTAGAAGATCCTCGGAACTTCCATTCAGGACACTAAGGGTCGAAGTCGGCTACGAGCCGTCTACCAGTCGCATGGGGAGCATGGTTAGGGCGGAGAGGCTGCCGTCTGCGGCGGAGTTATCGAAGCCGGTCAGGGTTGCCCAATCACCGGACGCGGGGCGTTGATCGAAGGGCAGGGGGGTCTCGAAGGGGAGGTTCTCGCCGAGTGCACCGCCTTGGGCCAAGGCCAGGCCCAACAGGCCGTCTTGGTCTTCGATTTGGAACACGATTGAGCCTTCGAAGCCCTGGCCCTCGCCCCGCACCAGCGTGCCGCCGGCGAGCAGGTCGCCCACCATGGGGGATTCCACCACGATGTCGTCCGACTGGGCGCTGATCACCACCCAGGCCAGCGAGCCGTCGGCTAGTTGAACTTGCTGCATATGGATCCTTGTGGCCACCCCGAACGGCGAGCCGTCCTCGCCCAGCCTGGGCAGCACGGCGGTGGCGCTCGTGCCGGATTGGGCAGCCGGGAGAGGCTCTGCCGCCCTATCCCCCCGGGCCACTTGCCGAGCAAAGGCCGCCGCCGCCTCGTCAGGTGTGCGCGGCCACGCCTCAGGCTCGAAGGTGGGCCATACCAGCAGCTCCGGGAGGGGGAGGGCGGTGGGTTCGGGGGTTGGGGTCGGGGTGGCGGGCATCGGTGTCGGCGTTGGGTCGGCTACCGTCGGAATCTCGTCCAGGTCCACGGTCTCGACCACGGCCGCCTCAGGCTCCGCTGCGTCGTTGCCGCAGGCAGCCATCACGAGGACCGCCACAAGCAACAGAGCCCACATCCGGCTAATCACACCCGAACACTATCCTGGGGCGTCCATGCTCCCAGCCGACGTCAAGCCCATATCGGTTGACGACCACATCATCGAGCCGCCCCATCTGTGGCAGAGCCGCCTGCCCGCCGCCTACCGCGACCGCGGCCCCCGAGTCGTCGAATTGGAGAACGGCACCGAAGCGTGGCTGTACGAAGACCAGGTGGTCCAAACGGTGCGGGGCAACACCCGCACCCTGCCGGGATTCGACGACGACCCGCTGGGCGTGGCCCGGTTCAGCGAGATGCGCCCCGGTTGCTACGACCCCTCGGCTCGCCTGGACGACATGGACCTCGACGGCATCTGGGCCCAGGTCAATTTCCCCGACTTCAGCCGGTTCGCTGGCCACCGGTTCGTGGTCAGCCACGACTTCGATCTGGCCCTGCTGTGCGTGCGGGCCTACAACGACTTCATTCTGGAGGAGTGGTGTGCCACCGACCCCCAGCGGCTCATCCCCCTGATTGTGGTGCCGCTGTGGGATCCGGCCGCCGCTGCTGAGGAGGTACGGCGCACCGCGGCCATGGGCGCCCGGGCGGTGGCCTTCTCGGAGAATCCCACCTCACTGGGTCTGCCGTCGGTCTACACCGACCACTGGGAGCCGCTGTGGGCGGCGGTGGCTGAGACCGGCCTGGTGGTGTGTTTGCACATCGGCTCGTCGTCCAAGCTCATCAAGTCGTCCGACGACGCCCCGCCGTGCACCGTGCTGCCCTATGTGGGGGCCAACTCCATGATCGCCTGCTCCGATTGGCTGTTCTCCGGCATCTTGGACCGCCACCGGTCCATTCAGGTGGCCTTCTCCGAGGGCGGGGCCGGATGGGCCCCCTACCTCTTGGAGCAGTCGAGCGACGTGTTCGACAACTTCCGGGTGCAGCTCCCCGCTGAGCGCCCCCCTCGGGAGACCTTCGCCGAGCACATGACGGTGTGCATGCTGCGCGACGACACCGCCATCGCCGCCCTCGATGCGATCGGCGAGGACAACATCACCTGGGAGTCCGACTACCCCCACGAGTCCACACTGTTCCCCCACAGCATGGAATCCCTCAAACACACCACCGCCCCTATGGCCGAGGACGTCGCTCGAAAGTTCGCCGAAACCAACGCTCGCGGGTTGTTCAACATCAGCGCCTGAGCCACAGTGCCAGAAGTAGGGTGAATTCAACATGTCAATAGGAGTGCACTAATGGACAAGACCGAGTCTCTCCTCGGGCCCCGATACGACTGGAGCGTCGATGAGGCCGAGGGACTGATTTCGCGTCCATTCCACGACCTCCTGGCGGCTGCCCACGAGGTTCATCGGCGGCGCAACGATCCCCATGTTGTTGAGGCGGCGATGCTGCTGTCCATCAAGACCGGGGCATGTCCCGAAGACTGTGCCTACTGCCCTCAGTCGGCCCGGTGGAACACTGGACTCAAGCCCGAGCGGCTCATGCCCATCGACGACATAATGGCCGCGGCAGAGAACGCCAAAAGGGCCGGCGCAACCCGCTTCTGTATGGGGGCGGCGTGGCGAGAGCCCAACGACCAGCAGGTTGCCGAAGTCAGCGACGCGGTCCGAGAGGTGGGTGCGCTGGGCATGGAGACCTGCGCAACATTGGGCATGCTCACGGCCGAACAGGCCAACACGCTGGCCGACGCCGGCCTCGACTACTACAACCACAACCTCGATACGTCACCCGAGTTCTACGGCGAGATCATCACCACCCGCGTGTACCAAGACCGCCTCGACACGCTGGCCCATGTACGCGACTCCGGGGTGAAGCTGTGCACCGGCGGCATCGTGGGAATGGGGGAGTCGAGGCGTGACCGGGCCGGTCTGCTGGCCCAACTCGCCCAGCTCGATCCCCATCCCGAGAGCGTCCCCATCAACCTGCTGGTCCAGGTGCCGGGAACCCCGCTGTTCGGCACCGACAAGCTCGATCCCCTCGAGCTGGTCAGGACCATTGCGGCTGCTCGGCTGATGATGCCCGAATCGGTGGTTCGGCTGTCGGCCGGTCGCAACGAGATGACCGACGAACTCCAGGCCCTGTGCCTTCACGCCGGGGCCAGCAGCATCTTCCTTGGTGATCGGCTCCTCACCACCGCCAATCCCGGAGCAACTCGAGACGATGCGCTGCTGGAAAGGCTCGACACCAATTTGGCGGTGCAATGACCGCAGCCACTCGTTCTTCCGCCTTGCTGGGCTCAGTGCGATGAGGGTCATCGACTCCCGGATCGACACGGGATCGTCAGCATTTGCGGCCAATGCGGCGGCCTACCGGGAAATGGTGGCGGTGTTGCGAGAACGCCAGGGTTGGGTTATCGACGGCGGTGAAGGCCGAGCCCGGCAAATCGAGCGCCACCACGCCCGGGGCAAGGTGATGGTGCGCGACCGGATCGATCTCGTCACCGACGATGGGACCCCGTTCCTCGAGCTGTCGATGCTCAGCGGGTGGGGGCAGTACGACGATGCTGCGCCTGGCGCGGGAATAGTCACCGGGATCGGGATTGTGGGCGGAGTCCCCTACGTCTTCATCGCCAACGACGCCACCGTCAAGGGCGGGTCCCTGCTCCCGATGTCGATCAAAAAACACGTAAGAGCCCAGGACATAGCGGCTCAAAACGACCTAGGCGTCATCTACCTGGTGGACTCCGGCGGCGCGTTCCTGCCGCTCCAAGATGAGCTCTTCCCCGACAAGGACCACTTCGGGGGCAGCTTCTATCGCCAAGCCCGACTGTCGGCCCAAGGCTTGTCCCAGCTCTCGGTGGTGTTGGGCGGCTGCACGGCTGGCGGCGCCTATGTCCCGGCGCTGAGCGACGAGGTGATCATGGTTCGGGGCATCGGCCGCATCTTTCTCGGTGGCCCGCCCATCGTGAAGGCGGCGCTGGGCGAGATCATCGAGCCCGACGACCTCGGCGGCGCCGAACTCCACACCCGGGAATCGGGCGTTAGCGACCACATGACCGAAACCGAGCACGAGGCCTACGGGCTCCTGCGTGAGATCTGCGAGACCACCAACCAGCGCAGCTTCGACCACCGAGAGGGTTGGATCGATTGGGCCGAGCCGGAGCCGCCGGCCTACGACGTCGGCGAGATCTACGGAATCGTCAGCGCTGACGACCGGATTCCCTTCGACGCCACCGAGATCATCGCTCGAATGGTCGACGGCTCCCGATTCGCGCCGTTCAAGCCGTCATGGGGTGACTCCGTCGTGTGCGGATTTGCCCGGCTGTGGGGTCATCTCGTGGGCGTCATTGCCAACAACGGCATCATCTTCAATGAGTCGGCCCTCAAAGCGACCCATTTCATCGAGCTGTGCGAGCAGCGCCGAGTGCCGCTGGTGTTCTTGCAGAACACCAGCGGGTACATGGTGGGCCGAGACTCGGAGGTCGGGGGGATCGCCAAGAACGGGGCCAAGATGGTGGCGGCTGTGGCCAATGCCACCGTGCCCAAGTACACGGTCTTGATCGGCGGGTCGTACGGCGCGGGCAACTACGGGATGTGCGGCCGCGGATTCGATCCCCGTTTCCTATTCGCGTGGCCGAACTCGCGCATCGCCACCATGGCGGCCGACACCGCGGAGACGGTGCTGGTTGATATCCGGGTTGGCGGCATGCGGGGCTCGGAGACCACCGAGGCCGAACTGGAGGCGATTCGCACCGAGATCCGCCAGCAGTACGAGACCCAGTCGGATCCCTATTACGCCACCTCGCGGCTCTGGGACGACGGCCTCATCGACCCGGTGCACACCCGAGACATCCTGGGGTTATGCCTGGCTCTCGCTGCCCGACAAGACGAGCCACCACCCGGTCCTGGGATCGTCTACCGCATGTGAGCCCATGCGCATCTTGATCGCCAACCGGGGGGAGATTGCCCGCCGGGTCATCCGCACCGCTTCGGCCCTCGGCCACGACACGGTTGCGGTGTACGCCGATCCCGACGCCTCAGCCCCCCACGTCGCCGAAGCCACCTGCTCGTATCGAATCGGTCCGGCTCCGTTGGCCGAGTCGTACCTCTCGGTTGAGCGGCTGTTGGCCGCGGCGAACGAGACAGGGTCTGATGCCGTGCATCCCGGCTACGGCTTCTTGTCGGAGAACACCCTCTTCGCCCAAGCAGTGTTCGATGCTGGCCTCATCTGGATCGGCCCTTCTCCCCAGGCCATCTCGGCAATGGGCTCTAAGATCGAGGCCCGACAGTTGGCGAAGTCTGCTGGAGTTCCCGTGATCCCCGGCTTTTCCGAGTCCCAGGGCGATGACGACCTTCGAGCCGCGGCCGTCGACATTGGCTTTCCGGTGCTAATCAAGGCCTCGGCTGGCGGCGGTGGCAAGGGAATCCGGATTGCCCGAACAGATGACGAATTCCCAAAGGCGCTGAGCGAAGCCCGCCAAGAGGGCGAGCGTTCGTTCGCCAACGCCGACATGATCGTTGAGCGCTACATCGAACGCCCCCGCCATGTCGAAGTGCAAGTAGTGGGAGACAAGCACGGCACGGTCATCGACCTGGGTACCCGCGAGTGCTCGGTGCAGCGCCGGTACCAGAAGCTCTTCGAGGAGGCTCCCGCGCCCAACCTGCCCGACACCACCCGCCGGTCGATGCGCCAGTCAGCCGTGGCCCTGGCCAACAGCATCGGCTACGACTCCACCGGAACCGTCGAGTTCATCGTTGACGACGATGACCCCGAGTCGTTCTTCTTCTTGGAGATGAACACCCGCCTCCAGGTAGAGCATCCGGTCACCGAGCTTGTCACTGGACTTGATCTTGTCGAGCTCCAGATCCGGGTGGCAGCCGGGGAACCGGTCGGATTGGCCCAAGACGACGTCAAGTTGAGCGGCCATTCCATCGAAGCCCGGATCAATGCCGAGAACGCCGCCGACGACTTCGCACCCCAGATCGGAACCATCACCCATCTCGATGTCCCGCCAGGATGCCGCTGGGACTCAGGTATCGAGGTGGGCAGCGAGGTCTCACCCCACTACGACCCCATGATCGCCAAGCTGATCGTGTCATCGGACGATCGGGCCGGCGCGATCCAAGAGCTGGCCGATGCGCTCGACCGGCTGCTCATAGGCGGCGTTGTCACCAACTCTGGCTTTCACCGCTGGCTTCTCGACCGGCCCGAGGTTGTCGCCGGCCGGGTTACCACCCGTCTTCTGGACGAGATATCGGTGGGCGACAACTCATCCGCCGCGGCTGAGGTCGCGGCTTTGGCGTGGCGGACCGAGGCCGGGCGAGCCATCGGCAGCCCGTGGCACGACCTCGGCCCCGCTGGGTTCACGCCTCACCAGCACCGGCGTCGGCTGTACTTGCGGGACTTCACCGGGCAGGTTCACGCGGTGGACCAGACATCGACCCAGGAGTTACCCGGCGCATTCCATGTCGATGTCGTCAATCGACTAGTCGTCGTCAATCTGAGCGGGCAGTCCCACACCTTTCAGGTCGTTCCCCGGTCAGAACACTGGGCGCCGCGTATCGGGAGCGGCAGTGGGCCGGCCAACTCGGTGGTGGCCCCGTTTCCCGGAGTCGTCTCCGAGGTCCTCGTCGAATCGGGCGGTGCTGTGCTCGGCGGCGACCCGGTGGTGGTCATCGAGGCCATGAAGATGCTCCATACGCTCGTCTCGGCCGGCCCAGGAACCGTCGACGAGGTCCGTGTTCTGCCCGGCGATACGGTCATCACCCACCAAGTGCTGGTGACCTTTGAGCAGGAGGAACTCGCTTAGCGGAGCGGTGAGTGCTCCCGGCCTATTTCTTGGACTCGCGTCCGAACTTCTCCATCGACTTCTCGAACTCTGCCGCCGAGGAGTAGACCGCCACCCGGTCGAACTGCCGCTGGATATTGCGATCGGTCACGTCGGCGTGCAAATCCACGGCCATCTTGGCCAGCCCCAGCGCCTCGGTGGGAAGCGACATGAGGTGGCGGCAGAATTCGTACACCTCGTCCATCAACGACTCCGCGGCGTACACCTCGTGTACCAGCCCGATGGACTTGGCCTGATCCGCATCGATCTCCATGGTGGCCATCGCCATCCATTTGGCCCAGCTCGGTCCGATCAACCGGGTAAGCCTGCTGGTGCCCCCGCTGCCGGCGATGCTTCCCAGCTTCACCTCGGGCAGCGCGAACGATGCCTCCGGGGTGCAGAAACGGAAGTCCACCGACCCGGCCATTTCCACCCCCGCGCCCAGACATCGTCCCTGGATGGCCATGATTACCGGCTTTTCCACCGCCTCCATCTCGTCGTAGAGCAGGTGGTGGCTGCGGTAGTCGCGCCGGAAATTCCACCCCGGGTGCTGATCCATGGTCTCCGGGTTGCCGGGCCGGTTCCCCGCCGGGCTGGAAATGTCCTGTCCGGCGGTGAAGTAGCGGCCTTTGGCGGTGATCACCATGCAACGCAGGTCGTCGCAGTCGCCCAGCGCCAGCACTGTTTCCCACAGCGCCGCGGTCATCTCGTGGCTGATGGCGTTCAGCTTGTCGGGACGGTCGAGGGTGACCGTGATGATGCCGTCGTCTACATCGATGACGGCGTTGGGGTGCCCTTTGAGTTCTCCTGGCACCTAGCCAGCTTCGCGCAGGCGGGTGGTGCGGTGCACCGGGTCGGTGTCGATCTTGGGGATCACGTGCTCGCCCATGAGCTGGATCATCTTGAGGTCGTCGGCCCGTTCAGCCGAGCCCAGGCCGAACACCAATTGGTCGGCACCGGCGTCGGCCCACGCCTGGGCACCCTTGAGCGCCTGGTCGGGGTTGCCCATCACCGCGCCCGGCTGACCGATCATCGCCTGGGCCTCCTCGATGGGGGGCATGGGGATGGTCTGGGGCCAGGGCGGCACCCACTCGGGGCGGGGGAAGGTGTCGTGGTAGCGGAACACGTTGGACTGGAGGTAGGTCATCGACGACCGCATGATGGCGTCCACTGCTTCTTCGGTGGTCTCGGCCACGAACGCCCCGCTGGTCACCATGATGTTGTCGTTCACGAACGCCCCCACCGGCTCGGCGTTGCCGATCTCGTTCTTGTACGCCTCCAACACCGGGGCCAGCTCGGCCAGCTCTCCCACCGAGAAGCCCAGCACGCCGAGGCCTTTGCGGGCGGCCATGGCGTAGCTGGTGGTGTTGCCCGCGGCGTACCACATGGCCGGGTGGCCCTTGCCCCACGGCTTGGGCAGCACCTTGCGGGGCGGCAGCGACCAGAACTTGCCCTCGTAGCCCTCGTAGGTGTCCTGGGTCCACATCTTGGCGAACTCGCCGATCACGTCTTCCCAGATCTCCTTGGTGGCGGTGGTGTCGGTGATGCCTTCCTTGTGCAGGAATCCGAGGATCTCGTGGCTGCCCGCGCCTCGTCCGGTGCCGAACTCGAACCGGCCCCCGGAGAGGTGGTCGAGCATGGCCACCCGCTCGGCCACCTTGGCCGGGTGGTTCACCTGGGGAAGCGGGTTGAAGATGCCCGATCCGATATGGATCCGCTCGGTGGCATGCGCCAGATAGCCGGCCACCGCGTCGTTGGCCGACAGGTGGGAGTACTCGTCGAGAAAATGGTGCTCGGTGAGCCACACGTACTTGAACCCGGCCTTGTCGGCCGCAATCACCAGCTCAAGCTCCTCCATCAACGCCTTGTGCTCGGCTTCGGGATCGCCCTCCCGGCGAAACTGGGGAACATACCCCTGGATGAAGACTCCAAACTCCATGACGGCCTCTTTTCTGGGTGCTTCCGGCGGTAATTTCCTAGCACCCCGCTGGCCGAATGGCCCAAGCAAGTCTTAGGCGGCGGCCTCGCGCAGGCGGGTGGTGCGGTGCACCGGGTCGGTGTCGATCTTGGGGATCACATATTCGCCCAGCAGCTCGATGGTCTTGAGATCGTCGGCCCGCTCGCTGGGGCCCATGCCGAACACCAGCTGGTCGGCCCCGGCGTCGGCCCACGCCTGGGCGCCCTTGAGCGCCTGGTCGGGGTCGCCCATCACGCTGCCCGGCTGGCCCACGGTCTCCCACAGGTCATCGGCGCTGGGCATGGGGATGGTCTGGGGCCATGGCGGCACCCATTCGGGCCGGGGGAAGGTGTCGTGATAGCGGAACACGTTGGACTGGAGGTAGGTCATCGACGACCGCAGGGCGTGGTCAACCGCTCCTTGGTCGGTTTCGGCCACGAACGCCCCGGTGGTCACCATCAGGTTGTCGTTCACGAATGCCCCCACCGGCTCGGCGTTGACGATGTCGCGCTTGTAGGCCTCCAGCACCGGGGCCAGCTCGTCGAGGGCGCCCACTGAGAAGCCGAGCACGCCGAGGCCCTTGCGGGCGGCCATGGCGTAGCTGGTCACGTTGCCCGCCGCGTACCACATGGCGGGGTGGCCTTTGCCCCACGGCTTGGGCAGCACTTTGCGGGGCGGCAGCGACCAGAACTTGCCCTCGTAGCCCTCGTAGGTGTCCTGGGTCCACATCTTGGCGAATTCGCCGATCACGTCTTCCCAGATCTCTTTGGTGTGAGAGGTGTCGGTGATGCCCTCCTTGTGCAGGAATCCCAGGATCTCGTGGCTGCCGGCGCCGCGGCCGGTGCCGAACTCGAAACGCCCCCCGGTGAGGTGGTCGAGCATGGCCACCCGCTCGGCCACCTTGGCCGGGTGGTTCACCTGGGGGAGAGGGTTGAAGATGCCCGAGCCGATGTGGATGCGCTCGGTGGCGTGGGCCAGGTATCCGGCGATGGCATCGTTGGCCGACATGTGGGAGTACTCGTCGAGGAAGTGGTGCTCGGGCAGCCACACGTACTTGAACCCGGCCTTGTCGGCGGCGATCACCAGGTCGAGCTCTTCCATGAACGCGGTGTGCTCGGCGTCGGGGTCCACGTCCCGGCGATGCTGGGGCACGTATCCCTGGATGAAAAGTCCAAACTCCATGTCGGCCTCTCTGTCGATTTTCGGCAGATATTTCCTAACATCCCGCCCGCCTCAGGGCATAAGTGCGGAAGCGAATAGGCTGCCGGGCCGTGCCTCCCATTCGCCCCGAGCAACCGCCAACTCCACCCCGAGATGCCTTCGCCATCCACCGGGCCCCGGTCGATGGCGACCTGTCGCTGGCCTACATCCGCGAGGGAGAGGGCGGCTACCCGCTGGTGCTGGTCCACGGCTATCCCGAGACCAAGCGCATCTGGTGGCGCAACATCAAGCCCTTGGCCGAGGCGGGCTACGAGGTGATCGTGCCCGACCTGCGGGGCTACGGCGACTCCGATCTGTCCGGAAACGACCAGTACGACCTGGTGCTGTACTCCCGCGACGTCCACACCCTGGTCCACGACGTGCTCGGCCACGAGCGGGTCGGGCTTTTGGGCGGCGACGTGGGCGGGGCGGTGATCGTGGACATGGCCAACCGCTGGCCCGGGTTCGCCGAGCGGATGGTGTTCTTCAACACCGTGGCCCCCTTCATCGTCGACCAGGTGGACTGGTACACCGAGCGGGGTCTGTCGCTGAACCCGCTGCCCCACGGTCCCACCGGCGACTACCGCATCCGCCAGGGCCGCGACCCCGACCAGCTCCGGGCCGACCTCGACACCCCCGAGCGCTGCCGCCGCTACGTGCGCGACTGCTATGAGCACCGGCTGTGGGCCTCCCAGTACTCCTTCGAGGAGGAAGACATCGACTTCATGACCGAGCCGTTCGCCGATATCGAGCGGCTCGCGGCCGGATGGTCGGTGTACCAGTTGGAGTACGGCCGGCCCATGACCGAGCCGCCCATGATGGGCACCCAGGTGCAGGCGCCCACGCTCATCTTGTACGGCCCCGACGACCAGGTGGTGCCCAAGGACTTCCCCAAGCGCTGCGAGATCGCCTTCGCCAACCGGGTGGGGCCGGTGGTCATCCCCGAATGCGGCCACTTTCTCCAGTGGGAGCGGGCCGACGTGTTCAACGAGCTGGCCAAGTACTTCTTCGCCGATCTCAAGGAAGGGCGGGGCTGATGCACCTCAACGAGTTTGCCGACACCGTCGAGCCGCTGGACATGACTGCCACCGCCGAGTTCGAGAGCCTGTGTACCAGCGCCGCCGACCTCGGCATCGCCCACGGCTCCCACATCTCCTATGTGTCCCGCAACATCGTGGCCCGCCACCACCGGTTCCACTTCTCCGAGTGGGGCCGTCCCGATGCCCCCACCGTGCTGCTGCTCCACGGCGGCAACCAGTCGTGCCATTCCTGGGACCTGGTCAGCCTGGCGCTGGCCGACCGCTACCACGTTTTGGCCCTGGATCAGCGGGGCCACGGCGACAGCGAGTGGGCCCGCGACGCCGACTACTCCTCGGGGGCCATGGCCGCCGACGCCGCTGCCTTCTGCCAGGCGATGGGCGTGGTGGACCCCATCGTGATGGGCCACTCCATGGGCGGCATGAACACCATGCGCCTCACCCTCGACCACCCCGAACTGGCCAGGGCCATCGTGCTGGTGGACATCGGCCCCGAGATCTCCGAGGTGGGCACCCAGGTAATCCGCACCTTCGTCACCGAGAACCGGGAGTTCCAAGACTTGGACGATTTCGTGGCCGCAGTGCAGAAGTACGACCCCTACCGCAGTCGGGAGCACATCGAGCGCACCGTCAAGTACAACCTGCTCCAGCGGGTGGACGGCACCTACATCTCCAAGGTGGACCACGGCCCCCGGCTGGCCCACGGCGCCGAGCACCGCCGGGCCGGCGACCGCTTCACCCTGGAAGACGCCGAGCGCATCACCCAGCCGGTGCTGCTGGTGCGGGGTGCCGACTCCTGGGTGCTCACCGCCGAGGCCGCCGAGCGGTTCGCCGACGCCTTGCCCCACGGCCAACTGGTGACCGTGCCCGACTGCAGCCACAACGTCCACGGCCAGAACACCCCCGGCTTCTTGGCCGCGGTTGAGCCCTTCTTGGCAAGCTTCTCGCCATGAGCGACATCAGCGCCGCGGTAGAGGCCTGGGATGAGTGGTGCGACCTGCTCAAGCGGATGGGCCATGAGGTGGTTGCCCCGCCCTATCCGACCGACGACGGCGGCGACATGGAGATGCTCGAGCACCTGGCCGACAACGTGGAGGGGTTCTTGGGCTGGGAGGTTTTCCACGCCGACCCCACCCGCCCGTTCTTCAACCGCCAGAACGACCTGACCGTCCAGTGGGGCGGCCCCAACGCCGACAACGTGTACCGCCATGCCCGCATCGAGCCCGGCCGCCGCTACCGCATCACCGGCAACATGCACGGCTGCGACGATTTCATCATCGCCCTGCGGGCCGGGTTCATGCACAACGACATCTGGGGCACCAAGTCCACCATCACCGCCCACGACCTGGGACTCGCCCGCCACGACGACTTCGAGATCCTGCTGGGTGGCGACGAGCCCGGCGCGGTGGCCATTCCCGACGGGGTGCTGTCGGCGTCGATCCGGGAGTACTACTTCGACTGGACCGCCGATGAGCCCGCCTTCTTCACCATCGAGTGCCTCGATCCCGAGCCCGCCCCCGTGCTCGACGGCCCCACCTTCGCCAACCGGGTGCGCCGCGCCATGATGCAGATGACCGACTCCATCGAGCGGTGGAACGCGTACATGGTGATGAACCGGGCCGAGCGCATCGACAACACCTTCACCAATCGCACCCTGGAGGTGTCCAAGGGCCTGTCCATGGCCCGCTACGAGTTCTGCTTCTGGGATCTGGAGCCCGACCAGGCCCTGATCGTGACCGCCGAGGTGCCCGAGGCCCATTACTGGGGTGCCCAGCTCTACATGATGGGCACGTTCGAGCTGGTCGACACCTACGCCCACATCTCCTGCCGCAACCAGACCCAGACCACCGTCTCCTCCGACGGCAAAGTGCGCTACGTGGTGTGCGGCACCGATCCCGGCACAGCCAACTGGCTCGACAACGCCAACCGCCGCAATGGCCTGTGCACCCTCCGCTGGTTCTGGCCCACCGGCGACCAAGCCATGGCCCCCACCACCGAAGTAGTGGCTCTGGCCGACGTGGCCGCGGCCCTCCCCGACGACCACCCCGCCGTCACCCCCCAAGAGCACGCCACCGACCTAGGCACCCGCCAAGCCCACCTCCGCCACCGCTTCCGGACCTGAGAAGCAGTACCAAGTCGCAACCCAGCGCGGTATCTTCTGGGTGTGAGTTCTTCCCCGCCGCGGGAGCGTCAGTGATGCCGAAGCAGTACAAGCTGCCCTACACGCTGAAGGCACCCTCCGAGGAAACCGAGAATATGTTCCTTGCGGAAGTGCCTGTGCTTCCGGGTTGCCGAGCATGGGGTGAGACCGCCGAAGAGGCTCTGTTCAATTTGGAAGGCGTTACGGCTGACTTTATTGCGTCTTGCGAACACCACGGTGATCCGCTTCCCGCTGCCATTACGGCTGCTGGCGAGCTTGTAATAGCGGTTTGACTTATCGGGAACTCACCCGAAAGTTGCGTGCCCTTGGTTGCGAGTTCGACCGCCAGTCACGTGGCTCTCATGAAATCTGGCGGAACCCTGCCAGCGGCACACGGACCACGATCCCAAATTGGGGCGGAAAAGACCTGCGGTCCGGAACCATTCGGGCCATCGTGCGAGATCTTCAAGTCGATCGGAGTGCGTTCGA
>JAJDTA010000168.1 GCA_022827405.1 Acidimicrobiia bacterium
GGTTACCTACGACACCGGGGCACTGATCGCCGCTGAGCGTAACGATCGCCAGATGTGGTTGCTGCACCGACGAGCCCTCAATCGCGGCGTTATCCCTACGGTGCCAACAACGGTCCTCGCCCAAGGGTGGCGGGGCGGCCCACAGCCGCTGATGTCGAGGCTGCTGGCTGGCTGCTACCTGGAGCCTCTTGATGAACAGCTAGCCCGGTCAGCCGGGACTGCGTGTGGACGCGCTGGCACATCTGACATTGTCGACGCTGTAGTCGTCGTCGGTGCCGCCGCACGAGGAGATCAAATCGCCACCAGCGACACTGACGACATCCTCCATCTCTGTAAAGCCAACGGGCACACCCTCGATGTGCAGGAGCTATGAGCTGACTCCGGTCTGACCGGAACATCAGCGGTCGGCTACACAACTGCTCCTCCCCCATGCCCCTAGACTCTGGCCGGTGAGCGGGGGGAGCATGGCGAATACCCGGACTGGGTGGCATGTGATCGAGGCGGTCTGATGGATCAGCCGTTTCAAGACCCGGCGGTTGATCCTGTTCTGTGCTCTCCCTACGACCCGCCAGATCGCCATTGGCAACTGGACGAATACGGCAGAGCCGACCGATCAAAACCACCGAAAGAAGGGCGTAGGGAACCTCTGAGGATCAACGTGCCACGAGATGTAAAGGCATCAGGCCAGGGCGTTCTAAAACTGTCCGATCGGGAGGCAAATGGAACAGTCATGGCCATCCGTAACGCGGTGGCCGAGTGGCGAGCGGGCGGGTATGAAGGGGCCACGAGCACTAGTAGAAGGCTGCTGTGGCATTGGACCGACCCGCAGTCGATGCGCTTACGCCCGTTCTTCGCCCAGGTTGAGGCAATTGAGACTCTGATCTACCTACGTGAAGTAGTCACGAGGAGCAATCCGCTACGCCGGGATCTGGAAGCAGCGTCGCGACAACACAATGACGAGATTGTCCGGTTCTGCGCCAAGATGGCCACCGGAACTGGCAAGACAGCAGTAATGGGCATGCTCATCACCTGGCAAACCCTCAATGCTGTCCGGTCGCGGCGTACTCGCAACGTACAGCACACCGACAGGTTTGCAGTGTTGGCACCAGGGCACACGGTTCGCCAGCGCCTCGGGGTGTTGGTTCCGTCGTCCGACGGCAATGTATACGACGAGATGGGCCTCGTCCCTCATGACTTACGCCCACTGTTGAACCGGGCTGTGGTGAGGATCGTGAACTACCAGGCGTTCACCCAAAGGGACTTGATCGACGACTCCGATGCCCGGAAGTTGCTGGGCAAGTCCAAGGGCGACGATATCGAGTCTTGGAATGCCGCTGTACGTCGAGTCCTCGGCGACATTGCCGACGGCTCAGGCCGTGTCTGCGTGATCAACGACGAGGCTCATCACTGCTACCTGCCGCAGGAATCTCCCCGCAAGAAACGAGCCCGGGAAGACAAGGCCGAAGACGAGCGGGCTGCGGTGTGGTTCAACACCATCAGGGCCATGCGCGACATGAAGATACTTGGCCAGGTTGACGAGAACGGCCAAGAGTGCCCGGTGTACGACTTCTCAGCCACTCCGCTTTGGATCGACACAGCTCGCAAGTCGGAGCCAGAGCAGTTCCAGTGGGTCTCCTCCGACTTTGGGCTGATGGACGCCATTGAGTCTGGTCTGGTGAAAGTCCCGAGGGTGCCGATAGACGACGACAGCAGCCGTGATGAGACAGTCTGGCGAAAGCTATATGAGAACACGGCGCGCAAGAACCTCACGAGAGCACTTTCCGAAACCGGCCACATCCCTGAGCCGCTCCACAGCGCAGTCAACGCAGTTGTCAAAGACTGGGAGCGCAAGCTCCGGGTTTGGCAAGGACACTCGTCGAATGGGGACGGAACGGCAAGCCCACCTCAGCCAACCCCACCGGTAATCATCTTCGTGGCAAATGGCATCAGCAACGCGACCGCTTTGTGGAAATACATCGCGGGCAGCGTCGAAGATGACGGCGCCATTTCTCTGGGGGCTTTCCCTGAGCTGGCCAACATCGACGAGAACGGCCAGTGGCACAAAGAGCCGCGCACCCTACTGGTCCACAGCAAGGTGGGAGGGGCCGACACGATCCCCGATCCGCTGAAGAAGATGCTGGTAACGACAGCCGGGTTGGGAAGCAAGGCCGACGCGGAAGACGCGGTGCGGGAGATGCTCAACACGGTGGGCAAGCCGGGGCGGTCCGGTGCCCAAGTCCGATGTGTGGTCTCGGTGAGTATGTTGAGCGAGGGGTGGGACGCCCGCACTGTCACCCACATCGTCGGCTTTCGCGCGTTCAGCACTCAGCTTCTCTGCGAGCAGGTCACCGGCAGGGCATTGCGCCGCACCTCCTATGACGCACTCCGCGATCCTGATGACCAGGGACGGCGGCTCTTGGAGGCCGAGTACGCCGATGTGGTGGGCATCCCGTTCGAGTTCATGCCAGATGTAGACCAACCGGAGAAGGCCCCGCACCCGCCAAAGCCCCGAACCAGGGTTTACGCCATCAAGAGCCGCCTGCCATTTCGCGTGGCCTGGCCACAGGCAGTTGAGTACACCCGCACAGCACCGCAGGGTTCCTTCAACCTCGATCCCGAAAAAGTTGAGAAATGGTCGCCGCCGTCGTCAGAGACAGCCACAGTCACAGCCCTTGAGGGAGTCGCCGGTGAGTCTCAAGTTATCGGCACTTCCCCCGACGACATGCGTCGGCGTACTGCCCTACTGTCGCTTGCAGCCGAGGTGACTGCGCGCTTAACAGCGCCCAACGGGCAAAAGGCGGGGTTAGGGAGGGCATCGCTGTTCCGCTCCGCCGTTACGGCAGCCGACCAATGGTCATCTCACCCGAATGTGGGGATAGATGATCTGCGCGCGTTGCTGGCCGACTCGCATCTCCGACAAACCGCTGTCGAAGCGATCCTCGCCGCCTGCGATTTCCATACTGAGGATTCTGCCCGCCGCGCACGCCTCGCCCATCCGCCGATACTTGATACGGCTCGCATCGATTTCGAGACCACGCTCGTGCACATCACTGAAACCGAGAAGTCGGAACTGTCCCACGCTCCCTGCCACTCGCGCCTCGAACTCAACACCGCCAAACAGCTCGACAACGATCCCAGGGTGCTGCGCTGGGTCAGGAATTTCCAGCTGGGTTGGACAATCCCCTACTGGAGAGATGGAACATGGGCCCGCTACGAACCGGACTTCGTGGCCGTGCTTGACAACGGCACCAACCTGGTGATCGAGTGCAAGGCTGCTTGGGATGACAAGGCGCGCCAAGCAGCTGAGTACACCGAACAGCACTGGATACCCAGCATCGCAGGTACCGCTGACTTGCCCGACGATCTCCGGCACTGGTCGTATGCAGTGATCGAGAACCCGAACACGATCCGACACCAACTCGACATCGCCATCCAAGAATCACAGGAAAGGCAGCGATAGCGGTGGTCAAACAGCAACCCCAGCGCCCGCCCGGCACCTACCGTCACGAGAAGGCCAGTCGTCCGAATCAGCCCACCATAGAAACCGCGCCGCTGTTAGACGATGACACTCGAGCACCCAAACCGTTTACTGCCGATCCCGCGCCGCACAAGCTGGTTGAGGCGTCAATGGCCAAGATAGAGAGGTCGCATGAACCGCAGCCCCGTCTCGCGTGGGACCGGCAAGGCCGCACCTCCTCAGATGACGGACCGCTCGAGTTCGCAGGCACACCCCTCTACACAAGGGAGAAAGTCAACCCTCTAAGCATGATCGACCAACTCCGCAAGCCGGGGGCAGGCGTTCCCCTCAACCTCTTTGACGATTTCAATGGCCTGCCCGCCGACGCGCAGAAATGGGAGTTCTACCAGCACTCTGGGCATTGGCAAAACCGGCTCATCCACGGCGATAGCTCTCAGGTCATGCAATCTCTTATCGCCCGCGACGGCCTGGCTGGGCACGTCCAGATGATCTATTTCGACCCGCCCTATGGGATCGGATTCAAGTCCAACTTCATGTCAGCGACAGGGCGCACTGACGCCACAGACATCCCCGCCGGCGACACACTCCCCATTAAGGCGTTCCGCGACACCTATCGCAATGGCATCCACTCCTACCTCGATGAACTTCACGAACGTCTCGCCCTCTTCCGAGAGTTGCTTGCCGAAAGCGGAAGCCTGTTTATGCAGATCGGTGATGAAAACGTCCACCGCGCCGCAGTTCTGCTTGACGAGGTATTCGGGGCGGAGAACCGCGTAGCCACAATCCCATATGCCACAGCTGGGAGCTCCTCATCCAAGACTCTGCCTAGCGTCGCCGATTTCCTGCTCTGGTACGCCAAGGACAAGTCTCACCTCAAGTACCGGCAGCTCTATGAGACCCTAACTAGAGCAGAAAAAATTGAGCATATGAGCTCCTACGCGATGGTTGAACTAGCAGACGGTACTACTCGAACGCTGACCCCAGAAGAAAGAGAAGACCCAGACGCGAACCTACCAGAGAAAGCTCGTGTCTACCGTCGGATGCGACTCGCATCGCCAGGGGTTTCCACTACGGGACGCTCAGACGCCTACAACTGGGACGGACATCGCTGGCCTTGCCCTATAGGTGAGCATTGGCGCGTCTCTATGGAGGGTATGGATCGTCTCGCCGAACTCAACCGGCTTGATGCCGCGGGACCGGATTCACAATTGAGCTGGAAGCGCTACGAAGACGAAGTGCCAGGTCGGAGAATTACAAATGTGTGGCATCGGCAGATGTCTACATCCGACAAGCGCTATGTGGTCCAGACAGCAAACAGCGTCATAGAACGTTGTCTTCTGATGGCCACTGATCCAGGCGACCTAGTGCTCGACCCGACATGTGGTTCAGGGGTCACTGCCCACATCGCCGAGAGATGGGGAAGGCGATGGATCACCATCGACGCGGGACGAGTCTCCATAGCGATAGCGCGTCGCCATCTGTTCACTGCCGTCCATCCGTGGTACCACACCGTTGACAATGGCAGCGACCCCTCCGCTGGTTTTGAAGTTGAGACCATCCAAGATGTGTCAGCAGGAAGGCTCGCTTACGACACCGTGGATGATCCTGAGAACACCATCTACCTAGTGGACCGGCCGAAAGAAGACAGGAAGCGGAAACGCCTCACTGGGCCATTCACTGTCGAATCAGCCAGTCCCTACACCTACCTGCCTTTCGACAGCGAAGACCCCGATCCCGAAGACTTGGGCATCGCGGCTGGTGAAGACGCTGAGCGGCTGCTCGAAGCGCTCATTGGGAATCCGATCTGCGACAGCGACGGTCACGCCGTCTTGGAAATCGCAGAGATCACGCCTTGGCCGGGAGGGAACCTCGTCACCCACGAAGCCGATTGCACCTCCCCCGGACGGCAAACCAGAATCATCGCCGCTGTGATGCTCGCCGCTCCGGACGCAACCGTTACCGCGGACCAGATAGCCGCGGCAGCAGCCGAGGCCCGCCAGGGTCGTCGGGACATCGCAGACCTCATCATCGTGGCTAGTGCATTCGACAACAACGCCCCCCACGCCGCTGGCCCAGTGAAAGTCCACAAGGTCGTCACCGCCCAGGATCTTCAAATCGCCGCTCTGGCCAAAGAAGCCGACTCAGGAGCCCTTACCCTGCTCGGCGAACCCGACGTGTGGTGCGAGGCAAACGACGAAGGCAACTTGATCGTCATCCTCGCCGGATACGACACCTACGACCCGGCCACTGGCAATGTCCGATCATCACTGGGCGATGATGTGGACTGCTGGATGATCGACACCGACCACGACGGCACCGCATTCTTCCCCCGACTTGTATACCTACCCGCCTACAAACGCAGTGATCCCAACATTAAGAATCTCATCAAGGCCCTTGGGAAAGACCTCGATTCTAATGCCGAGGAAACCCTCTGCGGCCTCGAATCACAACCCTTCTCTCCACCCACTCCAGGAAACGTCATCGCCATAAAGATCATCACTCGCACAGGGGCTGAGATGACAACGCTTCTTCAGAGTCCTGAGACACTCCCCGGCTAAGGCCAGACTCGTTACTTCTCCGCGGCTCTCGCGCATGAATTCAGATCAGTTAGTTGTCGCTCCCGCCAGTATCAATCCATTGGCTCTCAATGAGGGCTGGGTCAAGGAGTGCTGCTGCAACAATTTCCCGGTCGTCGAGATCGGCTCTAGTGAACATGCGCATTACAGCTTGGGTCGCCTGTTGAGGCCCGACTGCCGGTTCTAGAGCGTGAAACAGTCCACGGACGGTTTCAGCCAGCAGGGTGGTTACATCGGGACGGGACATTTCATCGGGAGTAGGAGCAGCACCCTCTCTGGCCGCCGCCAGAAACACTTCCGCAACGGCGAATCGGTGAGTTATGCGACGGGCTACATCAATCAGCGCTGGAACTGACTCAGGATCCGCTCCCCCGGCGGATATAGCCATAGCCAGCAGCCCACCGATCGTGACTTGCCGCATAGCGATGTCCGTTGGTGGGCCAGCACCGAGCGCGGCGGCATGCAGCAAACCAGGAATATCGCTTTTGCGGCCTTCCCGGGTGAGGCTCCATACATAGTTCGTGTACCTGCGAAGCGTTTCGGGAAAATCAGCCATCCATACGGCTGGACGGCTCAGCCAGGCAGCAACCAGCAGATCTGCGTCACTCCCATTTTGGTCATCGGCATCTGCGATGGCTTGATCCAATTCAGCAGTCGATAGGGGTGTATCGGCGATGCCAGCAGCGAGCATCTTGTGCTTGATGTCCATGTGATTCGATCCCGGCTCCGCTTGCTGCGCCGCTCGAGCTTCGAGGGCTTCAATCAGCGCCCAGGTGCCGAAAGTGCTAATTCCCTCGGCTCTGGCAAGGTCTCGAAGGGCGTAGTCATCGGCCCATAGCGGACAGCCTCGTTCGATAGCCACTTGCATTGCTGAATCCCAGGGTGACAACGGCATCCCTCCACGCTCCGGAGACGATGTGGAAGGCAATGGCCGGTGGCTTTCGGTCCGCTGCCAGCTATCTAGGGATGCCAACAATCTTTCGGCGAGTGCGCGGTGCTCTGCGTGCTGCTCCTCGGTCGCTTCCGACATGAAGAAACGCCCAGTCGCGGGATCGATGCCAATGAAATCACTTGCAGACTGCCGAAGGCTGGCAACTGCTTGCCGGGCATCGTCTGTTTGCTCGTCTGCGACAAACACCCTTTTGAACTCTCTGGCAAACTGCTGTGGGTCTAGCCCCATCAGCAAGCAAACGACCGGTGCGCTGGTGTCGGCTGCAACTGATCCGCCAAGTGCGTTCTCAGCTGCGGCCCGCTCCCTGTCGCGTAATTCCGCATCCACCGGTATAGCGGTGATTGCACCAGCTAGGACACTCAACAAGGCTTCGGCGTAGGGCCGCCTAGTCATGTTGCTGAGCACCCCGTAAGGCATGTGGCCGACGCGAATCGCCTCGGCGGCTGCGAGCTGCAGTTCTCTGTACGGCAACTGCGCTTCCAAATCAGCGGCTATAGCGGCTAGTAGTTCATCAGGGGTTCCTTCGTACCTTCGCAAGTGCTCGCTCTCGGGATAGCGGGCATTAAACTCGTCTAGTAGTACCTCAATCCGTCGACACAACGTTGGCAGAGCATCCCTGCCGGGATCGGCAAGTCGCATTTGGGCTGCGATGAGCGCTGCGGCTCCTGCAACCTCCGAAGTACCAAATTCCTCAGCGATTTCTGCCACACGGGATATGTCGTCGTCGGAGACTTCGGGAGCGAGTCGGCTTGCCTCGGCAAACAAGACCGCTGTTGCCTCGTCAAAGGGGTGCAACCCGTACCGATTGACGTAGTCCCACGCTTGCTGATGCTGAGCCTGCAAGTGCAGCGCGAAGACCACGGACCATCTCGCCCTCTCATGATCCGGGTCCTCGTGTACGGCGGCCTGGGCCCATTCCTCCATCGCCGGCCAGTTCTGGCGACTTCCGGCAAGATCAACCAGACAACCCACCAGCCGTTGCCTTTCGTCTGGAGTCAGGCCCTGGTCCTGGGCAAGAAGCCGCTGAGCAATCTCCTCGGCATTGCCGGGATCATCCGACTCCCATATCAGCATTTCGACTGCCCGAACGAGGAGCGCCTGCGCGCTGAACTGGCGGGCAGCGTCCTCCAGACATTCCACAGCTGCACAAGTGTCGCCGGCGCGGTGGAGGATTTCCGCCAGGTAGTCGGCGTGGATTGGTGATTCGAGCCGGTTCGGCTCTAGAAGACGTATTGCCTCTGAATGGTCGCCACTAGCAACAGCAGACATCGCAGAAACGAGGGCAGCGTCAGGGCTGTCGAGTCCGGCCGCAGCAACATCCTCTTCGCTGAACACTCCAATCGATGCCAGGCACATCAACGCAGCTCGGCGTTCTGACGGATCGCGGGCTTGGTCTAGAGCGCGGCGAGCAAATACCCCCGCAGCGGGATCTTCGTTCATGTAGGCGCGCGCAGCGCGCACTGCGAGTGCATCTGATGTGTCAATGTCGTCGAGAGGTAGGTCAGAAAGCTCGCCGCGACGGTCTGGCAACATGATCAGGGCAAGGCCGCGCTGCGATATCACATCCGGATGGGAGGCTTCCTCAACTGTCGCCCAGCCGCCAGTGGTTTCGACTGCTCCCTGCTCGCCCGGGGAAGTTGCGGCGGCGATGTCAGCCGCGGCTCGATAGTCGCCTAGCAACCTCCGGGCCAAGCACGCTAGTGCGACCGCCTGATACGACGGGCCCGACCATTCTCGAAGGCTGTCGCGGGCCCGCAATGCAACCTCATCCGCCCTGCGGAACCATTCTCGGCTCTCGTTGGTGCCGGGCACAGCCTGTGCACCGGCAGCCAGAGCCATTTCAGCCTCAGCCATCAGCAGGAAGCTCCGCCCGGGGTGGACGTCGTTTGCCTGGCTCAGCACATCGGCTGCTCTGCTTGGTTGGTCCATGCAGTGGAGCCCCCAAGCAAGCATTTTTGCACCGAATACAGCGATGTCCTGGTCGGCAGACTGATGCAGCCGGGCAGTATGGACGGCAGAAATCACCCTCTCGTGATCTTCAACAGCCCGAGCACGGGCTAATTCAGTACAGGAGTGTCCATCGGGCAACCGGGCAAGCAACGCCTCGGCTTCCTCCGCATTGCCATCGTCGGCCTCTTGAATCGCCAGAGCGATCAAGTACAGCGGGCCCCTAGTTGAACCTGCCTCTATTGCTCGAAGACGGGCGAAGCCGACCCCATCGATTTGATGGGCTGCCATAAATCCCACGACCGCGTCCCACACGCTCGATGGCGCCAGCAGCATCCATTCTGGTGGTTCCGAAGCCACCCGAGCCAGACGGTCAAGACTGAGCCCATGGTTGCAGAGGAGATCTAGCACTCGACCCACTGCTTGGGAGTCCACTTGTTCCACCTCTGCAATGGCCTCCCGGCAAACCAGCGGTAGACCGGCCAAACGGGCTGGCTGGGCTGGGGTCCCCCGTTCGGCGAGTGCGTTTAGTGCCTTAACTACTTCCTGAGAGAGTTGCTCCGTATCTTGATAGACAGTTCGAAACCGGCCATCTATGTAGTTCTCCATTTCGTCCAGCAGTTCTCGCTGGTCAGCTTCGTGAGCCACGTCGACTTCAGCAAACACAAGGCATGGCTTCCCCACAGCATCAGCGTGCTCCCATTCCTCGCGCACAGCTGACTTGCCACTACGCGGGTTGATCCACCCATAGCGGGCACCCATGAGGAACACGACCGTGTCGCATTCCTCCAACTCGACAAGACAGGCGGTCTGCGGCCCACTGGGCGACGCGGCCTGCTCCCCTGGCTGCATGAGTACAGCCTCGTGCCCGAGGGCCCGTATGAAATTCGCGGCCGTACTCCGATATTCCTCATAGCCGTCAATCACTGAAGAGACAAACACTCGCATCAAATGCCCAGGCTACGCGGAAATCCAGCTAATTCGGTGACCACTGTCTAGGCAACGTACCCACGCAAACACCACGCCAAGGGAGAAGGCAGTGGCCGGTGCCAAGGAAGGATGAAAGACGTCCGAAATTGCAGTTGACATGTACCCAATACCATGTAAAGTCATGAAATGCCTGGAACGGAAGAGCGGGACCAGCCAACGCAGCAAGAGCGGCACCGAGCGGTTCCCATGTCTTCCACCGCTCAGTCGGTTTCTGCTGCTTCGACTGACGTCGGTGATTCTCCCGTTCGTGACGACGCCGCAATCATCAAGGCGGGACTTGCCGCGGTAGCGGAGTGGGAGGCGGAGCACGGTCCCATTTCCGCTGAAGCCCTAGCCTGGGCCGAAGAGGCCTTTGAGGAGGCGTTTCGCTCATCAAGCGACCCACCTGACTAGTGAACGGGGTCACATACGACACTGGAGCTCTCATCGCGGCCGAGCGAGGCGACCAGCAGAGGTGGGGCTTGCATCGCCGGGAGATCTGAGTGATCTGATCGGTCGCGCCGGGATTTGTGGGGTTGGGCTGGCGCGGCGAAAATCGGGGGCAACGCCCGTCCTCCCCCACCTAGAGGTGCAACATGGCAGATCTGCCGTTCAAGGTGTTCGACGCTGACAACCACTACTACGAGGCCACCGACGCCTTCATTCGCCACATCGACCCGGCGATGAAGAAGCGCTGCATGCAGTGGGCCAACATCGACGGCAAGCAGCGCTTGCTGGTGGCGGGCAAGATCAACCGGTTCATTCCCAACCCCACCTTCGACCCGGTGTCCAAGCCGGGAGCGCTTCAAGACTTTTTCCGGGGCCGCAACAAAGACGGCGTGGACGTAAAGACCATGTTCGGCGAGCTCGACCCCATCTCCGAGCGCCCTGAGTACCGCGACCGGGACAAGCGCCTGGAGTTGATGGACACCCAGAACATCGAAGCCGCCCTGTTCTTTCCCACTCTGGGCGTGGGCATGGAGCAGTCGCTGCGCCATGACCCTCCCGCCGTGGTGGCCGCCTTCACCGCGTTCAACCGGTGGATGCTGGAAGATTGGGGCTTCGCCTATCAGGAGCGGATCTTCGCTGCTCCGGTGATCTCCATGATCGACGTGGAATGGGCCGTCTCCGAGGTGGAGTGGGCTCTGGCCAACGATGCCCGCATGGTGGTGATGGTGCCCGGGCCGGTGCCCACCCCCGACGGGGGCGATCGCTCGCCGGGCATGCCCCATTACGACCCGGTGTGGGCCCGCATTGCCGAGGCCGGGATTACCGTGGGCATGCACGGCGGCGACGGCGGCCTGCACGACTACAACGAGCGATGGGAGCCCACCGCCGACTTCCAGTCGTTCCGCACCTCCACGTTCAAGCAGATCACCGGCCACGACCGCCAGATCTTCGACACCATGGCCGCTCTGGTGTGCCACGGGCTGTATGACCGGCACCCCAACCTGCGGATCGCCTGCATCGAGAACGGGGGCATGTTCGCCCCCCGGCTGGTGGAGGAATTGAAGATCGCCTACGGCAAGATGCCCCAGGAGTTCCGCACCGACCCGGTGGACCAGTTCATCAACCATGTTTGGGTGTCGCCCTACTACGAAGACGACATCGACCTGATCAAGGAGACAATGGGCGCCGACCACATGCTGTTCGGCTCCGACTACCCCCACGCCGAGGGGCTGGAGGTGCCCACCGACTTCATCTATGACATCCCCAACTTCACCGACGCCGAGGCCAAGGCCATGATGCGGGACAACGCCTGGGACGTGATCACCCCCCGCTCCGCACTGGCCGCCTGAAGCAGCCCAACCCGCAAACCTAAAGGACGTCCGCCATGGCCATGCCCACCGACATCGGGATCATCGACACCATGATCGGGTTCCCCAAGCCCGACTTCTCCACCTACGACTTCATCCGGTCCCAGACCAAAGACGCCCAGACGTCCGAGGAGTTCGACTTCCCGGTGGAGTACATGTTCAAGGGGGTGCCCAAGGAGTTGTACGGCACCGATGACGACCCGGTTCAGGTAACGCTCAAGGAGATGGACCGGTTCAACATCGAACTGGCCCTCATCTCCTGTGAGGACGACAGCGGCCAGCGGGCGCTGAAGGACTACCCCGAGCGGTTCATCCCCTCCATGAGCGTCGACCCCAACGACGTGATGGGCCAGGTGCGCCGCATAGACGAACTCCACCGGGAATGGGGCGTCAAGGCGGTGGGGGCGTTTCCGGCGGGCTGCATCCCCCAAGTTCCCATCGACGACGCCAAGTTCTACCCGATTTATGCCAAGTGCGTGGAGCTCGACCTGCCCATCTTCGTGTGCGCCGGCGTGCCCGGCCCCCGGTTCCCGTTCTCACCCCAGCACGTGGAGCGCATCGACCGGGTGATGTACGACTTTCCCGAGCTGACGTTCGTCACCCGCCACGGCTGCGAGCCTTGGGAGGACCTCGCCGTGAAGCTCATGTTGAAGTGGCCGGGTCTGCACTATTCCACCTCGGCGTTCGCCCCCAAGCACTACCCCGAGGCCATCGTCCGCTACGCCAACACCCGGGGCGCCGAGAAAGTGATCTACGCCGGCTACTTCCCCATGGGCCTGTCGCTGGAGCGGATCATGACCGACATGAAAGACGTTCCCTTCCGGGACAAGGTATGGCCCGGCTTTCTGCGGGAGAATGCCCGCCGAGTGCTGAAGCTGGACTGACCACCCCACCGAACCGAGAAATAGGAGACAGCCCGTGAGCGATCAGCGAGTCGAGCAGACCTGGGAGACGCCCTCTTTGGAGGAGATCCCAGTAATCACCAAGATGCACGTGGAGGCCATGGAGTCCAGCGACGACCCCATGGTCTGGAGCCAGGCGGGCATGCACCATGTGCTGATCCGCACCGTGGGCCGGCGATCGGGCAATGAGCACAAGGTGGCCCTGCCCTATTGGCGCGATCCCGACGGCCATCGCATCGTGGTGGCGTCGTTCGCCGGAGCCAAGGCCCATCCCTCCTGGTACTTCAACATCGCCGACAAGGAGGCCAACCCAGAACTGCTGATCACCGAGGAGGGCCAGCAATTCTGGGCCGTGGCCGACATCTGCGACGGCGACGACTACGCGGCCACCTGGGACGGCCTGGTGGCCGACCGGGCCTGGTACGCCGACTACCAGGCCAAGGCCCCCCACCGCCAGATCCCCCTGGTACGGCTGGTCGAACAACGCCCGGCCTAAGGTTCACAGCCATGGCGAACCAACCAGTCCGCACCCTGCCGCCCGCGGGGGCCATCCAAGATGAGCGCGAGATCGAAGCCGTGCTCGAGGTGCTGCGCTCGGGCAACCTCAACATCGGCGAGAACGTGGCCCGCTTCGAAGATGAGGTGTCCACGATTCTGGGCAAAGAGCGGGGGGTGATGGTCAACTCGGGCTCCTCGGCGCTTCTGCTGGCCATCGGACTGCTCGACCTGGAGCCCGGCGACGAGGTCATCACCTCGGTGCTCACCTTCTCCACCGACGTGTCTTCCATCGTCCAATGCGGATTGGTGCCGGTGTTCGTGGACGTGGAGCCCGACACCTTCCAGATCGACGTCAACCGCATCCCGGAGATGATCGGCCCCCGCACGAAGGCCATCATGACCCCCAACCTGATGGGCAACTGCCCCGACTGGGACGTGATCAGGTCCATCGCCGACGAGCAAGGCCTCAAGGTGATCGAGGATTCCTGCGATGTGCTGGACACCCGCCTGCGGGGCACCCGCATCGGTGCCCGCAGCGACATCAGCCTCACCAGCTTCGCCATCTCCCACTCGCTCACCTGTGCGGGCAACGGGGGCATGGTGGCCATGGACGACCCTGAGATGCACGACAAGTGCCTGACCCGGCGGCGCTGGGGCCGGCGCTCTGAGTCG
>JAJDTA010000037.1 GCA_022827405.1 Acidimicrobiia bacterium
TTCGGCCACCTCGACCCCGAAGCGGTCTACAAGATCGCCCGCGGCAACGCCATCAAGCTGCTGGGCCTGGACATGGAATAGAAAGCGGCACCCAAGGGCAGAACCATTAGCAAACAAGGCGACAACCAGCGCGAATTCCAATTCCGGTGCCACGGCTTGATGGGCACAGTGCTGGATCTGCGGATCAAGGGCGGCGACAAGCTGATGTCTCGAGCCGTCGACGAATTCGTGGCTGGGCAAGTGGCTCGACTTGAAGGGGTGTTCAGCGTCTTTGACGACGACAGCGAATTATGCCGCTGGCGTCGCGGAGAGGTTCTCCACCCAAGTGATGAGTTCTGCGAGCTGATGGGTCTGGCGCTGGCGTGGCATCGTCGTTCGGCGGGCCTGTTCAACCCTCTCACCGGCCAACTGACCCAAATGTGGCGCCGGGCCGAACAAGCCGGGTGCATGCCGGGTGCCGCCGATTTGGCAGAGGAGGCGGCATCAATCGCCGAACCCCGTTTCGAGTTGCTCGACCGCGTGCCGGTGCCGTTGGGGGACTGTACTCGGCTGAGCCTGAACGCTATCGCCAAGGGCTACATCGTCGATCGCGTGGTCGAAGCAGCTCTTCGGCGTTTCGAAATCGAGGCCATCAGCCTGAACGCGGGCGGCGACGTTTTGCACCGGGGCAGCCCAGGTGTGGCAGTAGGAATCGAAAATCCACTGCGCCCATACGACAACGAGCCGCCTCTTGTAGTGATCCACCTACAAGACCAGGCGATAGCCACCAGCGGCTCATCACGGCGCGGGTTTCGGATTGGCGATGCCTGGTACAGCCACGTCATCGATCCCCGGTCGGGCCAGCCGGCATTGGGTCCGGCCAGCGTGTCGGTCGTGGCGGACGACGCCATTACCGCAGATGTCGCGGCCACCGTCGCTTGCATTCTCGACCCCCCCGCAGCGCTTGACTGGCTGGCCGAATCAGACGAACTAGCCGGACTAGTCGTAGATCGAGACGGCACCCCTGCCGTCGATCCCCATTGGGGGGAGAGATTCGGCTCAATCAGCTGATTGTGACCAGTATCACGAAGACAGTAATCAGGCCGCCGGCCGCTGCGACGGTCAAAGCGACAAATCGGCGTCGGCGCAAGAACAGCTGCATCGCCAACCCCGTGATCGAGATAGCGACCAGGAACCCTGCTGAAATGTCGATAGCCCATTTCCACAGGGGACCGGCGTCTCGTCCTTTGTGGACGTCGTTCATGATCGCCACGAACCCTTGTTGGGTGACCGTAAGCTCGTAAGTGCTGGCCTCGGCGTCAAAGAACAGGTCGGCGGAGTAGCCCGGTTTCTTGAAGGCAATGGAGCCCCGCCCGTTGACGACGCTGTAGTTGTCCACAGTGCCAGACACTGAGTATTCGCCCCGGACATACTCGGCAATGGCCAAGAACTCCACCGTACCGTCGACGCCAGAGGCCTCGAACGGGAACCGGCCGTTGTGACTCGACACCGAGACATCGTCGCCGAACGTCCAGTCGGGATGGTTCAGGGTTATGCCGGTGAGTCCGAAGAACAACACCACGAGGAGGGCAATCATGCTTGTATAAACGTGAAGGCGGCGGGCCCATAAGTCGGTGGCCCGCTTCAGCCGACTGGCAGGCTGGCGCGCGCCGCGCCCTCCATTGTGCGTTTGCATCGGCCCTTCAGAGTTCGGAGTCGTCGGACTTGGTGCGGGTCTCTCTGCGGTGGCTGTTGGGGAGAGGCCTTCGTGCATTAGCTAGAGGATCAGTTCCGCTGAGGCGTCGGCGATCTCAACGTTGTCGCTCAGCGCAACAGAGAAGGGTTGGCTGCCGATGGTGATCGGCGTGCTGGTGATGCTGTAGGGACCGTGCTCTCGGGCAGCTTCGATGAAGAGGAAATAATCGCCCTGTTCTACCGGGTTCCCAGACAAATCGGTACCGTCCCAAACAACCGAATAGGCACCCGCTGGCCGGGTTGCACCGGACATGGAGGTATCGGAAGCTTGATTGCTGGCCGAATACCAGCGCCGTAGGTCATTGAGCCACCGGGTTCCCTTCTGCTCTTGCAGAAACCAGAGCCCTATGGTGTCGATGAGGTTGCCGGCGTGATCTTCAACCCACACTGCAACGTAGGGATTGAGGATCCGACCCCGGCCGCCAGCACCCGCCACATAGGCAAATGCCACCGCCAACTCAGCACCAGTCGGGAACATGGCCGCTGTTGGCCCGGTGGACTGCACTGCGGGCTCGGTTGGTGTTGGTTCGACGTCACCAGGTGCGGGTTCGGTTGGCGCGGGCTCGAGATTTGTCGCCGCCGCGGGTTCGGTTGGCGCGGGCTCGCTCGGCGCAACGGTCGCCGAGCTTGAGCCTGCGAAAACCTCGGCATCGCTCTTGCTGCAAGCAAGGACAGGGAATGCCACTATGGCCCCAGCCACGGCACTACGGCGAAGAAACGCCCTGCGTGACACCTCAACCAGACGGGGTTCGAATTCACCTGGGTCATCGGGTCCAACTGAGGCGGGCATCCTCGGAGGTCTAGAGCCTCAACCTGAGAATTTGCCGAGAACGGCTGCCGAGTTTGCCGGGAGGATCCGTTCGATCACCAAGCAATTCCCGGCTGACACTCAGGTTCTTCTCAGAACGGAGTGCCACGATGGAGGTCGTGAAGGGACAC
>JAJDTA010000020.1 GCA_022827405.1 Acidimicrobiia bacterium
ACCGCCACTCCGGCTTTCCGGGCGGTCTGCGCCAGACCAGCTACGGACACCTGCTGGAGACCCAGCCCGCCGAGGCCGTGCGTCGCACCGTTCGGGGGATGCTCCCCAAGAACCGTCTCGGTCGTCAGATGCTCCGCAAGCTCAAGGTCTACGCCGGACCGCTCCATCCCCATGAAGCCCAGAAGCCCCAGCCTTTGGAGATTGCTGGTGCTCGATCTCACATCGGAGACTCTTGATGTCCGCCCCTCTTACCCAGGCCACTGGACGCCGCAAACGAGCTGTGGCCCGCGTTCGGCTTCGCCCCGGCACCGGGCAGGTGACCGTCAACGGGCGCAAGGACGACGACTACTTCCCCTCTCGGAGCCATCGAATGGCTTACATGGCCCCCCTTCGGGTGACCAACACCGCCGAGATGTACGACGTCGACGTGAACATGCACGGCGGCGGCGCCAACGGCCAGGCCGGCGCCCTGCGGTTGGGTATCTCCCGGGCTCTGGTGGCTTTGGATCCCGAGATGAGGGAAGTGCTCAAGCAGGAGGGATTCCTGACCCGCGACGACCGCAAGAAGGAATCCAAGAAGTACGGCCTGAAGAAAGCCCGCAAGGCGCCCCAGTACTCCAAGCGCTAAGCGGGATGGCCAGCGGCCTGCTTTCCAGGAGCTAAGCCCCTCCCGTGCTGCGCTTTGGAACCGACGGAGTTCGGGGACGAGCCTATGAAGAGCTCTTGCCCGACGACATCGTTCGGCTGGCCCAAGCGGCGGCCGAAGTCCTCAATCCTTCTGGCCCGGTAGTCATCGGCCGCGACACCCGAGAGTCCAGCCCAGACTTCGCCGCGGCTTTGGCCGCTGGATTCAGCGTGGTCGGAGTTCCCACCATTGACTTGGGGGTGGCCCCCACTCCGGCGGTGGCGTGGGCCGCAGCCAGGAACCGCTCCCCCGGAGCCATGGTCTCGGCATCGCACAATCCGTGGCACGACAACGGCGTCAAGCTCTTCGGACCCGAGGGCCTGAAGCTCGACAACGAGTCTCAAGCCGCCTTGGAATCCACCCTGGACGATTCCGATCGCCGAACAGTGACCGCGCTCGGCGCTCCGCCGCGAACCTCCGATGGGTCAGAGCTGTTGCAGGCCTACCAAGACGCAGTGGCCGACACCGTTGATTTTGACGGACGCGGCCTCAGTGTGGTGGTGGACGCGGCCCACGGTTCAGCCACCACCGTGGTCCCCGGTCCGCTCCAGGCTCACGGTGTGAACGTCACCGTCATCAACTCAACCCCCAGCGGACGCAACATCAACTACCGATGCGGTTCTACCCGACCAGAAACAGTGGCCAAGGCAGTTCGCCGGCAGAAGGCTGACTTGGGCCTCACATTCGACGGTGATGCCGACCGGGTACTGGCGGTGGACCACACCGGTGAACTGGTCGACGGCGATCAGATCATCGCCATCTGCGCGGCCGATCGCCAGCAACAGGGTCGACTGCCAGGCAACACCGTGGTGGTAACGGTGATGACCAACTTGGGCTTCCACCAGGCCATGGCCCAAAAGGGCATCGACGTGGTGACTACTCCAGTAGGCGACCGCCATGTTTGGGCTGCGCTCCAAGACGGCGACTGGGCGCTGGGCGGCGAGCAATCGGGCCACGTGATCTTCCCCGCTTTGGCCACCACCGGCGACGGCCTGGTCACCGCGTTGCAGCTCCTCGACGTGGTCGCCCGCCGAGGCTTGTTGCTCAGGGACTTGGCCGCTGAAGCCATGACCAAGATGCCCCAGGTCCTCCACAACGTGGCCATCGACCCCGACTCCATCGACGAGCAGCGCCTGTCGGCCGCCGCCGCCGCCGCCCAACAAGAACTCGGCACCGGCGGCCGAGTCCTAGTCCGCCCCTCCGGCACCGAACCCGTCATCCGAATCATGGTCGAAGCCGAAACGACCGAGGTCGCCGAATCCATCGCCGCCGAAGTCGCCAAGGCGATAGGCACCTGAACCCTGCGGCCTGGGGGCGCTCGGCAAGTCATTTTGCATGTTGGGCACTAACCTTGGGGAAGATGTGCGGCATTGTCGCGGTGGTCCGGCGCTTATCACAGCGTGTTCCCCCGACCTCGGCCGAGGTCCTCGACCTTTTGAGCCCGGTGGTCGTGGCCCTGCGCGACTTGAGCAGCTCCGGTGATCTGGCGGGGGGTATCGGGACCGCACCAGCCAACCTGACCAGGGCCGACCGCCTGCTCCAGGGCACCGCGGGGCTTCAGGCGCTGTTGGTCGAAAAGCCGCTGCGGGCCACCATCCGAGCCACGTTGAGCGAGATCAACCGACTGATTGGCCAACTGGAAGCCGATCTCGACCGGTCGGGAAGCGACTGGGCCACCGAAACGGTCAACGCCGCGCTGATTCAGATGAAGGACGCCGTGTGGGCCATCGGCAATGACCGGCTGAACACCGCCGATGCGGTGGCCGATTTGGCCGGACCCAACCCCGGTGCGGGGACCTTGTCGGCATTCAGCTCGGTGCAAATCGCACTATCAGCGCTGGATCGGCTGGAGGTTCGGGGCCGGGACTCCGCCGGACTGCACATCATGGTCAGCGGACACGCCCTCGACCCGGCCGACCCGGCGGTAGCCGCTGCACTGGCCGAGCGGGCCGTTGATCCCCAGTTCCGGACCGGTTCGGTGCGCTGGGCCGACAACTGCTTGAGCTTCGTTTACAAAGCAGCCGCGGAGATCGGGGAACTCGGCGACAACACCGCCGCATTGCGAGCCGCCATCGCCGCTGACGAACTGCTGGCCGCGGCGGTGGACGCCCAGGAAGCCTCTGCGATGGTCATCGGGCATACCCGCTGGGCCAGCGTGGGCATGATCAACGAAGCCAACGCCCATCCGCTCAACTCCGAGCTGGCCGATAACCCCTCCCTGCCCTACGCCATCGGCGCGCTGAACGGCGATGTGGACAATCACACTGATCTGGTGGCCGACCACAACTTGGACTGGCACACCGGAATCACTACCGACGCCAAGGTCATCCCCGCCCTCTGGTCGGCCCGCCTCGGCAACTCAAGCAGTCCCGAGGCGACCACCGATGCATTTCGCCGGACGGTGGCCGACCTCACAGGCTCGGTGGCCATCGCTGGCCAGACCGCAGCCCACGCCGATCAGCTTCTGCTGGCCTTGCGGGGCAGCGGCCAGGCCCTCTACATCGGCACCGCCGAGGATGCCTACGTGGTGGCCAGCGAGCCCTACGGCCTGGTGGAGCAATCCAGTCGCTACCTGCGCATGGACGGCGAGACTCCCTCCGACCCCAACAACGCCGACGCCAGCCGGGGCCAAGTGGTGGTTCTCAACCGCGACCACGCCGGAGAGCTCACTGCTGTTCAGCGCTACTCCTACGACGGCACACCGCTGCCCATAAGCAACGCCGACATAGTCGACGCCGAAATCACCACCCGGGACGTCGATCGCCGAGGCTTCCCCCACTTCTTGCTGAAGGAGATCACTGAATCGCCGGAGTCGTTCCGCAAGACCCTGCGGGGTCGAATCGTCAGCACAACGGGAGAGCAGGGCTCCCCGAGCTTGGCGGTGAAGCTGGGGACCGAGACACTGCCGGACTCCCTGGTGCAGCGGCTGGCCAGCGGCCAGATCGCCAACTTCATCGTCATCGGCCAGGGCACCGCCGCGGTGGCCTCCCACAGCTTGGCCCACTTCTTGCGCCACGAGCTGCCCGACCGCCACGTCAGCTCGGTTCAGGCCACTGAGTTGTCGGGGTTCGGCTTGCAGACCGATATGAGCGACACCCTGGTCATCGCCATCAGCCAATCGGGGACCACCACCGACACCAATCGCACCGTCGATCTCGTTCGGCGCCGGGGAGCGGCGGTCGTCGCCATCGTCAACCGGCGCAACAGCGACCTCTGTGACAAGGCCGACGGGGTGCTCTACACCTCCGACGGCCGAGACGTGGAGATGAGCGTGGCCTCCACCAAGGCGTTCTACGCCCAAGTGGCCGCTGGGGTCCTGCTGGCCGTGGCTCTGGCCGACGCCGCCAACGGCGATCGTCCAACCGATGGCCGCCACCACGAGCGCCGCCAGCAGCTGCTGACCTCGTTGCGCGACCTTCCCGATGCCATGGCCGAGGTGCTCGGCCTCCACACCCGCATTGCCGACATTGTCCGCCGCCACGCGTTGGGCCGCACGTACTGGGCCGTGGTGGGCAACGGCCTCAACCGGGTGGCCGCCGAGGAAGTCCGGATCAAGCTCTCCGAGCTGTGCTACAAGTCCATCGCCTGCGACACCACCGAGGACAAGAAGCACATCGACCTGTCCTCAGAGCCGATGATTCTGGTGTGCGCCGCCGGGTTGCTCGACTCCACGGCCCGCGATGTGGCCAAAGAGGTGGCCATCTTTCGGGCCCACAAGGCCGCTCCCATCGTGATCACCAGCGGTACCGAAGCTCGGTTCGACGCCGCCGCCGAGGTGATCGCCACCCCCAACACAGCCTCGCCTGAGCTGGCCTTCGTTCTGGCCACCATGGTGGGCCACCTATTCGGCTATGAGTCGGCGCTGGCCATCGACGAATTGGCCCAGCCTCTGCGGGAGACCCGGTCGGCAATCGAAGCCGAGGTGGCTAGCAGCAGTGCTGATGGCGGCGCGGGCACCGACAGCCAGCAGATGCTGGAAAGGCTCCGTTCTCAATTCACCCCCGCGGCCCAGCAGTTCTTCCAGGATCTGCGCCAAGGCCGCTACAACGGATGCCTCGAAGCCGGCACCGCGGCCGAAATGGCCTCCATGTACCGCTACGCAATGGGAATCGCCCCGCTGGATGCCTACCAACTGGAACGGGGTCGGGTGGGCACCCCCGCCGTGGTGCTGGAAGACCTCACCGCCATGCTCACCGTGGCGGTAGGCGAGTTGACCCGACCGGTCGACGCCATCCGCCATCAGGCCAAGACCGTCACGGTGGGCATTTCCCGGGCCGAGGAGTCGCTGCTGGAGCTGCCGCTGATCCGGGCCGTCCTCGACGCTGGCGCCTCCCGCCACCAGCTCAGCTACCAAACCCTGCGCACACTGACCGCTCTCGACCCCGCGGTGGCCGAGGTCACCGGGTACATCCGCTACAGCATCAACGGCGATCCGGAAGTGCCCAGCACCACCATCCATGTGATCGACCGGGGCGGCATCACCGTGGGGCTGGCCTCCCGCACCGAACGCGACCCCACCCTGCGGGGCAGCAAGCACTTGGTGGCCATCGAGCGCCAGGTTCAAGCTGCTCGAGGGCGCTCCGACGGGCGGACCATCGTGCTGATCCCCGAGGTAAAAGACCGCCAAACCACTGGCCTCACCCTCATGCATGTGCGGTTCCGGCCCAGCCTCACCCCAGAGACGGCCCAGCAGGTTCTGGAGGGCTACCGGAATCGGTTCGCCGCCCTGCGCGACGAGGTCACCGAAACCGAACCCGACTTCCGCCTCGACCGGCTGGGCGATATCAGCACCGAAGACCTCCTGCTGGAGCCGGTGGCCGAACTCGCCGATCGCTGGCGGCCTTAGTGGTGTTCAGGTACGCCTTTGACATGACCCCCATCGTCACCCCGGCTGAGATGGCCGCCATCGATGCGGCCGCCCCGGAGCCGGTCGAGGAGCTGATTGGGCGGGCTGGGGCCGCACTGGCCCGAACGGCGCTGGACATGATGGGGGGAGGATACGGACGACGAGTGACGGTGCTGGCCGGCAAGGGCAACAACGGCGCCGACGGACGAGCCGCCGCCCAGCGGCTGCGCCGCCGAGGTGTCCGAGTGGCGGTGGTCGATGCCGCCGACGCCCCGAACTCGCTGCCCGCGGCCCATTTGGCCATAGACGCCGCCTACGGCACCGGCCTGCGCCGGCCCTATTCCCCACCCGAACCAGCGCCATCCCTCGACAACCCCGACCAGGCTGCTCCAATCCTGGCCGCCGACATCCCCTCGGGAGTTGATGGCTTGACCGGTGAGATTCACGGGGCCGCCTGGGACGCGGCCCTCACCGTGACCTTCGGAGCACTCAAGCCAGGGTTGATCCTCCATCCCGGCGCACAGCACTGCGGCCAAATCACGGTGGCTTCTATCGGCCTCGACGTGTCAAGAGCCCGAACCCATCTGGTGACCGCCGACGACGTGGTCCGCTGGCTGCCGGTGCGGCCCGCGGTGGCCCACAAGTGGAAGACCGCCTGCTGGGTCATCGCGGGGTCGCCGGGCATGACCGGGGCGGCTCATTTGGCGGCCACCGCCGCCCTGCGAGGCGGGTCAGGCTACGTCCGGCTCAGCACTCCCGGCCTCGACGCGGCTGACCTTCTGGCTGGCCCCGCCGCACCCACCGAGGCCGTCGGCCATCCTCTGCCAGCTAGCGATTGGGCTTCGGAGTTCGTTGCCGAGGAACTGGCCCGCTTCAAGTCAGTACTGGTCGGGCCGGGATTGGGCCGACACCCCAACACTGTCCAAGCAGTCCGCGACCTAGTCGCCCAGGTTCCGCTGCCCCTGGTAGTGGACGGCGACGGACTCTACGCCTTGGGCCCCGATGCCCCCGATCTGTTGACCCATCGGACCGCCCCCACCGTGCTCACCCCCCACGATGGGGAATACCGCATCCTCACCGGCGCGGCCCCCGATGCCGACCGGTTTGCCGCCGCCCGCTCGCTGGCCGCCGCCACCGGTGCGCTTGTTCTGCTCAAGGGCCCCACCACCGTGGTGGCCCATCCCAGCGGCGATGCATTGGCCGTAACCAGCGGGGACGCCCGGCTGGCCACCGCTGGCACGGGCGACGTGTTAGCCGGACTCATCTGCGGCCTGCTCAGCACCGGTGCCGAGCCCATGCACGCCACCGCTTCCGCCGCCTGGCTCCACGGTCAGGCAGCCACCGCCTGCCCACTGGCCGCCATGGCGGCGTCAGATCTGCTCTCTGTGCTGCCCAGGGTTTGGGAAGCCGTCGTCCAGCAAAGAGCGGTGAGATGAGGCCGACCTGGGCCGACATCAGCCTCTCGGCCATCGCCCACAACGCGAGGCTCTTGGCCGAACTCGTCCATCCCGCCAAGTTGTGCGCAGTGGTCAAAGCCGATGCCTATGGGCACGGCATGGTCCCGGTGGCCCGAACTGCGGTGGATGCGGGGGTGAGCACCCTGGCCGTGGCCCTGGTGGACGAGGGCCACCAACTCCGAGAGGCCGGGATCGACACCCCCGTCCTCCTCTTGTCGGAGCCTCGACCCAATGAGTTTGCCCAGGTGGTTGAATTCGGGCTCATTCCCACCGTGTACCAGGGCGAGGGTTTGGCGGCCGCCGCAGCAGCCGCCACCGCTGCCGACGAGCGGCTATCCGTCCACCTAAAGGTCGACACCGGCATGGCCCGAGTCGGTGCATCGCCTGCGGAAGTCATGATGCTGGCCGATGCCATCGCCGATCGAGACACGCTGGAGCTTGCCGGAGTGTGGACCCATTGCGCAGTGGCTGACGAGCCCGACAATCCGTTCACCGCGTACCAGATTGAGCAGTACAACCATCTGCTCTCGCGGCTGCGCCTTGGCGGTCACCATGACTTCTGTCGCCACCTGGCCAACTCGGCCGTGTCTATGGCGCATCCTGCCGGACGATTCGACATGGTGCGCTGTGGCATCGCCATCTACGGCATCCCGCCGTCGCCGGCATTGGCCGGCTGCCTTCCGCTTAAGCCGGCGATGACCTTGCGCACCGAGGTGGCCATGGTCAAGACCATCGCCGCGGGCACGTCGGTGTCTTACGGCCACCACTACACCGCCCCCGCCGACACGCAGCTGGCCACCATTCCCATTGGCTATGCCGACGGCTGGACCCGCCGGCTCGGCGTGAGTGGGGGCGAAGTGCTGATCGGCGGCCGCCGGTGCCCCATCGCCGGGGTGGTAACCATGGACCAGACCATGGTGGACTGCGGTCTGGACCACCCGGTGTCACCCGGCGACGAGGTGGTCCTCCTGGGGCGACAGGGCAGCCAGGAGATCACCGCCACCGAGATCGCCGAGCGCATTGACACCGTCGCCTACGAAATCGTCTGCCACCTCGGCCGTCGGATCCCCCTCCGCTATACCTAGTAGACCCGCTGCCCCTCCGGACTCACCCTCCAGCTAGCGAGCAGGGGATTGCACGTCCGGCAGCCCCACGGTGTACTCAGGATTGGTCTCATTCATGATCGACTCGGTGCGGGCTGCGATCCTCTCCTTGAAATCGGGATGGGGAAAGACCCAGAACTTGTCGTTTTGCACCGCGTCGAATACCAGCTCAGGGATCTCGGTCGGGTCGGTACCCTCGTCGATGGCGTTGATCAAGGCGGTGTGGAAAGCCGCCGCCTCGGCGTCGGCTGACATGGGCCCACAGGTGTCGTCGTAGGTATCGGGACGGTTGCGCTCAGCCCGGAAGATGCCGGTGGCCACTGGGCCAGGGCACAAGCACGACACCCCGATCGGCGCGCCGATCATGTCCAGCTCCCGATGCAGCGACTCGGCGATGGCCACCGCCCCGTACTTCGAGGTGGTGTAGGGGCCGAGCAGTCCCCCAGAGGTGAGGCCGCCCACTGAGGCGGTGATCACCACATGGCCGTCTTCGCCCTTGTCCAGCATCCGGGGAATGAAGCTGCGCACCCCGTGGATCACGCCCCACAGGTTCACGTCCAGCACCCAGCGCCAATCGTCCACGGTGTTCTCCCAGGTGAACCCGCCGGTGAGCACTCCAGCGTTGAGATGTACCAGGTGAATGCCGCCGAATCGCTCCAGGGCCGCATTGGCCAGCGCCTCGTTGGCGTCGGGACTGGTCACATCGGTCAACATGAGTTGGGCATTCTCCAGACCGCCCACGGTCTCGGCCAGTCCGGCCTCGTCGATGTCGCCCGCCAATACGTGCATCCCCTCAGAAGCGGCTTTTCGCACCATGGCCCGACCCATACCGCTGCCTGCCCCGGTGATCACCGCCACTTTCCCGGCCAAGTCCTTCATGTCAGTCCCCTTCTTGATCGCAATCAGTCGCCGACATCATGGCCCACCGAGATATCCCATTTCCCATCGGCCTCAAAGGCAATCAGTGCCCACCCACCGAGCGGATGGCTGTCTCTACGGCGGCTGCGGCCATCAGTCGCACCAGCCCGAAATCGGCCTCAACCTGCCCGGTGGCCCCCACCACCAGCGCGTCCCCGTCGCCATCGGTGTGGGCCGGCAGCAGCGCCCGGGCCATCCCGCTGTGGCCGCTACGAGCCACCCGGAAGCAGGCCAGTTTGTCGAGGTTGGCATTGGTGGCGATTACCCCGATGGTGGTGTTGGTGTGCGCCTCGCCGTCATTGCTGTCGGAGAACGGATTGGCAGGCCGATGCTCATAAGTGCCGTCGATCAGCGCCTGCTGCATGGAGCCATCGTTGAATTCCCCAGAAGCGTTCACCGCCACCAACGCCCCCACCATCACATCGTCTACTTGGAGCAGGGCGCCTCCCAGCCCCCCCGGTTGGCGGTTTTCCGCTCCCCGCCACTTGTTCATAGTGGCCCCGGTGCCGGCACCAACCCGTCCCAGCGACGGGGGCGCATCGCTGGCCATCCGGGCCGCGGCGTAGCCGGCAGCGGGGCTAGGGCGCACTGTGCCGTCGCCCTCGGTCAGGTCGTACAACGACAGGCCCACCACAATCGGCACCCGCCCGCCTCTGGTCTCGAACCCCCGGCCCTGCTCCTCGCACCACCGCATCACCCCGTCGGCCGCCGCCAACCCGAACGCCGACCCCCCCGACAACACCACCGCGTCTACCTGGTTCACTGTCCGCTCTGGTGCTAACAGGGCAAAATCACGAGTCGCTGGCGCGCCACCCCGGATTTCCCCCGAAGCCGTCGTTCCCTCGGGAAACACCACCACCGTGCATCCCGTGAGGGCCGCCTCATCGGTCCAGTGCCCTACCAGCACGCCCCCGCCAACTCCCAGCATCACCGCCGACCGTACCGCACCCTCACTGAACCGCGCATCGGCTCGCGAGCCGGATCAGTAGATGCCGGGAACGATCCGGTAGGGAACTCGCTGCCGGTACTCGGCCCACTTCTCGGGGCCGTACTTGGTGGCGCAGTGCCGGTCGTCCTGCCTCTGGCGGATGAGGAACAACGCGATGACGTAGACGAAGTAGACCCATGCCCACAGGATGCCGAAATGACCCCAGACCAGGGCGATGGCGAGGCCGAAGCACCACTCGCCCAGGTAGTTGAAATGCCGGGCGGCGCCCCAGAAGCCGCTGCACAGGATCTTGCGGTCGCCGGCCTCGATGACCTGCGGCGCGAACACCCCGAGAAACGTGCGGTCGGGCCAGCGCTTGAACGTGTACTTCTGCAAGCTGGCGCCACGGGTGATGCACAATCCTGCGGCGTACAGCGCAGGCACACCGATCAGCCACAGCACGCGCCATCCGCCCGAGAACCCTGGGTCGGGGTGAGCCGCCAAGCCCCACATCGGAATGATGAACACCCAGCCGTAGACGATCAGCCCGCCCCAGAACAGCTTGAAGCCGAGCCGTTCGTGAATGATGTCGTACGTATAAAGCATCGTCCGTTCAAAGACGAAGTAGTCGAGCACGTAGACGGTGACGAACGCGGCGAACGCGAAGACGCCCGGATTGAGGTCGGCAATGTTGTCGTGGTGCCACACCGCGCCGGACCACGCGTTGAGCGACAGCATGGTTCCGCCGACGATGTAGAAGTACATCTTGAGGTCGAGGCGGCCGTTGAAGAACTGCATCTCTTGCGCACGTCCGAACCACAAGGCCAGGAAACGGTTCTTCACTTCGCCTTCGGGCTGGGTGAACACCGCCATCGCGGTCAGGATGGCGGCGAGCACCGTTCCGCCGGCCACGGCGTACAACGACGACCGGTAGAACCAGTCGCGCGGCATGCCGGTGAGCTCGAACCACCACAGCACTTGGGCCACGGCGAACACCAGCGGACCGTTGAGGCGGTAGCTGCGGGGCTGGCCGGTGGCCGTGTCGACGACGTAGCCGGACACGCGCCTGCCCGGCAGGATCATTTGGAGCACTATGAGGGCGGCCATCACGAACAGCGGAGTGAGGAATCCCAGTACCGCCTCGCCCGCAGTCAACTCAGTTAGGTGCCCGACACCGAGCCACTCGAACATCAGTGGCCTCCTCTCCTATACCGCTTCAGCCGCTCGACGCTAGAAGATGCCAGGGACGATTCGGTACGGAACCCGAGCCTGGTATTCGGCCCACTTCTCTTCGCCGTACTTCTCGGCGCATGCCTTGTCGTCCTCGAACTGACGGGGAACGAAGAACGCAACGATGAACACCCCGTACGTCCAGGCCCACAGGTTGGAGAAGTGCCCAAAGGTCAGCGCCACGGCAATCCCGTACAGGCCTTCGCCGAAATAGCCGAAGTGCCGCGCTTTCCCCCAGAACCCGCTGACCAGAATCTTGCGCTCGCCGGCTTCGATGTACTCCGGCTCGATGATGCCGAGGAACTTGCGCTCGGGCCAGCGCTTGAACGTGTACTTCTGCATGTTGGAGCCGCGAGAGATCGTCCAACCCACCAAGAACAGTGCTGCGCTGCCGATCAGCCAGAAGTACATCCAGCCGCCTGAGATGCCTGGGTCGGCGTGGGGCGCCAAGCCCCACAGCGGCAGCACGAACATCCAGCCCCACACGAACGGCCCGCCCCACACGAGCTTGAATCCGACGTTCTCGTGAATGAGGTCGTAGGTGTAGAGCTGCACCCGTTCCCAGACGAAGTAGTCGAAGACGTAGAAGCAACTGATGGCGGCGTAGAGGAACAGGCCAGGGTTGGCTTCGGCAACGTTGTCGTTGTGCCATGCGGCTGCCGACCATGCATTGAGCGACAGCATCGTGCCGCCCACCATGTAGAAGTACATCTTGAGGTCGAGGCGGCCGTTGAAGAATTGCATCTCTTGCGCCCGTCCGAACCACCAGGCCAGCAGGGGGTTCTTCTGTTCGCCTTCGGGCTGGGAGAACACCACGATGGTATTGGCGATGATCGCGATCACCACGCCGCCCGCTATCGCATACATGGTCGACCGGTAGAACCAGTCGCGTGGCATCGCGAATGCCCACACGATGTGCGCGAGCACGAACACCGCCACTCCGTTGAGCCGGTACTTGCGGGGCTCGCCGGTCTCGCGGTCGGTGGCGTAGCCGGGCACCCGCCTCCCGGGCAAGATCATGTGCGCTACGAAGATCGCAACGCAGACGAACAGCGGCGTGAGGAATCCCAGCGCCACCTCTCCGCCGGACAACTTGAACAGATGGTCGATGCCGAGCCAGTCGATCATGACGTGCGCCCCTCTCCGCGTCTGCCTGCGCAGAATACCAGTATTGCCGTCAGCGGTTTGGGACCGTGGCGCTCCGACGGCGCAGCACCCGCCCATGTCCATAACTTGCAATTCCCCTATCGAATCTGCAGGTGGGGGGCGTATTCTTGGCCTGTGAGCTTGACGTTGGGAGAGGTTGCCGCCGAAGCGGCGGGCTGCACCAAGTGCGGGTTGGCCGAGGGGCGGACGCAGGTGGTGTTTGGCATGGGCGACCCCAGCGCCGACCTTATGTTCGTGGGGGAGGGGCCCGGTGCCGAAGAGGACAAGCAGGGCCTTCCCTTCGTGGGCCGATCAGGCAAGCTGCTCGACCGGCTGATGGCCGAGGAGATCGGGCTCACCCGCGACACCTGCTACATCGCCAACGTGGTGAAATGCCGTCCCCCCGACAATCGAGATCCCAAGCCCGACGAGATCGCCGCCTGCCGCCCGTGGTTGGAGCAGCAAGTTGAGCTCATCGCGCCAAGGGTGGTGGTCACCCTGGGCAACTTCTCTTCCAAGCTGCTGCTGGACACCAAGACGGGGATCACCAAGCTGCGCGGCCAGAGCTACCCGATGCCCAACGCCGACGCGGTGATCATCCCCACCTTTCACCCGGCCGCGGTGCTGCGGGGCGGCGGTCTCCAGGAAGCCCAGATGCGCTCTGACCTGGTCCGAGCCCGCATGGCGATGTCGGCATGATTCTCGCAAGTCCACCCGAAGACGCCCAGACGTCCCCATGATCCAAGCCCGTACCCGCTCTCCCGAGGACACGAAGAACCTGGCCGCCAACCTGGCCGAGTTGGCCCAACCGGGCGACCTGCTGTTGTTGGTGGGCGACTTGGGCGCCGGCAAGACCACCTTCGCCCAGGGATTCGCCTCTGCTTTGGGCATCAGCGAGCAGGTGACCAGCCCCACGTTCACCCTGGCCCGGGAATACCACGGAAGGCTGCTGCTTCATCACCTCGACGTCTTCCGGCTCGACCAGATCTCCGAAGTGCTCGACCTGGGCCTGCCCGAACTGCTGGACAGCGAGGGGGTCGTCCTCATCGAGTGGGGCGATGCCATCCGCCAAGCCCTGCCCAATGACTGTCTCGAAGTGGCGTTGACCTTTATGGAAGGTCAGCCCAGCCCTCCCGACGAGCGGGTAGTGGTCCTGACTCCAGTCGGACCCCGATGGCAAGCCCGTAGCCACGAATTGACCACCGCGGTCGAGAAGTGGCTAGAGAGCCCACCGTGTTGATTTTGGGCATCGAATCGGCCACCCAGCAGGTGGGATGCGCCCTCGGCGGCCACGAGGGGGTGCTGGCTTCGGCCCACAGCGCCCGGGGCCGTCGGCACGCGGAGTCCATCACCCCGCAAATCCAGTTCGTGGCCCGCCAGGCCCGCGTCAGCCTTAAAGATGTGGGGTGTGTGGCCGTGGATCTCGGCCCCGGCTTGTACACCGGCCTGCGGGTGGGCATCTCCAGCGCCATGGCGATGGCCTACGCCCTGGGCGTCCCGATGATCGGGGTGTCCAGCCTCGACCTATTGGCCTTCGCGGTGCGCCACACCAACCGGTTGATCGTGGCCGCCATCGACGCCCGGCGCAGCGAGCTCTTCTACGCCTTCTACCGCCAAGTGCCCGGCGGGGTTCAGCGGGTGTCAGAGGCCCAAGTGGGCACGCCCGACGATCTGGCCTCTGAGCTGCTGGCCACCGGTGAAGAGATGCTGCTGGTAGGCGACGGGGCCCGCCGCTACGCCGACGTGTTCGCCGGGCTCCAGAAGACCGAAATCGCCGAGCAGGGTCTGGCCCATCCCTCGGCCGCATCGCTGGTACAACTGGCCCATGCCCGGGCGCTGCGGGAGGAGTTCGTCAAGCCGTGGGAACTGCGGCCGATCTACTTGCGGATCCCCGACGCCGATGTGAACTGGAACACTCGATGATCGTTCCCATGACCCCCGATCACCTGCCCGAAGTCATGGCCATCGACGCCCAGTGCTACCCGATTCCCTGGTCCCGGGACGTCTACCAGGCTGAACTGTCCCGTCCCGACGACCGGCTCTACCTGGTGGCCCGACTCACTGCCGAAAAGAACCGTATAGCCGGCCACGGCGGTGTGGCCTTCGAGGAAGATGAGGCCCACATCACCACCGTGACGGTGGCCCCCGATTGCCGGGGCCAAGGCATCGGCGCCCGGCTGTTCCTGGCCCTCGTATTGGCCGCCCGCCGCCGCAACACGAGCCTGGCCCTCGAAGTGGCCGTCGACAATCCCGCCGCTCAGTCTCTGTACCGGCGCTTCGGACTGGCTCCCGTCGGCATCCAACGGGGGTATTACGCCGACATGGGCCTGACGCCCGATGCCATCGTGATGCGAGCCGACGGCATCCACCAACCCGACTACGCCAACCGCCTCATCAACATCGCGGTAGAACTGGATTACGCATGACTGCCCAGGATGCTCCCACGGAAACCACCGCCACTGTGTCGACACTGGATTCCCTCCAAGAAACCCCCGCCATCATCCTGGGCATCGAAACATCCTGTGACGAGACCGCGGCGGCCGTGGTGTCAGGCCCCTCCGACATCTTGTCGTCAGTGGTCAGCAGCCAGGTGGACCTGCACGCCCGCTATGGCGGGGTGGTCCCGGAGATCGCCAGCCGAGCCCATGTGGAGATGCTCACCCCGGTGGTCGCCCAGGCGGTGATCGAAGCTGGGTTGGGAGACCACGATGTGGAGGCGGTGGCCGCCACCGCCGGACCCGGACTCATCGGTGCCCTGCTCGTGGGGGTGAGCGCAGCCAAGTCTCTGGCCCTGGCCTGGGACGTGCCGTTCGTGGCGGTGAACCATCTGGAGGCCCACCTGTACTCCTCGTTCCTGGAGGAGCCCGACTTGGAGCTACCGGTGGTGGTGCTGCTGGTGTCCGGCGGCCACACCTTGTTGGTGCTGATGGAGGCCTTCGGCCGCTACCGGCTCATTGGCCAGACCCTGGACGACGCCGCCGGGGAGGCATTCGACAAGGTGGCCCGCTTCATGGATCTGGGCTACCCCGGCGGTCCGGTCATCGACCGCCTGGCTATGACCGGCGACTCCGAGGCGGTGGCATTCCCCCGCCCCATGCGCAACGACGGCTACGACTTCTCCTTCAGCGGCCTCAAGACCGCGGTGGTCAACCACGTTCGAGCCCACCCCGACGATGACGTGGCCGACATCGCGGCCTCCTTCCAAGAAGCGGTGGTGGATGTGCTGGTCCACAAGGCCCGCAAGGCCGCCGAGGAATTCGGGGCCAAAGGGCTCTGTTTGGCCGGGGGAGTGGCGGCCAACTCCTCACTGCGGGAGCGCCTGCTCGATGCCTGCGTGGCCGCGGGCATCAGCGGATTTCTGCCCAGCCGCTCCATGTGTACCGACAATGCGGCCATGGTGGCCGCGGCCGGCTGGCAGCGGCTCCAGCTCGACGGCCCTTCCTCCCTGGAAGTCGGGGCCGACCCCAACCTCCCCCTTCCCTTCATCTAATGGCCCGGCCGCGCTCGGCCCGCGTTTTGACCGGGGCATCCTGCCCAGCCAACCGGCAGCCTGAATTGGCCTCTAAGCCGTTCACGGCCTACTCTTAGCACTCGCCTATCGAGAGTGCTAACGCTCAAATATCAACCCCTTGGAGGCCAAGATGGCTCTACAGCCCCTTGATGACCGGATTGTTGTCCGCCCCGGCGAGTCCGAAGAGATGACCGCCAGCGGCTTGGTCATCCCCGACACCGCCAAAGAGAAGCCCCAACAGGGCGAGGTTCTCGCCGTTGGCCCGGGCAAGCGGTCGGAGAACACCGGCGAAGCGATCCCGGTGGACGTCTCCGTCGGCGACACCGTGGTCTACAGCAAGTTCGGCGGCACCGAGATCACCGTTGACGGCGAGGATCTGCTGATCCTGTCGGCCCGCGACGTGCTCGCCATCGTCAAGTAGCCCCGATGACGAAGATCCTCAAATTCCGGGAAGATGCCCGCCAGGGCCTCGAAGCCGGCGTCAACCAGCTAGCCGACACGGTCAAGGTGACCCTTGGTCCCAAGGGCCGCAACGTGGTCCTCGACAAGAAGTTCGGCGCCCCCACCATCACCAACGACGGCGTGTCCATCGCCCGCGAGGTGGAGCTGGACGACAAGTTCGAGAACATGGGTGCCCAGCTCATCAAAGAGGTGGCCACCAAGACCAACGACATCGCCGGTGACGGCACCACCACCGCCACCGTGCTGGCCCAGGCCATGGTCCGCCACGGCCTGCGCAACGTGGCCGCTGGCGCCAACCCGATGAGCCTCAAGCGGGGCATCGAGAAGGCGGTGGCCGCCGCGGTCGACTCCCTGGCCGACCAAGCCCAGGACATCTCCCAGAAAGAGGAGATCTCCCAGGTGGCCTCCATCTCGGCCGCCGATCAGGCCATCGGCAACGTGATCGCCGACGCCATCGACAAGGTGGGCAAAGACGGTGTGGTCACCGTGGAGGAGTCCAACACCTTCGGCATGGAGCTCGACTTCGTCGAGGGGATGCAGTTCGACAAGGGCTTCTTGTCCCCCTACTTCGTGACCGACGCCGAGCGCCAAGAGGCCGTCCTCGACGAGCCCTACATCTTGTTCAACCAGGGCAAGATCAGCTCGGTGCAAGACCTGCTCCCTGTGCTGGAGAAGGTCATGCAGACCGGCAAGCCGCTCTTGATCATCGCCGAGGACGTGGAGGGCGAAGCCCTGGCCACCTTGGTGGTGAACAAGATCCGGGGCACGTTCAACTCGGTGGGCGTCAAGGCCCCCGGCTTCGGCGAGCGCCGCAAGGCCATGCTCCAAGACATGGCCATCCTCACCGGCGGCCAGGTCGTGGCCGAAGAGGTCGGTCTCAACCTGGAGGGCGTCACCCTCGACCTGTTGGGCACCGCCCGCAAGGTGATTGTCACCAAAGACGACACCACCATCGTGGAGGGTGCCGGGTCCAAGGCCGACGTTGACGGCCGGGTGGCCCAGATCCGCCAGGAGATCGACAACACCGACTCCGACTGGGATCGGGAGAAGCTCCAGGAGCGTTTGGCCAAGCTGGCCGGCGGCGTGGCCGTCGTCCAGGTTGGCGCGGCCACCGAGGTCGAGCTCAAGGAGAAAAAGCACCGCATCGAGGATGCGCTTTCCGCCACTCGGGCCGCCATCGAAGAGGGCGTAGTCGCCGGCGGCGGCACCGCCCTGTTGCGGGCCCGCCCCGCGGTGGCCGAAGCGGTTGACAGCTTGAGCGGCGACGAGGCTACTGGGGCCAAGATCGTGCTCGAGGCGCTGACCGTGCCCTGCTCCCTCATTGCCTCCAACGCCGGATTCGAAGGATCCATCGTGGTGCGCGACATCGAGGGAACCGAAGGCGCCATCGGGTTCAACGCCGCGACTGGCGTGACCGAAGATTTGGTGGCCGCGGGCGTGATCGATCCGGCCAAGGTGACCCGGGCCGGTTTGCAGAATGCGGCCTCCATCGCCGCCATGCTGCTGACTACCGAAGCCCTCGTGGCCGACAAGCCCGAGCCCCCCGGACCCCCGATGCCCCCCGGTGGCGACCCCATGGGCGGCATGGGAGGAATGGGAGGCATGGGCGGCATGATGTAGCCAACCGGCCGCATCAACAACCCAAGAACCGAGCCTGGGGGCCACCATCGCAATCAAGCGGGGTGGCCCCCAGTGCATTTTGCTCATCGATCTCATCTCGGGGCAGTGTTAGACAGCGACTATGGCTGAGCGACCGAACCACATGAGCCCGGAGGAGTTCCGGCAGGCTGGCTACAAGGCCGTGGACTGGGTGGCCGACTACATGGCGCGTCTCGGCGAGTTGCCGGTGAAGGCCCCTGTGTCGCCGGGCGACATCCGGGCCGCGCTGCCCGCTGAGGCCCCTGAGCACGGCGAGGACTTCTCCGACGTTTTGGACGACCTGGATCGGGTGATCCTGCCGGGTATCACCCACTGGCAGGCCCCGGGGTTCTTCGCCTACTTCCCGGCCAACGCCAGCGGACCCTCCGCACTGGCCGACCTGGTGTCGTCGGGCCTGGGCGCTCAGGGCATGTTGTGGGACACCGGGCCCGCGGTAACCGAGCTGGAACAGCACATGCTCGACTGGCTGGCCGCGGAGATGGATCTGCCCGAGAAGTTCCGAGGCAACGGCGTCATCCAGGACAGCGCGTCCAGCAGCACGTTGTGCGCCATCCTCGCCGCCCGGCACCGGGCCGGCGGCATCGACGCCCTCCCCAATCTGGTGGCCTACACCTCCGAGCAGGCCCATTCGTCCATCGCCAAGGGGCTGCGAGTGGCCGGCATCCCCGACGAGCGGGTGCGCTCCATCGCCACCACCCCGGACTTCGCCATGCGAGCCGACCACCTGGCCTTCGAGATCGTCAAGGACAAGAACGCCGGCCTGACCCCGTTCTTCGTGGCCGCCACCGTGGGCACCACCTCCACCACCGCCATCGACCCGGTGACTGAGGTGGGCTGGGTGGCATCCAATTTCGACGCCTGGACCCACGTCGACGCCGCCTTCGCCGGCACCGCGGCGCTGTGTCCCGAGATGCGTTTCCTCAACGCCGGCTTGGAGACCGCTGACAGCTACGTGTTCAACCCCCACAAATGGCTCCTCACCAACTTCGACTGCTCGGCGTTCTTTGTGGCCGATCGGGCCAGCCTCAACGACGCCTTGTCGATCACTCCTGAGTACCTGCGCAACCCGGCCAGCGAGTCGGGGTCCGTGGTGGACTACCGCGACTGGCAGGTCCCGCTGGGCCGGCGGTTCCGAGCGCTCAAACTGTGGTTCGTCATCCGTCACTACGGACTCGAGGGGTTGCGAACCCACATCCGCCGCCACATCTCATGGGCCAAAGAGCTCACCGAATGGGTGGAAGCCGACGACCGGTTCGTGCTGGCCGCCCCCACCGTGGTCAGCCTGGTGTGCTTCCGCCACACCGACGGCAATGAGGCCACCAGTCGAGTCCTAGACGCGGTCAACCAATCCGGCCGGGCCTATCTCACCTCGACCACTCTCGACGGCCAGCTCATCCTCCGAGTGGCCATCGGCAGTCCCCAAACCGAGCGCCATCACGTGCAAGAGCTCTGGAATCTGATCCAATCGACCGCCTGATTTTCCCTACCTCCTGGTGAGAATGTAAATCCCCCTATAACAAACTTGAAGGCTCTAGAATTCCTGGTTTCCAAGCAAAAGGGGCGTCGTGATGGCCGAGATTGACATCGGGCTGGGGAAGACCGCACGGCGGGCGTACGGGTTCGACGACATCGCCATCGTGCCCACCCGCCGCACCCGCGACCCCGAGGACGTGAGCATCGCCTGGGAGATCGATGCCTACCGGTTCGACCTTCCCCTCATGGCCTCAGCCATGGACGGCGTGGTCAGCCCCGATACTGCTATCGCCATCGGACAGCTCGGCGGGGTGGGAGTGCTCAACCTCGAGGGGCTCTGGACCCGCTATGAGGATCCCGAGCCGGTCCTCGACGAGATCGCCGCCCAGTCCCCGGAGAAGGCCACGCTGCGGATGCAGGAGCTGTACGCCGAGCCGATCAAGCCCGAACTGGTCGGCGAGCGCATCCGTCAGATCAAGGACGCCGGGGTGGTCTCCTGCGCGTCGGTCACCCCCCAGCGCACCGAGCAACTGGCCCCCCACATGCTGGCCGCCGAGCTCGACCTCATGGTCATCCAAGGCACGGTGGTCACCGCCGAGCACAAGTCCAAGAACCACGAGCCGCTGAACCTCAAGCAGTTTGTGCGCCGCCTGGAGATCCCGGTGATCGTGGGCGGCTGCGCCAGCTACGACGCCGCGCTTCACCTAATGCGCACCGGGGCCGCCGGCATCCTGGTGGGCGTCGGACCGGGCCAGGCTTGCACCACTCGGGGCGTGCTGGGCATCGGCGTGCCCCAGGCCACCGCCATCGCCGACGCTCGGGCCGCCCGGATGCGCCACCTCGACGAGACCGGGGTGTATGTCCACATCATCGCCGACGGGGGAATGGCCACCGGCGGCGACATCGCCAAGGCCATCGTGTGCGGAGCCGACGCGGTGATGATCGGCTCCCCGCTGGCCGCGGCCCACGAGGCGCCCGGCCGGGGCCACCACTGGGGCATGGCCACCTTCCATCCCACTCTGCCCCGGGGCGCCCGGGTGCAGACCACCCCCCGGGGCACGCTGGAGGAGATCCTGGTAGGCCCGGCCCGAGAGGACGACGGCCGCCTCAACCTGTTCGGGGGCCTGCGAACCTCCATGGCCACCTGCGGCTACGAGACGCTCAAGGAGTTCCAAAAGGCCGACATCATGATCGCCCCCGCCCTGCAAACCGAGGGCAAATCCCTCCAACGCTCCCAGGGCATCGGGATGGGCCGTTGAGTCCCCCCGACGGATTATCGGCGGGTATCGGCACAGCCCCCGACGGATCATCGGCGGCCATCGGCACCGATACCGCCAGCCGAGACCACCCGGTCTTGGTGGTGGATTTCGGCGCCCAGTACGCGCAGCTCATCGCCCGACGGGTGCGCGAGGCCCACATCTACAGCGAGATCGTCCCCCATTCCATCAGCGCCCAAGAGATCAGTGCCCGCCAGCCCGGTGCGGTGATCTTCTCCGGCGGGCCCAAGTCGGTCCACGTCGAGGGATCGCCCCGCATCGACCCCGACATCTACCGCCTAGGCATCCCCATTCTGGGCATCTGCTACGGCGCCCAGCTCATTGCCGCCCAGCTCGGCGGGGAGGTGTCCCGCACCGGCATCGGCGAGTACGGCCGCACCGCCATGAGCGTGAGCGATCCCGGCACTCTATTCGGCCCCGACGAAGACACCGAGCGTCCGGTGTGGATGAGCCATTTCGACTCCATCGCCACTCCGCCAGACGGCTTTGTGATCACCGCCTCCACCCCCCAAGCCCCGGTGGCTGCTCTCGAGCATCCCGACCAGCGCATATACGGGGTCCAGTTCCACCCCGAAGTGGCCCACACCCCAGGGGGCCAAGCGGTATTGGAGCGATTCCTCTACCAAGGGGCAGGGCTGGCACCGTCGTGGACCACCGAGTCGTTCATCGACGAGGCGGTGGACGCCATCCGCGCCCAAATCGGCGACGGACGGGTGGTGTGCGGTCTGTCCGGCGGGGTGGACTCGGCGGTGGCCGCCGCCCTGGTCCACCGGGCGGTGGGCCAGCAGCTCACCTGCGTGTTCGTGGATACCGGTCTGATGCGCCAAGACGAAGGCCAGCAGGTGATCGACGCCTTCCGCCGTTCCCAGGGCATCGAGCTGATCGCGGTGGACGCCGCCGACCGGTTCTTCGAAGCCCTAGTAGGGGTGATCGACCCCGAGGAGAAGCGCAAGATCATCGGCGAACTGTTCATCCGCATCTTCGAGGAGGCCGCCAATCAGGTGGACGGGGCCGCATTCCTGGTGCAGGGCACGCTGTATCCCGACGTGATCGAGTCGGGCTCCGACTCCGCGGCCAAGATCAAGAGCCATCACAACGTGGGCGGCATTCCCGAGGAGATGGACTTCGAGCTGGTGGAGCCGCTGCGCGACCTGTTCAAAGACGAGGTGCGGGCCGTGGGCCACGAGCTGGGCCTGCCCGATGAGATCGTCTGGCGCCAGCCCTTCCCCGGACCCGGCCTCGGTGTACGGGTGATCGGCGAAGTCACCCCCAACAAGGTGGCGCTACTGTCAAAGGCCGACGCCATTGTGAGAGCTGAGATCCACGACGCGGGACTGGACCGGGAAGTCTGGCAGGCGTTCGCCGTGCTGCCCGACATCCGCACGGTGGGCGTGATGGGCGACGAGCGCACCTACGGACACGTCGTGGTCATCCGGGCGGTGACCAGCGAGGATGCCATGACCGCCGATTGGGCCCGGCTGCCCTACGACCTGCTGGAGAAGATGTCGAGCCGCATCATCAACGAGGTGGACGGCATCAACCGGGTGGCCTACGACATCACCTCCAAGCCCCCCGGCACCATCGAGTGGGAGTGAGCTGAGCCGAAACTAGGCAGCTCTGGTGGTGATGAGCTGCACCCGCTGGGGGGTGTCGGTTTTCATGTTGTTCAGTTCGTCGGTATAGAAGAACTTCTCCTCGCCGAACGCCGGGCGCAGCTCGTCGAGCCAGGATGCCTCTTCGTCATAGGCCGCGAAGAAGATCTTGTTCACCCAGTCGGGGTCGCGGGCCTGGACGAACTTCAGGGCGATCGCCTTCTCGCCGCCGATCTCGACAACGCCGTCCACTAGCACCTTGCCCGGAGTGGCCGACATCGACGGTCCCCGCCAGGTGCGGGCCAGCCCCGACACCTGCTTATAGGCGTCGGTGTAGATCTGGTAGGCCTCCACCAGCGGCACCTCGAAGTAGCGCTTGGCCCCGGTGTCGCGCTCCACAAACATGTAGTAGGGCACCGCCCCCAGGGATACCTCGGTGGTGATCATGTCGGCCCACGCCCGGGCGCTGTCGTTCACGTGGCGGATCAGCGGCGCCTGGCAGCGCACCACTGCGCCGGTCTCGATAATTCGCCGCAGCGCCTCCCGCGACGCATCGGTGGCCAGCTCCACCGGATGCGAGTAGTGGGCCATGATGGCCAGATGACGCCCTGAGGCCACTATCTCCTCAAACAGCCGCAACAGGTCGTCGGCCTCCTCGCCCTCGGTGAACTTGTAGGGCCAGTAGGCCGGGGCCTTGGTGCCGAACCGGATGGTGTTGATCTCCAGGCTGTCGTCCATGAGCGGTTCGGCGTAGCGGCGGATCAGCTCGGTGCGCATGATCATCGGGTCGCCCCCGGTGAAAAGCACATCCGACACCGTCGGATTCAGCTTCAGATAGGCCACCAGCCGGTCGATCTCCTTGCTGGCGAACTTGAGGTCGTCGAGTTGCACGAACTGCGGCCAGCGGAAGCAATAGGTGCAGTAGGCGTGACAGGTTTGGCCCTGGGTAGGGAAGAACAGCACCGTCTCCCGGTACTTGTGCTGCACACCCTGCACCACCTCTTCCTCCAGATACCCGGCGTTCATCTCCACCTGGCCAGCGGGGTGCGGGTTGAGGCTGAGCTGGATCTCCCGGGCCGCGGCCTTAAGCTCGGCGGCTGGCACCTCGGCTTTGATCAGATCGGCGATGCGGTTGAAGTGCTGGGGATCGAGCATTCCCTCTTGGGGGAAGGTGAGCTGGAACATGGGATCATCAGGCACGTTGTCCCAGTTGATGAGCTCCTCGCACACGTAATTGTTGGTCTTGAACGGGAGCACCGAGCCCACCACGCGAGTCACCATCTTCTGGTGGTCGCTCAGGCGGTCGAAGCCGGGGGTGTCTTCCAGGTTGCGGAGCTGGAAGGTGCGGAAGGTGTGCTGTTCGCCGTTGCCGGTGCTCATGGTGGGTGCCTCCCTATGAGAATGCCGTGGATCTGTCGGGGTTTCCCTCGATGGTACCAGTCTCTCCGACATTTGTTGAGGGAGGCTGGTCTGGCACCATAGGCACGTGCTGACCAAATTCGACGATTTCCCCGTCCACCAGACCCCCGATCCCATTTCCACTCCGGCCACCGGGGAGAAGGACTTCTACGAGCGGTACTGGTTCAACGGCTACTCCAAGATCGGCGACATGTACCTCGGCGTGGGCACCGCCCGCTATCCCCACCTCGATATCCAGGACTGCGGCATCAGCATCGTCCACAACGGCGTGCAGCACGCCTTCCACGCCTCGGCCCGGGCCAACCCCGAGCCGTCCGACGTCACCGTCGGACCGTTCCGCCTAGAGATCACCGAGCCCATGAAGGCCTGTCGGGTGGTGCTGGATCCCAACGACACCGATTTCGCGGCCGACCTCACCTTCGAGGCCCGCACCGCGGCTATTGAGGAGCCCCGCCATCACTGGTCCGACGGCAGCCGAAAAATCATGGACACCACCCGGTTCACCCAGTTCGGCCGCTGGCACGGCTGGATCGAATACGACGGCCAGCGCATGGAAATCGACCGAACAGAGACCTACGGCACCAAGGACCGCTCCTGGGGCGTCCGCCCGGTGGCCGGCGGCGATAACCGGGGCGCCCCCCAGGCGCCGCGGGCCATGGGGCTGTTCTTCTTGTGGGCCCCGCTGCACTGGGACGATATGTGCAGCCACTACCAACTCTTCGAAGACACCCTGGGCCGACCCCGGTTCCACGTGGGCGCCTTCCTGCCCGCCTACAACTCCTTGGACGACAACCCCGGTGTGGAAGACCCCGGCGTCGAGCCCATGCACCGCCTCGAGCACCAACTCGAATTCGAACCCGGCAGCCGCATGATCAAAAGCGCCACCCTGGCCATGACCTCGCTGGAGGACGACACCCGCCACGAGATCACCTTCGAGAAGCAATTCACCTATCGCATGAAGGGCATCGGCTACAGCCACCCAACCTGGTCGCACGGCGACTGGAAGGGCGAGCTGGCCATGGAGTCGGAGCGCTGGAAACTGGCCGACGTCGACGAGACCGCCTTCGAGAACCAGCACGTCCAACACCTCATGAAGGTCCGCATGGGCGAACGAGAGGGCATCGGCGTCCTAGAGCAGTCCATCTTCGGCCCCTACCGCCCCTACAACCTAGAAGGCCACATCGCCCCCGCCAGCTAGCGCAGGTAGGCGTCTCCGCCGGGGATGAGCAGTGCCTCGTTAGCCTGCGGGGCAACCACGGCCACTTCGTAATCGGGAGTGCTACCGGCAGGCTGCCACACCCACACCCCTGTCGCCACAAGGGTAATCACAGCCAGCCCGACTACCGCCCGCCAGGCCAACAAACGCTGCCCTCGGGATGCCATCAGCTCTCAGGTGTGGTGGTCAGCATGCCCGCAGCAGCCCATCCATGGGCCCGAAACCACTAACTCGCCTAGGAATAATGTCCCGTTGATGATCAAATAGTATTTGTATTATGAGCGGGGACACGCTAAATGCGGTGTCATCTGTTGCAAATTGCGGGCACGCACCCCTTAGCTCACCGTACCGATGGCCGTCGCGTCGCCCCGCGCCATCGCTCCTCATCCTCTTGGTTGTCGCCCTGTTGATGCTGGACATGGCGACGGCGCAGGGACAGTCTGATGTGAAGCCGGACGGCAACGACGCAGCCAACCCCACCGACCCGGCGTTAACCAGCCAAGCGGCCCCCACCCTTCAAACCGCAGCGGTGAACGGGGCCACGATCGCACTGACCTACGACGAAGCGCTCGACGCGGACTCTACGCCACCGGCGAGTGCTTTCACGGTGAGGGGAGTCGGCGCGGACCGGAACCCCAGCCACGTGAGCATCGTCGGTATGGTCGTCACCCTGGCTATGGATGCGGCGGTGACCTCGGCGCAGACAGTGACGTTGAACTACGTCAAGCCGGCGGCCAACCCCCTTCAGGACGTACACGGCAACGACGCGTTCGCGTTCAACGGCCAGGCCGTGACGAACAACACGCCCGACATCGCGCCCCCCGATCTGACGAGCGCGGCGGTGAACGGCGCCGTGCTCACGCTGACCTACAACGAGGCACTGGACGCCGATTCCACACCCCCGGCGTCCGCCTTCACCGTGAAGGGCGCAGGCGCCGACCAGAACCCCACCGGGGTGACCATCGCCATCCAGGCGGTGACGCTGACCCTGGAACGACCCGCCAATCAAGGTGATACCGTGACGGTGACTTACGCGGTGCCGTCCACCAACCCCATCCGGGACGCCGACGGCAACGCCGCCGCCAGCCTGACCGATCGAGCCGTGACCGACAGGACGCCTGCGTCGATCAAACTGATCGGAAACACCGAGCAGACGACGGAGCTCGATGGGACCCACATAACGCGTGACGCTGCCCAGGCGTTCACCACCGGAAACAACACCGGCGGCTACACGCTGACCAAGGCGGCCATCAAACTCTTCTTGGCGTTCACTAGCTCGAATCCTCCTAACTACACCGTAACGATTCGTAACGCGTCGGGCGG
>JAJDTA010000195.1 GCA_022827405.1 Acidimicrobiia bacterium
TCGCCCCAGCCGGTGCCGCCGTCGAAGTCCCAGGCGGTGGTGCTCACCCAGGTGAGCATCTTGGGGTAGGGGTTGAAGATGATGCGGCTCACCGGGGTGCCCGTGGCCCGCAGCTCCCGGCCCAGCTCGTCGACCGCCTCGATCTCGAAGGCGGTGGCGTAGCCGTGCTGGGGGTCTCGCTCCATCCGGCGCTCGCCGCTCACTATGTCGGCCCGCACGCCGTCGCGCAGGTAGTAGCCGGCGTTGATGGGGTCGCTGTCGGGCTTGGGCAGCGAGTAGCACAGAAAGGCGCTCTGCGAAGACGTGGTGGCGAAGGCGTAGCCGATGCGGAAGCCCTGGAGGTCGGAACGGGGCCCCCACGAGCGGTCGCGCATGGCGCAGCAGTCCACGTTTATGTCCTCGCCGTGGAGGCGGATGCGTCCGGTGACCCGGCCGGGCTGGTCGATGTGGCTGGCGATGGTGAACGGGGGCTCGCCCCGGGTGAACACGTGGGGAGGGGTGAGGGCGTCGAAGCGGAGCTCGGCCTCGAACATGTCGCCGTAGGGGTAGCGATAGCCCAACTCGTAGCTGGTGAGGGGCTCGATCACCTTCACCCGCATCCCGGTGGGCAGGGTGGCATCACGAAGGTCGAGGCCCTCGGGCAGCGGGATGCTGTGGTTGTAGTCGAAGAAGGGCACTTCCCACGGCAGATAGGCGGTGTCGTCCCACACCAGCGTGCCACCCCCGGCGATGCCCAGGTTGGGGCGGATCCAGGTGTAGAGGTAGCCCATCAGGTTGCGCTCAGGCACGCAGAAGGCGTACCAGCACGTCTCGGTCTCCCACGGGTGGTTCGAGGGGGGGTGGAAGTTGTCGTCGTCGGGCCCGATCAGGGCGTCTTCAGCTGCTCCCACGAATTAGCTCCCTTGTCTGTCGGCATGCTCGGCGAACCGGGCCGGAATCCACTCGGCGAGCGTAGTGGCGATCTCATCGGCCACCGAGGCCAGCCCGTGGTCGGCCTCGGGGTACACCACGAGCTCGCCGCCGCCGGCCAATGCCCGCACCGCCTCGCTGGCCTGCACAGGAAGGATCTGATCCTGCCCGCCGTGCATCAACAGCAGGGGAGTGCCCCCCAGCGCGGGGGCGTTCTCGCACCCCGCCGACTGGGTGGCGAGTCCAACCACCCCCGCCGTGTGGTCCCCCAGGGCGACGCCGGCCTGCACCGCCACCGCACCCCCAAAGGAGTGCCCCATGAAGATGAACCGCCGCCCCTGCTCCCGGGCGGCCAAATCAGCCGCCGCAGCCGCATCCAGCAGGCACCGCTCGATGATCCCCGGCCGCCGGTAGTGCACCCGCATCACCGCGATGCCGTCTGTGGCCAGGTTCTCGCCCAGCCGCAGATACAGCGCCCTAGCCGGTCCCAGCAACCCCCCAATGGCCCCGCCCAGGGTCACCACCACATCGGTTGCCTCCCGAGGCCCGTGCCACAGCAGCGTCAAGAGCCCGTCCGGGCAGTACACCTCCAGGTGGCGGAACCCCGCGCTCGCCTCCGCCTCCACGATCCCCATCACATCCAGCAACTCCAAAGGAGACCGAACGCCGCCATCACTCATGGCCGACACCCTAAACGCCATGTGGAATGCTCAGCCCGATCCCGTACACTGTCAGCGCTGGCCGCTCCGGCGGCCACACCTGCGTCGGTGCCCGAGCGGACTAAGGGAGTGGCCTGCAAAGCCATGATTCACGGGTTCAAATCCCGTCCGGCGCTCTTATGAGGTTCAGAGTCAACTAGGACGATTCAGTACTCCTGTGGATCGGGTTATCCCCAGATATCGATTCCTCAATCTGCGCCGTGAGCCGTTCAACTACTGTGGCCAGTTCGCTCACCTGTCGTGCTAAATCGTCTTTCTCAGCTTCTTCTTTGCTTCTGGTGAACCATGCAGCCAGATTCGCGGTGACGACTCCGAAGACCGTGATACCCGCCAGCATCACAACGACTGCTATCGCTTTCCCGCTGCCAGTCTCAGGTGAGATGTCTCCGTAGCCAACAGTGGTCATGGTGACTATCGCCCACCAGAGTGTGTCGCCCAGCGAGTCGATGCTGCCACCGCTGCCGTCCTCGAAGAACCAGACCCCAACTGAGGCTGTTGCAATCAGCACCATCGCGGCTACCAGTACCCAGCGGCCTGACGTTCCGGCCCACAACCGCTTCGCGGTGTGCCAGCCCCGCTCTGCGAACGCCAGCAGCCTGAGAGTCTTCAGAACCTTCAACACCCGCACGGACCGCAATGCTCGCAAAGGCATCAGCAATGGGATCAGCGTCAAAGCGACAATAGCGAAGTCGTACCACTTGCTGACCGCGTACCTTCTGCGGCCAGGCCCGTGAATGATCAGTCTCACTCCAAGCTCGACGGCGAACACCCCTGAAATCGCCCAATTCAATAAGACGAAAAGCGACGGGTAAAACGACTCGAACACCAGAAGCGGGATGCTCCCCAACGCCAATACCAACATCGGCCAATCCGCAGCCGACTCCCACCTAGTCAAAACACCGGCTTTGTGACGCTGAGGGGAGGTCATCTCGGCGGCAGTCTACGGCAACACGTTCTCACGCCAGCCCTTCTACCCTCGTGAACCTCCCCGGGTTTTGTGCAGCCTGTCGAGGCCACTGCGTGCACGCTTTCGTGATAATTCATTGCACTTCAATCTGGATGGCGGTAGGGTGGCTGCACCTTGAACCAGACAAGATCGGAGGTGGGAGCGATGGGCGCTGAAAAGCAGTGGGAACAGGATGAGCAGGCTGACCAGGAGTCCTCGAATCTCACCGGTGTTGCAGCGGTCTCCGCGGAGGACGCGTCTGGGCAGGTGTTCGCTGATCGCACTGAATTTGTGCTCAGCCCTGAAGATTGGGAGGCCTGGGAAGCCCTCCATGACCGGCCCGCCCGAGACATTCCCGAACTGCGGGAGCTGATGGCCAAGCCATCTCCCTTCTTTGTCGACTGACCCGCGTTATCAGCAGCCGGCACCGCTCACAGCAGAGCATCGGATTGACGTCTTCGAATGCCGTTCATCCGAGCAGACTGCGTGGCTCCGTCAGCACGCTCGTCAGTCCGCTGCCGCGAACATGGCGAGGGTCTTCGTCGTCAACCAGCACAGCCAGGACGAGGTGGTCGCGTACTACGCCTGCTGCATGGCGTCGGTCAAGGCAGTTGAGCTGCCCAATCGGTGGAGGCGTGGTGTGGGCCGGTATTCCCAGCCGGTCGCGCTACTGGCCAGGCTCGGTGTGGACCTTCGCTACGAGAGGCGGGGAATTGGCAGCAGACTGGTGCAGGATGTGATTGCTCGTGCCGCGACATTGGGTGCTGAAATCGGATGTCGAGGGCTGTTGATCCATGCTGAAAGCACCGAAGCCCGAGATTTCTACCTCCGGCAAATGCCAGAGTTTGAACCATCGCCTACTGACGATCTCCACCTTGTCCTCCTGATGAAGGACATCCACAAGACTCTGCCTGGGTGAACTTTGGGTTGGGGGTTTGAGTTCCCGCCCCCGGAGGCCAAGCGGCCATACGTAGAAGTCGATCGCCGGTCTGGGCGTCGACGTAGGCGAAGCTCTGGGGAGGTCGGAAGCCTATTGGTTCCGCCCTGAGGTCTTGGAGAGGCACTCTCCTAGTCAGAGGTTGCTGCTGAGCCAGCGTTAGCGCTGTGCCCACTTCCACGCCGTCGAAGTAGCTCTTGAACTCGGGGTGGGGCAGACCGGCTCTTGAGCCGAACTCGCGCCACAAATCTGCGAGGTTGGCCGAGGTGACGCTCGTGATGATGCATGTGCCAAGCAGTGCCCGCACCGGTGTGCTCGCGTACAACAAGGTCCGCATCGGAACTTCGATCTTGGGCGTCGTGCGGCGAAGCTCAACCGTCTTTGTGCCGGCAAGGATGGCTTCAGCGAATCTCGGTTTGAGGGAGAGGACAATCATCCGGTCTTGATCGAGTTCAGCTACTTCGTCAGTCATCTCGCCTCAGCCCCCTCCCCGAAGAATGACTGGACACAGGCTTCGTCGATCTGTCGGGTCGTAGAGGGGCCAGTCGGTCACTGGGCTAGACGTTCCGCCGCTCGTTGGGCAGCTCGACGGAGTTGTTCTGTGTCCTTGCCGTCAGCGAGCCACTTAGCGGGGGATAGGCCGTTAAGGTCTTCGTGCTGGGCTGTGGAGGCCCATGAGGCGATCAGGAACGGGTCGGCTCCTTCGCCTAGGGCATCTCGGAACGCTCCGATGATGTCGCGGACTTCGGGTCGGATCGATTCGTTTTCGATGTCGAGCTGCCACGTCGGAAACCAAGTGGTGTTGTGTCCGGGTAGGCCTAGTAGAGATCCCGAGGACTGTCGCTTCGACAGGGCCTGGCGGGAGACGCCCAAGACTCTCGAGGCTTCTGAGGTGTCGATTCGGTCGCCGACCAACTTTGACCACCTGGCGCTGGCAACAACCTCCTCGGCTGCCTTGGCACCGAGCTCGCTGGCTTCATCTGCGCTGATCTCTTCGACGACGTGTCGAGCGTCCGTTAGACGCTCGTGGAACGCGTCAACGAGCATGAGGACGCGCTCATTCAAGAGCCGCTCGCTGGACTGAATCTGATCTTGATTCTGCTCCCCTTCAATGTCGGACGCGCGTAGCGTTTTCAGGTCCGATGGAAAGTCGAAACCAGACTTCGGTGAGTCAGCCATACACTCATCCTAATCGTCAACCCGTCAACCGTCAACCCGTCAACTTCTGTCGGCCTTCCAGACCCTTTGCCGTCACGTAGACCGCCGCTCCGGCGGCCACACCTGCGTCGGTGCCCGAGCGGACTAAGGGAGTGGCCTGCAAAGCCATGATTCACGGGTTCAAATCCCGTCCGGCGCTCTGAAAGCAATTCGCCTATTTCCCGCTGTTGGACGCGACGGTTATGAGTCTCGGCTCGGTGATGTTCCCCATGCGAGGAGTGCGTTGATCAGTTCGGGGTCGCTTATTTCGAGTACAGCCCTCTTGAACTTGTGATTGTTCAAGTCCAGCACGAGCAGGGGCAGTTCGGGTCCGCTGTGAGCCGTGGCCCAGAACTGGGGGCCGATTACGGCCCGGCCGAGGTGGGGCCCGACTCGGCGCTTGCCCGGATAGCGCTCACCGGAGTGGGATCCGATTCCGAGTAGGCGGTGGTCGATGCGGGACTCAAGTTCATGGCGCTGGACGAAAGCTGCCTCGGCGATATTGGCTCGGTCGATCTCAACGATGCGGCGAAAATTGCACATGCGGTCCCATCCAGAGAGCACAATCCGAAGAGTGCTATCGATCCGCTCAATTCGAAAGCCCACGGCGCGATGATATTGCTGGGAGGCTCTGTTATGGCCTCCCGCCCCCTGGCGACTCGCCCAGGGAGTGCTGTGGCCCCGAACATGCCGCAGAAGGACAGGTAGAACGATTCAAAGCACACCAGATCCGGCGCAAGAACCGGTGAGGTGCGCCCTTGCTAGTCGAAATACTCGTCTTCTTGGAACGGCGTCCACTGGGTGAACACGGGCATGGGGGAGGGGAGGGTTCCGCTTGGGTCGTGAAGCATGATGGCGATGTCGGTTCTGTCGAACAGGCCGCGGATTGAGACCGAGAATCCGGCTGGGTCAACGCAGTCGTCGCATGTTTCGGGCTGGATCTGGGTAGAGTGCGGATTGATTGGCGTGAGGGTTATATCTGAGCCGTTGCCGGCGACTTGAGCCTCGAACTCTTGGGCGAAGATCTCCCATTCGCTTAGGGCGTGGTTGTTTTCGGAGTATTGCGCCCAGACGCTGATGCCGTTGAAGAAGTCGATCACGACCGCCTTTCTCGGGGAGGAGTCGCGTCCCGGCTCGAACTGTCGGAATGAGCGGTCCTGTAGTTGCTCCATCACACTCTGGGCCAAGTGTGGGTCCAGCTGTCCGGCGGGGGTTGACTGTGGTGGCTCCTGGTCCGGCTGTGCGGTGGGGGTGGGTTCTCGAGTTGCAACGGTGGTGGAGGTGGGGGTGGGTAGCTCAGGCTGTTGGGTTGCGGCGGGGGTGGGGTTAGATGTCACGAGGTCGGGTTGGGAGTCATCGCCACAGGCAGCTAGCGCCGCCACAATGAGCAAAATCAGGCCAGTAGCCCCCGAAAGCTGCCACAGGGCTCTGTGGCCGGGACGAGCTGGCGCCGGGTGCTTTCGGCCCTCACGCTCAGCGGTCGCACAAGGAAATGCGGCGCTCACCCGTGCAACCGTATCGCCCGGAGCCGTGTTTTCGGCCGCGCCTGAAACGCCACTGCTCTGTCGGTTGAGCCCCCGAAGTCGATCGCCGGTCTTGGTGCCATGCGGCGCAGTTCAAACGCGGCGGCGCGGACCGCCTCAGGTTTCCTTGCTCTTGTACTGTTCGGCCATGGAGAGGGCGGCTTTGTTCGACGCGGTTGGGGAACAGCGCCGTCGGTTGATCGGCGTTCTTGAGGGGTTGAGCGACGAGCAGTGGAACGTGCGGTCGTTGTGTGAGGAATGGCGGGTGCGCGATGTGGTTGGGCACCTCGTCAGCATCTTGGAAATACCGGCCGGCCGGTACTTGTGGCGGTCGATTCGGGCCAGGAGCTTCGACGCCTACGCGGCTGTTGTGGCTCGAGACTACGGCTCACAAGACCCCGGCCAGATCCTCGCCATGTACCGCGAATTGGCCAGCAAGCAGATTGCCCCGCCGATTATCGGCCCCATCGCGCCGTTGACCGATGTCCTGGTCCACACCCGCGACATCGGGCGGCCGCTCGGCCTCCCAGCAACGCTGCATCCTGAGGGGCTGCACGCCGCACTCGACTTCTGCTTGGGCGGCCGCGCCTTCGGCTTCGTGCCGAAGAAGCGCATCGAGAACCTTCGATTCGAGGCAACTGACATGGACTGGTCGGCCGGTGACGGGGAGTTGGTGTCGGGACCGGCGGAGGCGATCTTGTTGGCGGTCACCAACCGGCCTATCGCACTACCCGAATTAAGCGGAGACGGCGTTGAGATGTTGGCCAACCGCAGCTGCTAGGACGGGTTCTCGAAAAGGACTACGCGCTAGTCGCGAGCGGCGGGGTCACGGTGGCAATGCGAGGTGAGTTCTATGTGGCCGAACCACTCTGCCCTGAAGCTGGCTGCGGCGGGGTCGTGCTCGGCGACCTCCCCGGCGGCTTGTTTCTGCAACTGCACGACGGCTGGTGTGGCTTCGGCGACAAAACGGGCGCGTGGAGCGCTGGCGTTTTACGATCCCGACATCGGCTCTGGTAGGTCGATGAACTGTCGGCCGGTCTTTTTGCCGACCGAGTACGCCTATTTGAATGGAGGTGACGTGCATGGATCCTGAAACAGCTATCGCGACGGTGGGAGTCTCCCTACTTCTCGTTGCGTTCGCCCTCAACCTCAAGGGGACTCTCGCCGCGAATTCGGCGATCTATCAGGGAATGAATGCGATCGGGGCTGCGCTGGCCTGCCTCGCCTCGGCGATGATCGGCTTCGTGCCTTTTGTGATCCTAGAAGGAGCGTGGCTGGCCGTGGCCTTGTCCGCGCTTGCGGGCTGGCGAAAGGCGGGTGTGTCCTCGTGAGCCTGAGCGCCCGGGTGGTCGATCTGTCACTTGGCGAGCAAGCGCTCCGCATTTTCTGATGACACCTGGGCTGCTATTGACCTCATTACACGCAGCCCATTCCGTCTCCGTCTCGGTCTAGCCGGTACGGGTCTACGCCCGGTACTAGGACGGTGACGGGTCTCTGGTCCGATGTGAGGTCCCCGCAGTTGATTGCATCTCCGGCCAGGTTCGGCAGGCAAGGGCTGTAGGCCGGGTGGCAGTCAGAGTCGTCAGTCGCGTCGATTGGCGTTGTCGGGGCGGCGCCGCTGGCGCGCAGAGTGGTAAGGGCGGTGTCGTCGAGCACCAAATAGCAGCCGATGGCGTCGTGGTAACCCCAGCTGAGGCGGGCGAGCACGGTTTGGCGGTCGGCGCTTTTGGCCACGTCGACGGGCCTCTGGCCGAATTGGTGGTGCTCGAAGCATCGCTTTGACGCCTCGGTTTCTCCGTCGGGCAGGCTTTGGGGGGTGGGGGCGGTCCGCAAGACGGCCAGTGCGGTGTCGTCGAGGGTGAGGTAGCAGCCGATGGCGTCGTGCCAGTTCCAGCTCGTCTGCGCTAGCACGGTCGGGCCGTCGGCGGTTTTGGCCACGTCCACGGGCTGAGCGCCAAATTTATGGTGCTCAAAGCACCGTTGCGCCACACTCTGCTGGGTATCACTTTGGGCTGCTGCCGGACCCGCCGCCACCGCCACTACCCCCGACAACAGGCCACAAACAGCCAGCACCGAGGCCACCTTGTACAAAAACCAGAATTTCACAGCCCGGCACCCTACCCTTCGCGTGGCTGGTGGCTGCAAGGACTTCGTGTCTACTCACCGGTTGTGGACGACTCTGTCCGTGTAGCGCGCCAGCCTCTATTGGGTTCGGCATCTCTCACGGGTTCAAATCCCATCCGGCGCTGTTACCTCCAAAGTGCCCCAGAGACTGTGCAATTCCCGGGGAGATTCAAGGCTGCGACTATGCGCTGAACCTCTCCGAAAACTGGGCAGGGTGTGCTACTATTGCCCGACCGACCCCCTTGTCGGCGCTGTTCTGTCAAGATTGCTGTTGTTGCGGGCTTGTCCACGACTGGGAGGAGAGTTCGGTGGGGAAGGCGACTGAGACTGATTTGCCTGGCGTGGGGGTGCGCTTCGAACTGGAAACGAACGCGGGCCGCTGCGTCGGCGTGGTGGTTCATCAGTCCGGGCGGCGCGATCTGGTGGTATATGACGAGCGGGATGTCGACCGGGCGTGCGAGAGCGTCGTGTTGACCGAGGACGAGGGGCATACCCTCGGCGAGCTGCTGGGCGGCAACCCGGTGCTGGAGCATCTCGACGACGCAGTACATCGCCTGGAGGACCTCGTGATCTCGTGGATCACGATCGACCCGAAGTCATCTCTGGCCGGGCTCACCCTGGCCGAGGCCGAGCTGAGGGCGAAAACCGGTGCAGGTGTTGTAGCGCTCGTCACCGATTCGGGGTCCATCCCCATCCCGGGTGGAGCCGACCGTCTCGAACCCGGCGGCACGGCAGTGGTAGTCGGCGTTCCGGCCGCGGTGAATGCCGCCACCAAGCTGCTGAACGAATCGGGCTAGCCCATGCACACGGGCGGCGATCTGTTTGTGATCGAGCTCGGGGCGGTGGTGCTGGTCTTGGCCATCGTCGCCCGCCTGGCCCGAAGGATCGGCCTGCCCGCGCTTCCGCTGTACCTGCTGGTGGGATTTGCCCTCGGCGAGGGCGGTCTCGTCGAGTTGCCCGCGTCGGAGGAGTTCATCGAGGTGGGCGCCGAGATCGGCGTCATCTTGATGCTGCTGATGCTGGGACTCGAGTTCTCCGCCCACGAGCTGATCGACAACGTGCGACGGTCAACGCTGGCCGGGATCGTCGACATCGCCCTGAACTTCCCGCCCGGGTTCATAGCCGGACTGATTCTCGGTTTCGATCCGATCGTCGCCGTTTTGCTCGGCGGCGTGACCTACATCTCGTCGTCGGGCATCGTGGCGAAGCTCGTCGCCGACCTCGACCGCATCGGCAACCACGAGACGTCGGTGATTTTGAGCGTGCTCGTCATCGAAGACCTCGCCATGGTGATCTACTTGCCCATCGTGTCGGGCGTGCTCTTCGGCGGCTCTCTGCTCAGCACCACAATCACCGTCATCGTCTCATTGCTGGTGGTCATTGCGGTGCTCGCGGCCGCCTACTTTTTCGGCGACCGGCTGAGCGCCATGGCATTGAGCCAATCCAGCGAGGCGCTTTTGTTGACCCTGCTCGGCGGAACGCTGCTATTCGCCGGCATCGCCGGGCGCCTCAACCTGTCAACGGCGGTGGGCGCCTTCGTGGTGGGCGTCGCACTGTCGGGCGACATCGTCTCGCATGCCCGCGGGCTGCTGTTGCCGCTCCGCAACCTCTTCGCCGCGGTCTTCTTCGTGTTCTTCGGCCTGCAAGTCGACCTAAACCTCGTCCCCGATGTCGCCGTGGCCGCGGCCGTCATCGCCGCCGTCACCATCGCCACCAAGTTCGCCACCGGCTGGATCGCAGCGGGTCGAGCCAGTATCGGCAAACCCGGCCGGGTTCGCACCGGGGCCGCCCTCATCGCCCACGGAGAGTTCTCCATCGTCATCGCCGAGCTCGGCATCACCCGCGAGAGCGACCTCGGCGCGCTCGCAGCCACCTACGTCATCATCCTCACCCTCGTCGGCGCCGTGTTCTACCAGTTCTCCGACTCCTTGACCCTCCGCGTCCCAACCAGGCACCACCGTTCCCGGTGGCAGCGCACATCTCGCCTAGTGCAGGGAGTCCGCAGGCGCCGCTGAAGGCCAGCTCGCCAGTCGTACCGCCTAGTCGGGGGAAAGCGACTGACGAACTACCCTCTTGAGGGCTTCAAACTCCGGGGGTCGGGTTGTCGCCAAGAGTTGTCTGCTGGAACATCGCGAAACGTCATGAGCCGTGGCGCGAACTGGTGACGATGGACGCAGACGTTGCCCTGCTGCAAGAGGCAGGTCTGATGCCTGAGGAAGTCGCTGACAAGGTGGAGATCGACAGCGTCAATCGTCCTGACCATCTATGCGACCGATGGCCGATGGTGGTGAAGCTGCCAGATCGGGTTGAGGTCGAGTGGTTCAAGCCAGTCAGTCCGATGATGAGACCCGAGGCAGACGAGATTCCGGTCAGCGACGTGAGCACAATTGCTGCTGCCCGGGTCAACCCCCAGGGTGTGGAGCCGTTCATCGTCGTTTCCATGTACGCGCGCTGGGTAATGCCGCACTCGTCAACCGACACGAAGTGGGGCGTCGGGCATTCTGACGGATCAGCGCACAGGATTCTCTCGGACTTGTCGGCGTTCATTGGCAGCACCGACCCGAGCACGCACCGCATTCTGGCCGCGGGTGATCTGAACATGTTCTATGGCGCTACCGAAGACAACCGGCTGGCGCTGGCAGCTCGGGACGGCACCGTGTTCGACAGAATGGCCGCACTCGGTCTGGAGTTCCTGGGTCCCCAGTATCCCGATGGAAGGCAGGCAAGCCCCACACCCCATGGCCTGGAGCCGAACACCAAGAACGTCCCCACCTATCACACAGCCCGCAAGTCCCCGGAGACTGCTGAGAACCAACTCGACTACGTGTTCGCGTCGCGCTGCTTCCACGAGGAAGTCACCGTGCAGGCCATGAACTCTCCCGAAGAATGGGGCAGCAGCGACCACTGCCGGTTCTGGATCGAAGTGGGTTAGACGTAATTTCGTCAACTAGATGTAGACATACCGTTGCTAGCCCATCGGCTGAAGGTACCGGTTTCGAAGCGACGCGGGGTTGGGCGCGGAGGACAATGAAGTGATCCTTTCAGGTCAAGTCGCCCATACGGACAATGCCCGAAGATAGGTAGGTTCGTGAACCGAGTTCACGACTTCCATCACCAGCAAAATCCAAGAAACCGGACGCGGGAGATTCTCGTCGTGGGGCTCGGGCTGGGAAATGCATCCCGAACACAGCGCTTATGACCTGGTTATTCACGGACGAGCAAGAGGCGTTTCGCGACATGGTGCGCGACTTCGCCGATCGTGAGATCGCCCCTCACGCTGCTCGGCGGGACCGAGACCGTGTTTTCCCCTCTGAGACGGTCACGGCGATGGGCGATCTGGGCTTGTTCGGACTGGTGTTTCCCGAGAAGTACGGAGGGGCGGGGGCCGACTTCATCATCGTCTCGAGGTTTAGGCATCAGGGCAAACTGCTTACTTCCCTCATTTGTTTGCAGCTAGGTGCCCATCGATCTTGGCGACCGAGCTTCGTATACTCTCCCGCGCCCGAATCCTCTTCTGGTCCAAGAAGCTAGGTGCCCATTGAGAGAACTCACGATCGACGACATTGATGACCTGGCGATGGGAGCTACGCTGTTGGGCACCGGCGGCGGCGGTGACCCCTATGTAGGAAAGCTCCTGGTCAAGCAGGCCATCGAGGATTACGGGCCGGCCCAGGTGGTGACCGTTGACGAGCTACCAGACGACGGTCTCATCATGACTACCGCCATCATCGGGGCACCCACGGTGATTTTGGAAAAGATCCCGGCTGGCACTGAGTTCCGGTCAGGCATCGGGGCTCTTGCCGCCTATCTGGGCTCAGACCCGGTGGCCTTGATGCCGATCGAAGTGGGTGGGGTGAACACGTTGGTCCCGATTGCCACCGCGGTGGAGATGGGGATCCCGATCGTTGATGCGGACGGAATGCGTCGAGCGTTCCCGCAGATCGAGATGACGGTTTTCACGCTCCATGGGTTGAAGGCCGCGCCCATGTCGATCGCCGACGAAAAAGGCAACATGTGCGTGTTCGAGGCCAACACCAACCAGATTGCCGAGTCTTTGGCTCGCGCCGCGGTGGTACAGCTCGGGTTGGCCAATGCCATCAGCTGCTATCCCATGACGGTGGCCGATGTCCGCCGAGGCGGCATTCACGGCTCGATGACCTATTGCACCGAGGTGGGAAGGCGCTTGTCCCAAGTGCAGCGAGGCGCGCCGGGGGCCTGGGATGAGCTGCTGTCCTACACCGAGGCTGCTTTGGTGTTCAGCGGGAAGGTGATTGACATCGACCGGCGCACCACCGAAGGTTTCGCCCGGGGCACGGTGGTGCTCGAGCATCTCGACGACTCGGCTCGCACGCTGCGGGTGGAGATCCAGAACGAGAACCTGATCGCATTCGAAGACGGTGAGGCGGTGGTGACCGTGCCTGATCTGCTGTGCCTGCTCGACCACGAGTCGGCCGATCCGATCACCACCGAGGGGTTGGCTTTCGGCCAGCGATTAGACGTTCTGGCCATGCCCTGCGCTCCAGAGTGGCACCGCGACGGCATGTTCGACCTGGTGGGTCCCCGGGCCTTTGGTTACGACATCGACTATGTGGACGGATGGAAAGGTCGGCGATGAAGAACCTGCGGATCGGCGTGGACGTGGGCGGCACCAACACCGACGCGGTGGTGGTCGGACCGGGCGGCACGGTCATCGCGGAGGCCAAAGCCGCCACTACTCCTGACCCGATTGACGGTATCAAGGCTGCCGTGGACACCGTCATGGACCAGGTGGACACTCCTGAGGCCTTGGGCAAGGCGATGCTGGGCACAACCCATCCGGCCAACGCCATCATCCGCCGACGAGATCTCGACAAAGTGGGGGTACTGCGGCTGGCGGCGCCGTCTTCATTGGGGGTGCGTCCTAGCGCGGCTTGGCCTGAAGATCTGCGCCGGATCGTGATTGGCCCCAGCAAGATCGTCGAGGGTGGTTTCGAGTACGACGGTTCGCCCATTGCCCCTCTTGATGAGGACGCAGTACGGCGCTTCGGGGGTCAGTGCGCAGGAAGCGTGGCCGCGATAGCGGTGTCGTGCGCGTTCAGCCCCGCCGCCACAGAACACGAACTGCGAGTCGCCGAGTTGCTGGCCGAAGAGTGCGGAACTGGCATGGCGGTCTCGCTCAGCCACACAGTGGGATCGCTGGGCCTGTTGGAGCGCGAGAACGCAACGATCCTCAATGCTTCGCTTTTGACCGTGGCCAAACGGGTAGTCGACGGGTTTCGCAATACCATGGCGGAGGCCGGTCTCGATGTTGACAGCTATCTGACGCAAAACGACGGCACCCTGATGACGGTCGATGAGGCTGACCGGTACCCAGTTCTCACAGTGGGCTCGGGCCCCACCAATTCCATGCGGGGCGCGTGCGCGTTGGCCGGGCTCGCCGACGCACTGGTTATCGACGTCGGCGGCACCTCCACCGATGTGGGGATCCTGGTCGACGGGTTTCCCCGCGTCTCAACTGCCGCAGTCGAGGTCGGCGGCGTCCGCACCAACTTCAGGATGCCTGACCTGATCTCGATGGGGCTCGGTGGCGGAACAGTCGTCCACAACCCGGCGCGGGGCGGGAACGGGGAGATCAAGGTGGGCCCGGACTCGGTGGGGTATGACGTCATCACCGATGCCATCTGCATGGGCGGCGACACCCTGACCCTTTCGGACATCTCGCTGGCAGCGGGGCGTATGGAGGGGTTCGGGGACCGGTCGCTGACCGAGGGCGTCGACGAGGCTACTGTCGCTGCCGCCATCGACTGGGTAGACAGCCGGATCGCGGTGTTGTGCGAGAGGATGAAGGCCTCGAGCACGCCCCTTCCGCTGATGGCCGTGGGCGGCGGCGCCCATTTGGTGCCAGAGCAGATTGCCGGTGTGAGCGAGGTGCTCTGGCCCCCTCACCACTCGGTGGCCAACGCTTTTGGGGCGGCCATCGCCGAAGCAGCGGGCTCTGTCGACAAGGTGTACAGCTACGACGCGTCGAGCCGGGAGGCATGTCTGGAGAGCGCCCGCGAAGAGGCCAAGGACGCAGCCGTTCGGGCCGGTGCCGAGGAAGCGGGAGTGCGGATCACCAGCGTGGCCGAGATCCCGATGACCTATGTGCCCGGAGGCGGTTGCCGGGTCATGGTCAAAGCGGTCGGCCCGCTGGCTGAGTAGATGCTCTATTGGACTCGGGCGGCATTGAGAGCGGCAGGCGGGTAGAGGTAGCCGGGCAGATGCGGGTGGCCGACGCCCACAACGATCTTTTGTGCGCGGTGCTGTACCAGCGAGAGCGGGGCATGGATGATCCCTTCGGCGATTTCTGGCTTCCCCGGCTGCGCGCCGGCGGCGTCGCCCTTCAGTTCCTGCCAGTGTTCACCGAAGACCAGCACCTAGGCGAAGGCGCTTTGCGGCGAGCCCTGCTCATGCTCGAAGAAGCCCGGCACATCGCCTCGGTCCACTCCGCTGATGTGGCGGTAGTTGAGACGTCGCGGCAGCTGGCCGACGCGTTGGCGGCCAAGAAGATCGCGTTGGTCCTAGCCGTGGAGGGCTCAGAGCCCATTGGCCACAGCCTCGGCGTTTTGGAGACTCTGTGGCGCTTGGGGGTGAGGTGCATGTCATTGACCTGGAACCGCCGCACGATGATGGCCGACGGCGTGGGAGAAACAGCCACCGGCGGGGGCTTGACTGCACTGGGAGTCGACGCTGTCGCGGAGATGGAACGGCTTGGGATGATTGTCGATGTCAGCCATCTGTCCGACCCGGGAGTCGACCACGTCTGCCGGATCGCCTCCCGCCCGTTCGTGGCGACCCACTCTTCGTGCCATGCCCTGCACCCCCACCCGCGCAACCTCACCGACTCCCATCTGCGCGCCATCGCAGAATCAGGCGGGGTGGTTGGGATCAATTCCTTCGGTGCGTTTTTAGCCGCAGAACAGCCCAGCCTCGGCGACTTCGTGACGCACATCGAGCACGCGGTTGGAGTCGCCGGAGCCGGGTCGGTAGGGCTGGGCTGCGACTTCATGGAGGATCTGTTGCGCATCATCGACCCGATCCTGGGAGGCGGCCTAGTGGATACGGAGAACCTGCCGCTTATCGACAACATGCGCGACCCGTCAGACCTCAAGGCGTTCACTGAGCTCTTGGAAGCAAGGCTCGGTGCCGAGACGGCCTGTCTGGTGGCGGGGGAGAACTGGATCGACTTCCTGGCGCGGGCTCTGCCAGCCGGGGCTGTCGAATCAGTGAGATGATCGAGGCGGTGTCCGCCCCATCCAAATCCCTGACCATGAAGCAACTGCTCGCGTCCGGTGTGCTCGGTGAAACCAAGGTGGTGGCCGGTGGCCAAGGCGTCAACCGGGCAGTGTCCGACGTCTCGGTCACCGACCGGTGCGATGAGACGATCCCGGTGTCGGCAGACCAGCTGGTCATTTTGGACGGCAGCGCGCTCCGACCCAATTCCTACGCCCTTGACATCGTGTTGAGAGCAGTACGCGACGGCGGGGGAGCGGGTCTCGTTGTCGTCAACGCCCCCTCCCCGGCAGGTCTGGCCACCCGGCGCCTCGCCGAGCGGTTCGAAACCGTGCTGGTTGAATCGCAGACTCCTGATCTATTGGCGATGGCCGCCGCAGCCCGAGAGCTGCTGCTACAGCCCGCACTGCATCAGGCGGCAATGATGAAAGAACTGCTTCGGGGCATGGCCCGGGCGTCCACTGTGGATGACACTTTGGCGCTCGTTGGCCGGGTCTTGGGCCGGCCTTGCTCGCTGGTCGAAGCCAGCGGGGCAGCAGTGTCGGGCCCAGAACACGCGGTGAACCCCGACGTGTTGGGTGAGCACTCGGTGATCCACCCTCAAGCGGGCGCCGGAGGCGAGCCCGGAATGGTGTGCCCGGTGATCGTCGTGCCCGGAGAGCCGGCTCGCTTCTGGCTGGTGTGCATTCTTTCTGACGGCGACGAGGCCGTATCAGGATCCGGACTCGACCTGCTGGGCGTGGCTTCCTGGGCGGTGGGCGCCCATCTGGTACGTGATCGCCTGGCGGGCGAGCGCGACGCCAGGCACCGGCTGGCCCTTCTAAACGAAGTGGTCGGCGGCGGGGAACTCCCGGACGAAACGATCCTGGCGCAGATGGCCACGTTCGGCTGGTCGGCCGCCGGCTGGGTCAGCGCCTTCCATGTGCAGCTATCTGGGCACGTGGACGCCGCCTGGGTATTGGTCAACACCGACGCTTTCTCCGAACTGCTGCACTCGGCCGGCCTGGAAGGGCCGCTGATCGAAAGGACAGACGGCTGGTCGGGCTGGGTCTGCCTGCCTGAGGAGCCCGATGTGACGAGCTATCCGAAGATGGCGCGCCAATTGCGAGCCGCGCTCGACGAGCTCATCGCCAGCCCTGAGACCATCGCTGCGCACGCGGGAGTGGGGCGCCCGGCACAGGGGCTTCCGGGCCTTCGCTCAAGCCTCGCAGAATCCCGGCAAGCCGCGGCCCTCGCCGGCGCAGGCGCCGCGTCCCGCGGCGCGGTGGTCCGCCATATCGACGAGCTCGGAATCCAGCGGATAATGCTGGGCTGGTACGGATCAGCCGACTTCAGTCGCGTAGCCGCCGCCTTCTTGGAGCCTCTCCGCGCCATCGACGCCGACGGCACGCTCTTGCGCACATTGGAGGTGTATTTGGACTGCCAGTCGTCAGCCACCAACGCGGCCGCGCTGCTGGGTGTCCACCGCAACACGGTTATGAACAGAATCGACCGGGTTGCCAGCACACTGGAGGTAAACCTCTTCGACCCCGAACAGCGCCTCGCCCTCCAACTCGTTGTCCGCATGCACAAACTCGACAGCAATGACCACAGTCGAGCACTTTGAGATTGCTGTTGTCGGTGGAGGCATCGCCGGAGCGTCGGCGGCTTGGGCTCTGGCCGAAGAGGGACATGAAGTCGCGGTGGTCGAGCGTGAGGACTCGCTGGCTGCACACAGCACCGGACGCTCGGCCGCTCAGTTCCTGTCGTCCTACAGCGGGCCGGTCAACCGGGAGCTGAGCGCCGAATCCCAGCCATTTCTTGAAGGCAATGCAAATGGCTGGGCCGATCACCAGCTCATGTCTCCCCGGGCGGTGCTATGGGTCTCTCCCGATGCCGGGCGAGAGCAGCTCGACGCCATCGCCGCAGCCAACCAGTCGATCGGCGTCGCCTTCGATATGCTCGACGGCGAAGGCGCCCGGGACCTCTGCCCGGTCCTGGACCCGTCGTGGGTTCATGGGGGCGTCGTCGAACATGGCGGGTACGACATAGACGTGGCCGAGCTGCACCAGGCGTACGTGCGCGCCGCCCGCAGTGCGGGCGCAACGGTGATGCGCCACCGCGGTGTGCGGCGCATGGCCCGCCATGGCACCGGCTGGCAGCTGGACACCGACGGCCCCGCCATCCGAGCCGACATTGTGGTGAATGCCGCCGGGGCATGGGCCGACGAGATAGCGGAGATGGCTGGAGCAGCCCCGCTGGGCCTAATCCCTTACCGGCGCACAATCTTCACGTTCACGAGCCAGCACCCCAGCGAGCACTGGCCGCTGGTGATTGGCGCCGATGAGAGTTTCTATTTCAAGCCCGAGGGAGCGGGCCAGTTCCTTGGCTCCCCAGCCGACGAACACCCCGACGAGCCCTGTGACGCGAAACCCCGAGAGCTCGATGTCGCCGCCGGCATCGAGGCGGTCAACCGGGCGACCCTGCTCGACGTCCGCTCTATACGCTCCGCTTGGGCCGGCCTGCGCACATTCTCGCCGGACCGCAACCCGGTCGTTGGTTTCGACCGGGACATCGAAGGCTTCTTCTGGTGTGCAGGTCAAGGAGGCACGGGCATCCAGACATCCCCGGCGGTGGCCCGGCTGACCGCCTCGCTAATCAGGGCCAGCTCATCTGACCCTTCCGAGCACGCCGCTCTCGCCTCCCTGGCCCCCAAGCTCAGCCCTGAACGGTTCCGTGCATGAACTGCACTGTCTAGCGGCAATATCTCAGCGATTTGCCCATTGAGCGGCGTTGAGGCGGCTCTTTACGGTGCTTTCTTGAGCTACTACGCCCAGATTGAGGGGGGACCCGATGCAGGCGCTAACCGCAAAATGCGCAACCCGACTTCTTGGTGCGCTGATCGCACTGACGCTAATCACCGCTGCGTGCGGCAACGACGACGACTCCGACACGGCACCCGCGCCAACAGAGGCCGTGTCACAGGCCACGGCCGCGCCCGAGCCCACCGCGGCGCCACAGGCCACCGATGCCCCCGAACCCGCACCCGAGGCGACGCCTGAGCCCACCGCCGCGCCCGACCCGTGGAAGATCGCCTACCTGTCAGCCAGCTCGGCGAACACGTTCTTGTTGGCATCGGTGGGTGAGATGCAGCGGCTCGCTGATGAGAACAACATCGAATTGGTGGAGTTCGACGCCCAGTTCAACGCCGATCTTCAGACCACCCAGCTCCAAGACGCGGTAACCAGCGGCCAATACGACGGCATCATCCTGGTTGCGTTGAACGGCCCAGGCCTAGTTCCCGACGTTGAAGCCGCGCTGGACGCCGGACTCAAGGTAGTGCTGTTCAACCAGATCGTCGGCGACGACCTATCTACTAACGAGCCCCAGGTCGACGGCGTGGCGGCCTCGGTCATGGCCCCTCCGGTGGTCACGGGGGAGCGGGCCGGGCAACTCACCATCGACGCATGCGCTGATCTGGACCCCTGCCGCGTAGTGTATCTGTATGGCATCAAGGGCTTCCCTCTCGACGTGGCGCTGCGCCAGGGGTTCGACAACGCCACCGCTGGCCAAGCCAATATCACCGTCGTCGCCGAGGGCGAAGGCCAGTACCTCGGACCTGAGGGAGGCATCAACGCCATCCAGGACATCCTCCAAGCCGAGCCCGAATTCGACGTTGTCGTCGGATCCGACCAGTCGCTCCAAGGCGTCGAGCTCGTATTGACCGACGAGGGCAAGCTCGACGGCGTCGCGCTCATCGGCCTTGGCGGGTCGTCGCCGGCCATTGAGGGCGTAAGGGACGGCCGCTGGTTCGCCACCGTGTTCTACGCACCAGCCAGCGAGGGTCGCCTAGCGATGGAAGCCATGATCGCCGCTCTCGAAGACGACACCTACACCGGGGGTGTTGATCCCAATGCCGATTTCGTCGACGATGGGATGGTGACTGCGGCCAACGTGGACCAGTTCACCGCCGAATGGGATGGCTGACAGCGCAATCCATGTCGAGCTAAGGGGAATCTCTAAGCGGTTCGGGACCACCCAGGCGGTCGACGAGGCCAGCCTGGCCGTCGAACGGGGCTCCATCCACGGCCTCGTTGGAGAGAACGGCGCGGGGAAGTCCACCATCGGCAAGATCATCTCCGGTGTCTACTCCGCCGACAGCGGCTCGCTGCTTGTGAACGGGCTGCCTGAGTCATTCCGCACTCCACGACAAGCGTTTGGTGCGGGCATCACGACAATCGCCCAAGAGCTGTCGCTTCTCAAAGACCGCAGCGTGGCCGACAACGTGTTCTGCGGCGTGGAGGCCACTCGATTCGGGATCATGTCGCGTCGTGAGACCAAGCGCCGATTTGCCGAACTGACCGCGGGCACCGGGATCCGCCTCGATCCTGCGCCGAAAGCGGGGAGCCTCTCGGTGGCAGAGCAGCAGATGGTTGAGATACTGCGGGCAGCCGCCAGGGGGGCCGAGTTCGTCATCATGGACGAGCCCTCAGCCCGCCTGTCAGGCACCGAGAGAGACCAGCTCCACCGGCTCCTGAGGGAGATGCAGGGACGAGGGACAACGGTCTTGTTGATCTCCCATTTCCTCCAAGAAGTGCTCGACCTCTCAGACACCGTCACTGTGATGCGCGACGGCCGTATCGTGCGGACCGCCGACGCCTGCGACGAGACGACCGACTCGCTCATTGAGGCGATGATCGGCCGCCAGCTATCCGGCAACTACCCGCCCAAGGCGATGCGCACTCGGTCGGGCCAGCCCCAACAGGCCGAGCCTCCGGCGCTTCGCGTCAGGGGATTGCGTCGCCCGGGGCTGGGAGCACGGTACGTACTTGACCTCGACGTGTTCAGCGGCGAAATCGTAGGCCTCGCCGGCCTCGTCGGAGCGGGCAGGACAGAGTTCGTGCGAGCGGTCTATGGGGCAGACCCGATGGCCGAAGGCGAAATCCAGATCTCCGGGAAGCCCCTCACCAAACCCTCCGGACGACCTCTTCACCGAGTGCTGGGCGGGAACCGTCTCAGGCCGACGCGTGCAATTCGGTTCGGCCTGGGCCTGATCCCAGAGTCGCGCCGGGACCAGGGCCTGCTTCCCGATAGAAGCCTGCGGGAAAACGTCAGCCTTCCCCACCTGAAGCACACCACCAAGGCTGGCATCGTCTTCAGGCGCGCCGAGCGCAACCTCGTCGTTGCTGCGGTGGATGGAGCGGAGGTGCGAGGCGGAGGTTTGGAGACCCCGGTCCACCTGTTCTCAGGCGGCAACCAGCAAAAGAGCCTCTTTGCCCGCTGGATGGTCACCGGACTCAAAGTCCTGATTGCAGACGAGCCGACCCGAGGTGTGGACGTGGGGTCTAAGCGGTCGATCTACGACTTGATCGCCTCGGCGGCCGGTCGCGGGCTGGCCGTTTTGATCGTGTCGTCCGAGCTGGAGGAGCTGATCGGTCTCTGCCACCGCATCGTCGTAATGAGAGATGGCCAATTCGTCGCCGAGTTCACCCATCCCGACCTCGACGAGGCCGACATATTGCGTCAGGCCTTCGGTGGCGAACCCACTCCGTGCCCCGACGGCCTGAAAACGAGCCCACAGTGAACGCCACACCCTTTGCTGCCCTGGCCCGATACGGGATCGTCTGGGTGACACTGGCTCTGTTCTTGGTGCTGGCTATCACCACCGATGGGTTCTTGACCGGTCCCAATCTTCGCAACGTGCTCGACCAGCAAGCCACCCTGCTGATCGCCGCATCGGTGGCCACCCTCACCATGATCGCCGGCGGGTTCGACGTGTCGATCTCCGCGGTGGCGGTGGCCGCTCCACTCGTCGCTCTGCGGATCGAGAACGCCACCGGCTCGGTGATCCTGGCGCTGCTGGCGGGATGTGCATTCGGCCTCCTCGTCGGAGCGGTGAACGGATCGGTCGTTTCGTTTGCCAAGATCAACTCCTTCATCACCACGCTGGCGACGTCGTTCATCGTCTTCGGGATCGGCTTTCTCGTTAGCGACCGGAGCATCATGCGCCCAGAGAGCGAGGAATACCGCGACATCGCCCGAACCCGGGTTGCTGAGCTGACAACCGCGACATGGATCTCGCTGGGGGTGGTGGCCATCGCCTGGATCACGCTGTCGGCCACCTGGTTCGGCCGACACGTCTACGCCACCGGAGGCAACATCGAGGCAGCCAAGCTTGCCGGCATCCGCACCGGCCGCATCATCGTGCTGGTGTTCGCACTGTCGGGGCTGGCCGCCGGACTCGCTGGCGTCGTCGCTTCGTCGAGGTCCATCAGCGCCACCCCGTCTGACGATTTCAGCTTCGTATTCGGCGTCATCGCCGCGATCGTCGTCGGAGGCACCTCCATCGCTGGCGGCAACGGCGCAGTGTGGAGGACGCTGCTGGGGGCACTCTTCATCGCCTTCATGGTCAACGGCTTCAATCTCCACCAAATCGACCCCATCTGGCAGCGCATCATCCAAGGAGTCGTGATCCTTGTCGCCGTGGCCGCCGACGCCTGGTCCCGAAACCGCCGAACATGACCGACAAAGAAAGGCAACCCGTGAAAATCCACATCGTCGTCCCCATAACATCAGACCAGTTCAACGAACAGATCGAACTGGAGGCTCGGAGTTTCCTCGGAACCGAAGTCGAACTGGAGGTATCCCACCTGCAGGCCGGACCGGCATCGATCGAGTCGTTCTACGACGAAGTCCTAGCCGGACCCCAGATCGTTGCTGAAGTGGCCAAAGCCGCCGGCAACGGCGCAGACGCCGTCTTCATCACATGCTTTGGCGATCCCGCCGTGCCAGCAGCACGAGAGATCGTCGACATTCCCGTTGTCGGCGGATTCGAACCTGCGATAGCCACGGCACTCACCCTCGGCGAACGATTCTCAGTGGTTACGGTGCTGGAAAACGTGACTCCCATGATCTCCGGACTCATCGCCCGGATGGGTGTCGCCAGCCGCCTGGCCACCATCGAGGTCATCGACACCCCGGTGCTCGAGTTGCACGACGGCGACTCGCTACTCAAGAGCCTGTTTGAGGCGTCATGCCGGGCCATCGAAACCGGCGGTGCCGACGTGCTGGTGCTGGGCTGTACCGGCATGCTCGGAGTCGCGGCAACCCTCCAGGAAAAGCTTGAGGCTGAGCTCGTGCGAGTACCAGTGGTTGATCCCACCGGCGCTTCTTTGGGCCTGCTGACGACACTTCAGTCGATGGCCCTCAAACCCAGCCGCAAGACCTACATGCCCCCACCGCCCAAGACTTGACTAGAATGCCGCTAGTCGGCGCGAGTAGCCAGCGAGTCTGCGGCTTGGGTGGCGGCGTGGTGGCCGCTGGAGAGGGCGCCGTTTACTGAGGGGATGGCCATGTAATCGCCGGCCAAGTAGAGGTTGTCTATGCGTCCGGCAAGCTGGCCCGGAATGTTGGCCATCTGGGCGAGCATTCCTGGCTTGCCCATGCACAGGGCCTCTTCCCAGCGGTACACGCGGAAGAACAGACCCTCGTCGTCGGCGGGTAGGGCGGACCCGGGAGGGGCGTTGCGGCGGGCGGCGCCCAGCATTTGGCGCTTTACCTCTTCGTCGTCTTGCGGGATGAGTTCTTTAGCCCGGTCGAGGCCGATGAGCAGGTCGAGGATGCTGTGGCCGGGAGGGGCACAGGCGGGCAGGAAGGTGGTCCGGTCCATCAGAAGCGGGGTGTCGTCGTCTTCGGGGTAGAGCGCGCCGTGCCACCCCGCAGGGAGCGGGCGGCGGTCGAGGCCTATCACCACTCGGCAGCCGGTTGAGTAGTCAACGGTGCTGAGCGCGCGGCGGGTCTCTTCAGGCAGTTCGGGGATGAGCCCAGAGACTTGCGTGCCGGGCACGGCGCAGATCACCGCGTCGGCCTCGATGGTCTCGCCGTCAACCACCACGCCGGTCGCCGCGCCGTCGGCCACGGTGATCCTCCTCACGGGGGTGGACACCCGGATCGCATCGGAGCAGGCGTCGGCCAGAGCGGTATTGAACGAGCCGATGCCGCGCTCGGGCATATACACCTTGCCGCCGCTGAGCATCGTTTCTCCTATGTAGGCCCGCATCAGCGCTTGGCCTGCGGGCGCGGCATCGCCCAACACCATTTTCAGGGGGCCGCTGAGCGAGATCTTCAGCTTCTCGGGCACTTTGTGCCGCCTGAGGTAGTCGCCGAAGGTCTCGTCGTCGTCGATCTCGGCGAGACGGCTGTCGCTGGCGAAACTCAGGTATTCTTCCTGGCGATACAACTGCCGCATCACCTTGGAACCGGCCCGCATGCCCGAGGGGGAGAGGAAGCCCATGGCCAAGGCGGCAGGCAGCTGCCGAACGAAATTCAGGAGCGATTGGTCGGGCGTCGTGGTGACCCACTTCCCATTGCGGTGGTGGCCGAAGATCATTGTCGACTCCACGAGCGGCAGGCCCAGCTCCTCGCAGATGCGGAAGGCCGTGTCGTAGGTGGTGGTGAAGACGAATGCCCCCATGTCCAGGGAGAACCCGTCCACCCTCTCGCCTTTGCCGCGCCCGCCCGCACGCTCGGAAGCCTCGAGCAGGAGGGGAGTGAAGCCCCGCTTCTTCAGCGTGTAGGCCGCGCTCAGCCCCGCGAACCCCCCGCCAACAATTACGACCCGCCTCGTGCTCATCTGAGCGGCTCCCCGTACTCGCTACTGATGCTGCTAGCCTGGCACATTCCGGGCCGTTAGCTCAGTTGGCTAGAGCACCTGCATGACGCGCAGGGGGTCAGGGGTTCGAGTCCCTTACGGCCCACCGAATGGATGTCGTCCAGTCCAGTGATCGACGGCGGCTGGGCTGGTTGCTCGCCGGGGTGGGGATGCTGTCGGTGTCCACCGACTCGCTGTGGATCCGGCTCTCGGAGGCCGACGCCGTCGATGTCTCCTTCTGGGTGGCGTGCTGCTCGGTGCCCCTCTACACCGCCTTGAGCCATCGGGTGGACGGCTGCTGGCCGCTGGAGGCGTTCCGCCGCCACCCCTGGCAGCAGCTGGTCATTGGGGCGCTCACCGGGGGCAGCCAGCTCTGCTTCGTCATCGCCGTGACCCAAACCCGGGTGGCCAACGTGGTGGCCATCGTGGCCGCGGTGCCCTTGATGGCTGCGGTGTGCGCCTGGATATGGCTGAGGGAGCGCATCAGCCGAACAACGGCCATCGCCATCACCATCACCATGGCGGGCATCGGGGCGATTGTGTCCAGCTCGGTGGGGGAGCCCACCCTCACCGGCGATCTCTTGGGCGTCTTGGCCATCTTGGGCTTTGCGGTGAGCTTGACCATGTGGCGCCGGTACCCCGACATGAGCCGGCTGGTGGGCCTGTCCATCGGCGGGGTGATGACCGTGGTGGCCCTGGTGTACTGGGCGTCGCCACTGTCACTCGACTTGCGGGCCTACCTGTCGATCGCCGCCATGGGTCTGGCGTTCAACCCCTTCGGCCGCCTGGCCCTGTCCAACGCCCCCCGCTTCGCCCCCGTGGCCGACGTGGCCCTGTTCGCCCCAATAGAGACGGTGGCTGGCACGATATGGGCCGCCGCGTTCTTCAACGAACTGCCCCGCCCTGTTGCCGCCGTCGGCGCGGTCATCGTCCTCATCGGCGTCTTCTACGGCACCATCGCCACCACCCGCCCCCAATCCAGTTCAACCATTGACTAGATATGACCTATTAAATGGTCATAATAATCTCAGACTGTTATCCTTGAACCATGTCGCCGGAGACGCCCTATCGCACCATCTCTGCTGGAGAGTTCAAGGCAAAGTGCCTAAAGCTCATGGATGAGGTGAATGACACTGGTGAGCAAATCGTCATTACCAAGCATGGCCGCCCGGTGTCTCGTTTGGTGCCAGCGGGGTACGAGCCTCGGGGAATCCGCGGCCGGTACAAGGGGATGATGCCCGCGATTGACGATCCATCTGAAAGTGCATACACCGAAGAGGAATGGGACGAGATCATGGCCGAATGGGGGGACAACCAGCCGTGGTGGTTAAATCCTGCTCCTCCTGATGAGCCCCACTCGTGATCCTGCTGGATACGCACGTCCTCGTTTGGTGTGCCACTGGGGATACAAGAAAGATGAGCAGCGATCGCATGGATGAGGTAGATGCCGCGATGCTGAATGGTGAAGCGGCGGTTTCCTCAGTCACGTTTTGGGAATTGGAGCACATCCGGCGCAAGCCCAGGAACAACATGGTCCGGATGCCACCCACTTCCAGCCTGCGATTGCGGCTTCTCTCCGATGGCATACGGGAGGTTTCCCCAACTGGAGACATCATGGTCAAGGCGGTTCAGCTAGGAGACGACGGGTTTCACAAGGATCCAATGGATCGGATCATTGTGGCAACTGCTCTCAGGGGTGGCTTCCGTCTAGCAACGGCTGATGCCCAAATTTTGGCTTGGGCAAGTCAAGCAAACCGATTGGATTTGTTCGACCTGCACTGACCCAGAAGAAGGGCTCTCGGAGCGACTCTCGCCAGTACGCTCGCGGGCTATGGCCAAGCCGAACATCTTGGTGGTGATGGCTGATCAGCTGGCACCGCATTTCACGGGGGCTTATGGGCATCCGCTGGTGCGGACGCCGGCGATGGACGCCTTGGCCGAGCGGGGAGCTCGATTCGACGCCGCCTACTGCAATTTTCCGCTGTGTGCACCGTCGCGGTTCTCGATGATGTCGGGGCAGCTGCCATCGGCCATCGGGGCGTGGGACAACGCGGCGGAGTTTCCGGCGTCGATCCCCACGCTGGCCCACTACCTCAACTTGGCCGGATACCGCACGGTGCTGGCTGGGAAGATGCACTTCATCGGGCCCGACCAGCACCACGGGTTCGCCGAGCGGCTCAACACCGAGATCTACCCCGCTGACTTCGCCTGGACCCCCGATTGGGACAACGCCGGTGAGCGGATCGACAAGTGGTACCACAACATGGACAGCCTGTCGGAGGCCGGGCAGGCCCTGGCCACCTACCAGCTCGACTACGACGAGGAGGTGGGGTTTGCGGCCATCCGCAAGCTCTACGACTTGGCCCGCGACAGCGATGACCGGCCGTTCTTCCTCACGGTGTCGTTCATCCACCCCCACGATCCCTATGTGGCCCGTCCTGAGTGGTGGGACCTCTACGAGCACGACGCCATCGACCTGCCCGAACCAGTGGACCTCGAATCGCTCGATCCCCACAGCCTGCGCATCCGCCGGGGCATCGAGGCCGACACCGTGGGCTACACCGACGAGCAGTGCCGCAACGCCCGCCACGGCTACTACGCCAACACCAGCTACGTCGACGCGTGGCTGGGGCGGATGGTCCGAGCGCTGGAGGAGACCGGCGAGCTCGACAACACGGTGGTGATCGCCACCAGCGACCACGGCGACATGCTGGGGGAGCGGGGGCTGTGGTTCAAGATGAGCTTCTTCGAGCGTTCGCTGCGGGTGCCGTTCATCATGGCCGGTCCCGGGGTGGCCAACACCACGGTTCCCAATGCCTGCTCTTTGCTCGATCTGGCGCCCACCCTGCTGGACATCGCCGCCGATGGAGGCAACCGGGTTGAGCCGGCAGTCCCGCTGGCCGGTAGGAGCTTGTGGGATGCGGCCAGCGGGGGGAGCGATCCCGTTGAGGAGGTGCTCGCCGAGTACACCGCGGAGATGACCTCTCACCCCATGTTCATGATCCGCCGGGGCCGCTACAAGTACATCCACTGCGACACCGACCCCGCCCTGCTCTACGACGTGGATGCCGACCCGCAAGAGCAGAACAACCTGGCCGACGATCCCGACCATGCGGACCTGGCCGCAGAATTCGCTGCCGAGGTGAGCCAGCGCTGGGACAGCGATGCCATCCGGGAGCAGGTGTTGGCCTCCCAGCAGGCCCGGCGGCTGGTGCATGCCGCCATGGGCGACGACAGCCGCATCTCATGGGACTACTCGCCGGCCCAAGACGCGGCCAACCAATACGTGCGCGACCACATGGACTGGGCCGAGGCCGGCACCCGCAGCCGCTTTCCCGAATTGGGCTGAGCGGCCGGCTCTCCAGCTACTAGGGCTTCAGGCGCAGGGCCAGCAGGTGGGGGATTCCAGGCTCCTCCACAAGGCCGATGGGGTAGATGATCATGTCGTTGGCCACCGCGGGCCAGCCGTTGGTGGCGCCTTTGGCCTGGTGGCGCCACACGATCTCGCCGGTGGCCCGATCTAGGGCCAACAGCTCCCCGAAGAACGTGGACGTGAACAGCAAGTCGTTAACCACCGTCATGCCGCCGAACGCGTCTGCGGCGGGAACGTCAGGGAACTGAGAGATGATCTCGACGTCCCACACGATGTCGCCCGTTGCGATGTCGATGGCCACTACGTTGCTGGGGCGGGTGAACAGTTGGGTGCCCTCGCCGCCGCTGGTTACCTGGTCTGACTCGTAGAAGCTGGGGGCGTTGACCACCACGGCGTAGAACACGCCGTCGGCTGTCGCCACCGGAGTCACCATGCCGCCCTGGGCGCCGGGCATCACCTCGACCGGCTTGTCGAAGCTCTCCAGGTGGTCGTTCTGGTGCTGGCCCACCGAGGTACGCCAGAGCACCTCGCCGGTGGCCGGATCGTGGCCGAATGCCACCCCGCCCTTGCCCGCAGTCACGAGCACGTCACGGTCCATGCCGTGGTCTTCGGCATGGGCCAGCGTCACCAGCACATGGTCGCGGTCGAAGATGTCGTGGGGGAAGGCCTGGAACCCCCAGCGCAGCTCGCCGGTGGCTGCGTCAAGGGCCACCGTGCCGCTGGTCCACCGGTTGTCGCCCGGGCGGCTTGATCCCGCCGGCCAGCCGGGGGCGCCGGGGAAGGGGTAGGGGTTGCCCACCCCGAAGTACAGCGTGCCGGTCTCGGTGTCCAGCGCGGGGGGATACCACGCTCCGCCGCCGCTGTTGATGCTGGGGTTTCCCCACAGGTCTTCGTCCTCCACGGTGGCGAACGACCACACGATCTCACCGGTGGCCTGGTCCAAGGCGTGGATCGTGCCCCGGGCCCCGGCGGGGAAGCCGCTGGTGGCCGCGTACACCAACCCGTTGTAGGCGAACGGCTGCACGTTGATTTCGCTGAGGTCGCCCCCGGTGATGTCGGTGGCCCAGACCTCCTCGCCGGTGCTGGCGTCGTAGGCCGCGATGAGCTGGCCCCGCTGACGCCAGCCGATCTTGGTGGCGAACACCTTGCCCCAGCCCACAACGACCCCCGAGGGGCCGTACATGCCGCCCCGGCGCCCCGCCGTCCAGAGAACCTTGCCGGACTTGCGGTCGATGGCCTGTACCCCGCCGTCGAGGCCGGCCACATACACCCGGTCGCCCAAGATGAGCGGCGTGGTGGCCAGGTTGCCCCAAGTGCTGCCGCCGGGAACATCGGCAGTCCAGGCCACCTCTAGTCTGTGTACGTTGGACGAGTCGATCGGGCTGTCGAACGTGGCCCGGGTGGCGGCGTTGTCCCGATTGGGCAAGGGCCAGTCGGCGGCATGCTCGATCACTTCAGGAGGGCTGCCGTCCGGTGAATCCTCAGGAGTTGCCTCAGGCGCGGATGTCGGTTCAGCTTCGGCGGTCGCTTGGGCCTGTGGTTGCTCTGCCCTCGGAGTCGAATCAGCCGTCGGTGCCGCTGGCTCGGCCGACTTCTCAGAAGATGAGCAGGCTGATAAGGCCATCAAGACGGCTAGGGCAATGGCAGTCAATCGTCGGCCAACGGCACCCATTCCATCGACTGTAGGGGCAAGAGGAACACGGGGCGGTACTGTGTGGACGACCCCAGCCAAGGAGGAGGCATGGCACGAATTCGGATTCCCGACGGCCCCGAAGAGGAACTGCACCGGTTGTGGATGATGACGCCGGCGCTGTCCGGACCGGCATCGGCGTTTAGCGGCGCGGTGTACAACGAGAGCAAGCTCCCCGTGCGGCTGAGGGAGCTGCTGCGGATGAGGATCGCCCAGATCAACGAGTGCGTGGTTTGACTGGACACTCGCATTGCGTCGTTGGCGCAATATGAACTGAGCGAGGACGACTACCTCAACGTCGGAAATCGCAACGAATACGACGGCTTCAGCGAAGCCGAGCGGGACGCCCTTGAGTACGCGGAGAAATTCGCGGTCGACCACCTGTCCATCGACCAGGAGTTCATGGACCGCATGGTCGGGCACTTCGGCGAAGAGCTGGTGGTGGAGATGACCCTGGCCATCGGCTGCTGGATCGCCTTCGGCCGGCTCAACCAGGTGATGGACGTGGTCGTGTCCTGCCCGCTGCGCATGAAGGGCCCCGACGAGGCCCGCGAGGTGCTAGAGGCATCCGACGGCGACCTCTTAGCCATGCGCTCCGCCCGATTCGCCTAGCGATCAGTCCAGTCGACGCTTAGCGGAACCGGATCTTTTGAACATCGAGGGCGTCAAGACCCTCTTTACCGTCCTGCCTGAGCCAATCGTCCTGTCCCAACCACATCGGGCGTAGTACCTGTTCGATATCGGGAGTTAGTCGGCTTCCGGCTAGACACCTGACCAATGCCGGGGGCAATTCTCCCAGTGCTCGAAGTGCCCATAGGCGAGCGTTGTCGCCAAATTGCGTGGCTTCTAGAAGCGAGTCGACGCAGCCGTGGCGTTGAAGGAGTTGGGCGGCAGCAGAAGCCCGGTTCACTCCTTCTTCGGCCATCCAGCCGACGAGCTTCCGCTGCAGATCACTTGAGAGTTCATCTACGGAGGAAATTGCGTGCAGAGCGACGATGGGTTCCGGATCGACGAAGTGGTCGATCAGCAATTCTGGGTTCCGCGCCGCCCCTTGTCCCAGTCCCCAAGCTGCTGCCGCCCTCAGTTCATTTGGAAGGTCTGTTTTCGCCGCAATCCGATCAAGAGCCTCGGCTGCGGCTTCAGACGGGAGTTCTGACATTGCCAGGACTGCCTCCATCTGCTGATCGGCCTCGGATTGGGGGTTTGAAATCTGGTCCGTGATTCTCCTGACCCAAGGATCAGGTTCAAGCCGTGCTAGAGCGATCTGGGCCTCAAGTCGGACTCTCCAATCTTCGCTGGAGTCGCTGCTCATACTCGACAGGGTGCTGAACAGTTCGCGAAGCTCCATTGATCCTGCTGCTTTGACCGCTGCATACCGCTCGACGACCTCGCTGGAGTATAGGGCCGCGGCCAAGTCCCATGAGTCTCCCGAGCACATTGGGTTGGAAGTCTGTTCGGCGACTCCAGCGAGAACTTGTTCGCCGCCCCTTATGAAATCTCCCGGTTCCGAGTAGATAAATCTCGGACCACCCCAATCTCGCCATTGCCAGTATCGCTGAACTTTCTCGTCCACGCCTGAGAACACGATCCGGCCTTCATCGTCGACACCGAGATACTGCCCTCTTTTGGTCGGAACCCAACAGGGCCATGTGAGGGTGATTTCGGACCCTTCCGATGCTGCTTTCGGCGCTGATCTCCTAGCCTGCGCGATGCTGGCTCGGAGTGCCTCAGTCGAAAAGAAGATGGGAGCGCCGCAATGCGGCGGATCCTGGTTGATGTCGGTGTGGAGGAAGGCGAACAGGTCATCCTGACGCATCCCACCCGCGTCCCACTCTCGGCCGGGAGTGTCCGAATGCGACAGCATGATTTTGAGCTTCGACTTTGCCCTCGACTCCACTCTCAAGCCACACCGCACACACAAAAGGTCAGGCAGCCGCAGCCGCTTGACCTTTGTCTGCCAAACCTTGTTGGCCATGGCATAGCGCTCGAGCTCAATCGGCTGGTGATTGAGCTGATTTTGAAGGTGATCGGCCACCGCGGCAGTTCCAATTGCTCCCACCGACACGAAGCGTGCGAAGTCGGCGTCCTCTTTGAAGCCCACTAGGCCCTGCCTGCACTCATGACTGCCGGGAGTGTACCGGCGCATTACCCGTTACTGTCACCCATGGTGGGTAAGGTCGGGGCTGTGAGCAAAACCGGGCTTCCCGCCCTGCCGTCGATGGTTGCAGTCAAGCGCAGTGACCCGGTGTACATGGCCCACGCATACTTGACCAAAGTGCCGGTAGCGGGGATTGTGCCGTTCATCGAGGCGTTCACCAGTGAGGGTGAAGTCGTGCTCGACCCCTTCGCAGGTTCGGGGATGACCGGAGTGGCCGCTCTCATGACTGGTCGTCGAGCACGGCTGTTCGACGTTTCTGTGCTGGGGCGACACATCGGGACCAACTATGTGAACCAGGTGTCGGAAGAACACTTGCGCAAGAGGGCCGATGAGGTCGTCGAACATGCGAGCAATCGTGTTGGCCGGGTTTATGCCGTGAAGTGCGGGCTCTGCGGGGACAACGCAGAGATCGCCAAGACGGTTTGGTCGGCGGTCATGGAGTGCCCAGCCTGCGGGCAAGACTTCAACTTCTACTACTGCTTGGAAGCAGCCGACTGGAGGAAGACCCAGATGGCTTGCCCTGGCTGCGGTGCGCCAGTTTCGAGTAGGTGCCAGCGGCTCCATGAGAGACCAGTAGTGGATTCGATTGCCTGTGATTGCTCTCGGACCCAGATCGAGCAGGCCCATCGACCCGCGATTCAGGAAGCCGACTCGTCCGGTCTGATGTGGCCTGATGTGGACATCGAGGAGTCTCGCCAGATGTACGTTGCCTCTGCGCTTGGTCGACACGGACTGACATCTGTGGCCTCGTTCTATTCTCAACGCAATCTCTGTGCTCTTGCTGCACTACGCGCCGGGATCGACGAGGTTGATGAAGTAGACCTGCGTGACAAGCTGCGGTTTGCCTTCACGGCCATATTGACCAGGGCGAGCAAGCGGTACCAGTGGTCGCGTCAGCGCCCGCTCAATGCAGCAAACGCCAATTACTACGTTGCCCCGGTGTTCTACGAGTGGAACGTCTTCGACCTCTTCAGCAGGAAGGTCGAAGCTGCAATCCGCTCCGACCGGTGGATCGCCGCAGAACGTCGGACTCGCCTCAATTGGGTCCCTGAAGATGATCCTGGCATCAGCTACCAGCGCGCGAGCGCCGATGACTTGCCACTCGAAGATCATTCGGTCGACTACGTATTTACCGACCCACCCTTCGGGGCCAACATCTTCTACTCGGATATGAACCTCTTTCAAGAGGCCTGGTTATCTGAATTCACCGACCCGGACAAAGAGGCAGTAATCGACCGAGTAGACACTGGCGCCGTCCGGACTGCTGAGCGATACGAGCAGATCATGACTGATGCCCTGCGAGAGTGCCTTCGTGTAGTGAAGCCGGGAGGGTTCATCACCCTGCTTTTCGGCAACAGCTCTGGAAAGGTGTGGCAGCTACTTCAGCGGTCCATTGCAGCCGCTGGCCTGGAGGTAGTCCCGGAACTCATCGCCATGCTGGACAAGGGCCAACGTTCAGTGAAGGGGCTTGCATCCGGATTCGAGAACACAGCCACACTCGATCTCATGCTCACCATGCGCGTCGCTGAAGGTGCGGCTGGCGAGCTGGTCGATCCTCCTGAGACCGCCGTAGAAGAGATCGTTCGACAGCATCTCGCTGAATGCTCCGACCCCAGTCCCAGCCTGCTCTATCTAGAGCTGCTTCGCCATGGCTTCCGCAATTCCTGGAATCTCAGCCAACTCGACCTCAGCCACGTGACCAAGATCATTGTGAAAAGCGATCGAAAGGTGGACCGTCGCAGCGCTCGAGTGTTGCAAGAGGTGTAGGGGTCTTCGGTAGGGGCTCTTGACCGGCGGCCTCTCAGCGGAACAGGCGGCCGAAGGCCCGCAGGTCGTCGGTGAACAGCTCGGGCTGCTCGAAGGGGGCGAAGTGGCCGCCTTTGGGCTGCACCGCCCAGTGGACGATGTTGTAGCGGCGCTCGGCCCATGCCCGCGGGGTTTGCAGCAGCTCGCGGGGGTAGACGGCGTGGCCGGTGGGCACGGTGATCTGGCCCGTCCAGGAATCCACTGCCGAGGTGCCAGCCCGGGCTGACTCCAGATACAGCCGCCCGGATGACGCCGCGGTGGCGGTTATCCAGTACAGCATCACGTTGTCCAGTAGCTGGTCTTTGGTGAACACGCTCTCCAGATCGCCGTCGTCCAGGTCGCACCAGTGCTGGTACTTCTCAATGAACCAGGCGGCCAGACCGGCGGGGGAGTCGTTGTGGGCCACCGCCAGGGTCTGGGGTTTGGTGCTCAGCATGGCCATGTAGCCGGTGCCTCCGGTGATCACCTCCAGCGAGCGGGCCATGGCCGCCTGTTCGGCCTCGGTCACCCCCTCCATCATCTTCTCGGGGTCGGCGGCCTCTTCAGCGGTGGGCTGGGCGAAGAGCATGTTGAAGTGGGCGGCGATGAGCCGGTCGCCGTAAGCCTCGGCCATGCGCCGGGTGACCAGCGCCCCCCAGTCGCCTCCTTGCACGATGTAGCGCTCATACCCCAGTTGCTCCATGACCCCGGCGATGGCCTCCGCGCAGCGGTGCATGTCCACACCGGGGTTGGCGGTAGGACCGGAGAAGCCGTAGCCGGGTAGCGACGGGACCACAATATGGAAGGCGTCGGCCGGATCGCCACCGTGGGCGGCCGGGTCGGACAGCGGTCCCATCATCTCCCGGAACTCCACCACCGAGCCCATGTACCCGTGGATCATCACCATGGGCAGCGCGGCGGGCTCCGGCGAGCGCACATGGTAGAAGTGCACCCGCTCGCCGGCCGCAGCCGCGGTGAACTGGGGAAAGGCGTTGAGATAGGCCTCTCGGGCCCGCCAGTCGTAGCCGTCGGCCCAGTACTCGCAGAGCTCCCGCATGTAGGCCACGTCGGCGCCGTCGTCCCACCCCGGCCGCACGGTGTCGGGCCACCGGGTCATGGCCAGACGCCGGTGCAGGTCGTCTAGGTCGGTTTGGGGGACGTCGATCTCAAACGGCTCGATGCTCATTCCCGCAGCGTGTCACAGACTCGCGTCGGCACCGCTAGTCGAAATGATCGGCCCGGCGGACTACGAAGATCCAGGTGAGCACGGCCGACAGCACCACGAGCACGCCCGACCAGATGCCGGCCTCGGCCACGAAGGCCTCTTCGATGCTGTTGAACGCCTTGGTGGTAAGGGTGGGGAAGTCGAACGGGGCGATGAGCAGGGTGATGGGCAGCTCCTTCATCACCGACAGCATCACCAAACCGCCCCCGGCCAACAGCCCCGGGGCCATGAGCGGCAGCTCCAGCGACCGGAAGCGGCGCACCCATCGGGCTCCCAGGGTGCGGGCCGCGTCGGTCAGCCGCGACGACACCGCAGCCACCGCCACTTGGGAGGTGCGCATCGTCTGGCCGCCGAAGCGCACCATGTAGGCGAACACCAGCAACACCAGGGTGTTGCGGAGGTGGCTGCCGACGTCGGTCTTCAGGGTCCAGAACAGCAGCGCCAGCCCGATGAGGATTCCGGGAAGAGCGAATGCCGACACGATCACCGCGTTGGCCACCGTGCCGATCCGGGATCGGTGGCGCACCACGAGGTAGGCGGCGGGAAGCACCAGAGCCACCGAGACCACCGCGGCCAGAAGGCTGCCATAGGCGGTATTCCAGGTCGGCGACCAAACGTCATCCCATCCCACGAGAAGGTCTCGTCCGCCGGATGCCTCCAGCCTGATGCCATCGATAGTCCAGTCGGCCAGCGATGCCATCGGCCCCAAAAGAGCCAGCGCCACCGCTCCGGCTAGGAACGCCACCGCAATCGGTTTGGCGCGGCCCATCCGATAGATAACCGGACTCCGCGATCGCACCGGTGCGGCGTGCTCATATCGCCTTGTTGCGCCCCGCTCAACCAGCACCACCACCGCAGCCAGCACCAGCAGGATCACGCTGAGGGCCATCGACACGGTTTGATTGTTGAGCCGGGTGGTGTAGATGGCCCGGCTCAGCGTGTCGTAGCGCATGAGTTGCACCGCGCCGAAGTCGCTGATGGCGTAGAGGAACACCAGCAGGGTGCCGGCGCTGATGGCTGTCGCCGTTTGGGGCAGCACCACTCTGCGGATGACGGTCAGCGGGCTGTCGCCCAGCAAACGAGCGGTCTCCTCGGCCGACCCGGGCAGGCGCCGCAGCCGGGCGGCCACGGGCAGGTACACATAGGGATAGGTGAACAGCGTGAGCGCCAGCCACGCGCCGAATAGGCCCCGTATCTCCACGTCCCACACCAGCCCCAGGTTGTCCAGCCAATCCGACAGAAGACCTCCGGGGTTGAGGGTGCGGATCAACGCCGCGGCGCCGATGAACGTGGGGAACACCAGCGGAAGGGGCAACAGCGCCTGCCACATGCGCTTGAGCGGGACGTCGCACCGGGTGGTCAGCCAGGCCAGAGCGGTGCCGAACACCGCGGTGGAGGCCGAGACCAGCACGGCCAGTCGCAGTGTGCGCAGCAGAGGTCCCTGAGTGCGCTGGGAGAACAGCACGCCCAACGGATCGCTGTGGAAGGTGAAGTTGCGCCACACCAAGTAGCCGGCGGGAAAGGCGAATCCCACGGTTACCACGATGGCGACGACCTTCAGCAGTGCCGGGGAATGGATTGTCGGCGACCGCACAAAGAGCGACTCTATCCACAGGAGCCCAGAAGGGTAAAGCTTGCTTTACACCCATTGCGAAGCGGGCTGGAGTTTATTGTCGTGGATTGATGGTCGGGATCAGCCGCGGTCGAAAGCCACCGCAGGCGAACCGATGTAGGAGGGGGCGACCCGGTCGCCGGGGGAGAAGCTCTGCGTGCCGCTGACTCGCACGCGGAGACGGACTCCGTTGGGGTTGGCCACGGTAACCACGGCATCAGCACCCTGGAACTCGAAGTTCTCCACGGTGTGGGTGGCACCCTCGCCCTCGGCCGCGCGCAAGTCCACGTCCTCGGGCCTCACCGCCACCTCAACCGGGCCCTAACGAGGTTCGAGGAGGGGAACAGGCCCGAAATCGGTCTCGGCTGTGGAGCCCGCAGCCTCCGCGGGGTACATCGACACCGCGCCCACGAACGCCGCCACCCAGGGTGTGGCCGGGTGGTGGTAGACCTCAGAGGGCGATCCGGTCTGCACAATGCGGCCCGCGTCCATCACCGCCACCCGATCGCCCAGCACCAACGCCTCTTCTCGGTCGTGGGTCACGAACACCGCGGTCATGTCGGCATCGCGCAGCAGCTCGCGCACCTCGGAGCGAACCTCGCGCCGCAGAGCGGCGTCCAGATTGGAGAAGGGCTCGTCCAGCAAGAGCACTTTGGGCTTGGGGGCGATGGCCCGGGCCAGCGCCACCCGCTGCTGCTGGCCGCCCGAGAGGGTGTCGGGGGTGCGTTCCTGCATTCCCGGCAAGTTCACCAACTCCAGCGTTTTGGCCACCTCTGCGATTCGCTGACGTCGGGGGACCCCGTAGCCCACGTTTCCGGCCACATCTAGGTGGGGGAACAGCGCCCAGTCTTGGAACACCATGCCCACCTGGCGGTCCTCAGGCCGGATCCAGGAGCGGTGGCCGTCCACCGGGTTCCCGTCCAACACGATCTTGCCCTGATCGGCTTGCTCCAGGCCGGCGATGAGCCGCAGCAGCGTGGTCTTTCCGCATCCGCTCGGCCCCAGCAGCGAGAGCATCTCCCCGGGATGCAGAGTCAGATTGAAGTCGACCAGCACCTTGGTGGCACCGAACGACTTGTGTACGCCCTCGACGGACAGCAGCGGAGCAGCGGAATCGGCGACTGACACTTGGCCGACAGGCTAACCGGCGATATCAGAGGCCGGTCACATGTGCTGGCCTGCTCGACCTCATTGCCTCTGGGTTACAGTCCCGGATTGTGATGGTTGCCACCGGCCACGGACCGATCGAGGTGCATGTTTGCGGGCAGGGGCCGCTGGTGGTGATGCTGCCGTCGTTGGGCCGGGGGGCGGCCGATTTCGACCGCCTGGCCGCCGACGTGGCTGCTGCGGGCTACCGGGTGGCGTGCCCTGAGCCTCGGGGCCTCGGGGCCAGCGCGGCGGCCGAACGTGAGGAGACTCTGGCCACTCTGGCTGCCGATGTGGCCGCGGTGATCAGCGAACTCGACGGCGGCCCCGCGGTGGTTGTCGGGCACGCCTACGGCAACCGGATCGCCCGTATGACCGCCACTGATCACCCCGAATTGGTGGAGTGCCTGGTGCTGTTGGCCTGCGGCGGGTTCATTCCCGTCACCGACGAAATGGCCGTGGCTTTGCGAACGATCTTCGACCCCCGCAACCCGCCTGAAGCCCGTCTCGATGCGGTGGGCCGGGCGTTCTTCGCGCCGGGAAACGACGCCAGCGTGTGGGCCGACGGCTGGTTCGCAAAGCTGGCCCGAGCCCAAGAGCAGGCCACTGTGTCCACCCCGGTGGGCGACTGGTGGGCCGGAGGCACCGCCCCCATTCTGGCGGTACAGCCCGCCGACGACCGCCTGGCCGTGCCCGCCAACGCCGACGCGCTGGCAGAGGCCGTCGGCGACCGGGTGGAGGTGGTGGTTATCCCCGACGCCGGCCACGCCCTGCTGCCCGAACAGCCAGAAGCCGTGGCCCAGACGGTGATCGGCTGGCTCAACCGCCGCCGAACCGAAGTCGGCGTCTGATTGGATTCAGGCGCCCGGGCAGCGGGCTAGTTGCGGGGGACCTCGTTCCAAGGGATGGCTTTGTCCACCCGGGGCTCGCCGGGTAGGCCGAGGATTTGCTCGCCCAGGATGTTGCGCATGATTTCGGTGGTGCCGCCCTCGATGGAGTTGGCCCGGGCCCGCAAGAAAGCGTGGCCGATGCCGTGCTCGGCGCCAGTCTCCGACACCACGTCGGGCCGGCGGAAGGTGTAGTCGAAGTCCACCGAGCCGGCTGGCCCCTGGAGGTTCACGCACTCCTCGAAGATCGACTTGTTCAGCTCGGCGTGGATGGCCTTGGCCACCGAGCCCTCCGGTCCGGGATTGCCGGCCCGGCGATTCTGCGAGGCCCGCATGTTGGTGAGCCGCAGCGTCTCGGCCTGGCTCCACAGCTTCATCACCCGG